>NZ_QKOB01000001.1:0-300000 GCF_003226535.1 Meiothermus sp. Pnk-1 | reverse complement strand
AGCCGGGTGGCCTTGAGAGTGTATCGCTGGGATAAAGGCCCTTTGGACAAATCCCTCTTCGCCCACCGGTTCCGCCGGGCCCTCGAGCGGCGCGCCGGCCTGGGCAGCTTCTACCGCTTGGTCCACGCCGAGGCCGACGGATTGCCGGGGCTGGTGGTGGACCGGTTCGGGGAGGTGATGGTGCTCCAGGTGCGCAACCGGGCGATGGAGGCTTTGCGGGAGGTGTGGCTTGCGGCCTTGCTCGAGGTCACCCATCCCCAGGGCATCTACGAGCGCAGCGATGTGGACTCGAGGCGACAGGAAGGCCTTCCGGACAAGACCGGGGTGATCTACGGAGAGGTGCCGGAGGTGCTCGAGGTGGAGGAGGACGGCCTGGTCTTTCCTATCCCGCTGGCCCTGGCCCAGAAAACCGGTTTCTACCTCGACCAGCGGGAGAACCGCCGCCTCTTCGAGCGCCTGGTCAACCCCGGGGAGCGGGTACTGGACGTGTACAGCTACGTGGGGGGCTTCGCCCTGCGGGCCGCTCGGAAGGGGGCGCCGGCGCTGGCGGTAGACAAGGACTTAGAAGCCCTGGGCGTGCTGGATCGAGCGGCCACCAAGGCCGGGCTGCGGGTAGACATCCGCGCCGGGGAAGCCCTCAGCGTGCTGGGCGAACTCGCCACCCAGGGTCAGCGCTTTCACCACGTCCTGCTCGACCCGCCCACCCTGGTCAAAAGGCCAGATGAATTACCCCGGGTCAAGCGCCATCTGGTGGAGCTGATCCGCCCAGCCCTGCGGATGCTCGAGCGGAGGGGCTGGCTGTGGCTGTCGAGCTGCGCCTACTACCTGGGGGTGGAGGAACTGCTCGAGGTCGCCCGCCGGGCGGCTGCCGACGAGGGCCGCCGCCTACGGGTAGACACGATTACCTACCAGCCTCCCGATCACCCCTGGAGCCTGCACGTCCCCGAGTCGCTGTACCTGAAGACGCTGGTGTTGCAGGATAATCCGCTTTAACGCTGGGCAAAGGCCCCGTTGGCCAAAAATTTGGTGATGGCCTGGGCCATGGCTTGGGCGAGTTTTTCCCGATAGTTGGGATCGGCAAGCCGGGGGCCTTCTTGGGGGTGGTTGGCGAAACCGATCTCGGTCAGGATAGCCGGGATACGGGCGTTGCGGATTACGTAGAAAGGTGCCGACTGTACCCCCCGATCCACCGCCCCGGTGACCCCTATCATCGCGTCGTGCACCATCTGGGCTAACCGCCGGGAAAACTGCAGGTTAGCTTGCGCCACCACGTCGCGGGCCGCCTGCTGGGCCACGCTGCGGGCCTCGCGGGTGAGCTGGAGGCCAAGGTCTCCCCCGCCGTTTTCCTGGATTACCTGGGCCAGCAAACTCGGGCTCATGGTCTCCCCGAAATAGTACACTTCGATCCCCTGCGCCGGGCGCACCGCCGAGTTGACGTGGATAGAGACGAAGAGGTTGCGCTTGCTGCTGTCGGTCATGGCGGCCCGCATCCCCAAGTCGGTGCGTTTATCGGGGGAGAGGTGCATATCGCGCGAGCGGGTCATCACCACCTGGATACCCTGGGCTTCCAAGAGCCGCTTGAGCCGCAGCCCCACGTCCAGGGTGACGGCCTTCTCGATCACATACCCCACCGCTCCGGGGTCAATCCCGCCGTGGCCGGGGTCGATCACCACCACCGGGGGTTTTTTATTCACCGTCGGCTTGAGCGCGGGTACCGAGGCTTTAGGAGGCGGCGCTTGGGCGGCGGGGGCCCGAACCACATCCACCACCAGCCGCTTCGCCTCACCGTCGTCGAGGAGCTGGGTCTTGGCTGTAGCGCCGGGTTTGAGGCGCACGTAGACCACTGTTCCGCCCGCGCTAGGCACCACCTGGTAAGAGGCGACCAGGTCGGAGCCCACCTCTTCGTCGGCCGGGGCCTGCCGCACCCCCTGAAAGCGCAGGGTGAGGGTCTCCTTGTCGCTCGAGAGCGTGTAGGTGGCGGCTTTGGGCAGATCAAAGACCAAGCGGGTAAAGCCATCGTGCAACCCCACCCGAGGAAACGCCATAGCCGGAAGCAGCAAAAACCAGACCAACGCCCAAAAACGCATCTGGAGCCATTATAAGCAGGTAAACCTCTTCTAAACGTTCATCCTCGGCTCATCCCGGCCAAGCGCCAGCGGTGATGGTGGGGCATTTATCGCTTCTGAGACAACACCGTGCAAACCGGCGGAACCGTAACGGTGTTGTAACGCCAGGATATTTACACTCCGGGCAGGCCAGTCGGAGGGATGATGACCCAAACGGTCACAGACTATGTCACGGTTCGCAGGCTGCGGGTTCCCGCCGCCCGCCGGGGGATCACCCGGCTCGAGGTCATCCTCCCGGACAACCGCCCTTCCCGCATCGCGGCCCGGTTCAACCAAGCCCTGCGGCTATCAGGTTACTGTAGGCTGGGAGCGAGGATAGCCGGGATGGTCTGCTTGGGGTTGGCCCTAGGCGGGGACGGGGGGTTTTTAGGGGGCCCGCCGAGGCAGTTCCTCTACGGGCTGCTCGTGCTAGGGGGGTTGGGGCTCACCCACGGAATAATTTGGGCCTGGCAGGGAGTGCTGTGGTGGCGAGTATTGCGCCAGCTCGAGCGCCAGTTTGACCGGCGCAAACGCTCCCGAAGGGGCTCCAGGGCTTCCCTCAGGTCCTCGCTCGAGGCCACGCCCAGCGGCACCCCTATCCCGGGCAATCGCTAAAGAGCCCGAGCCGATAGGCTCACCCCCTTCACAGCCGGGCCGGTAGGATAAACCCCATGAAAGGTGTATTCCCGTCCCGCACCGTGGGGCTCTTCTCGGTCCTTATCGCCGTGCTGCTGCTGGGGGCGCGTTTCGCCGCGTTCAGCGTCGAGGCCAACGGGGACCAGCAAGTAGACCTCGCCACCGGCGTGACCACCTTGCCCCAAGGCGGCACCCTCACCGACAACCAGAACGGGCTCCGCCTGGTGGCCCCTTACATCCAGTACAAGGAAGGGGAGTTTATCCGGGCCCGGCAAGCCCAGCTCAGTACCGGCGAGGCCCGGTTCATAGCGCTCGAGCTGGACTACCAGTTCAAGGGTGAAATCCTGCGGCTCAAAGAAGCGACGGTGAACTCGCCGGACTTTGGCAACATCAGCGCGCAGGACGGCCTGGCCCTGCTAGGAGAAAACCGCCTGGTGCTCTCGGGCAACATCCGCTCACAAACCCCTCAGCTCAAAGCGGGCAAGATGGTGGTCGATACCCAGTCCCGCCAGGCCCTGGTGATCGGGGCCTATACCTTCCAGGACGGGGCCAGCCGGCTGAGCGGCAACCGGCCAGACAGCCTGCTATTGCTCTCGTTCCAGGGGGGCAAAACCCACGTCACCACCCGAGTCCCCCCCGAGGTCTTGGCCCGGTTGCGGCCCTACGCGGATAAACTGTAGCGGTGCGCGGAGCAGTAACGAAGGCCCTGCTTCTGGGCTTGATCCTAGCGGGGTGGGCCCACGCCCAGGAAAGCTCCCCCAGTATCCCCCTCTGCGCCCAGCAACCGGTGGTGCTCGAGACCCCGCAAGGGCTGATCGGCGGAGGTAGCCTCGACTACGACGGAGATACCGCCGTGTTCGGCGATGGGGCCTGCCTCGAGACCAACGGGCTATCGGTGCGGGCCCCGGAGATCCGCTACTTCCAGGCCGAGGGCAGGCTCGAGCTCAAGGACCTCGAGGCCCAGACCGCCCGCTATCGCTTCCGGGCACGGGAGGGCGTGGTCAAGGGAAAGACCTTTGAGGCGAGGGGGATCTGGCTCACCCCCTGCCGCTGCGGCGAGGATTTGCTGACGGTATCGGAAACCGCCCGCTTCGACCTCGAGACCGGAGACCTCTTATTGGGCGAGGCCAAGGTCGAACTCTTTCACCTCACCGTGCTGCGCTCCGAAGAGCTCCTGCTGGACCGCCAAGCCCTCTCTGGATCAGGAGGACTGGCCTCGATCTTCGGGCCGAGCACTACCGCACAGGGCATGCTCTCTCCACTCCGGATCGGTTACGACCAAGGGCTGATCGTAGGCGTCGAGGAACTTCCCCTTCCCCTGGCACCGGGCGACCTCCGCCGGGGCACCTTCAACCTGACCCTGGTCGCCAGCGGCTTGGGAGGAGGATTTTCCGCCGAGAAACTCGCCTTTGGGGTAGGGGTAATCCGCGACGGCCAAAGCGGCAGCTTTCGCATGGAGGCCGGCCGGGACAGCTTTCACTTCCGCAGCCGGGTCCAGGACGGCCCGTTCTTTTTCACCAGCGATACCGACAAGCAGCTGGCCGAGGCCGGGATGCGCTTTGGGCTGGCTTGGGGTGGACTCTCGTTGAGCCCCTTTGCGCGCATCGCCCAAGAGGACGTGGATATGGACAATCCCGATCCCAGCCACCCGGTGGTCACCGGGTTGACCCTGGGGGCCGAGGCCCGCTACCCGCTGATCTACCGGCAGGGGGCCTTTCGCCTGCGGCTCGAGCCCTGGGCCACAGGGGCCGTCTACGACCGGGAATCGCCCCCCTACCTGGCCTTGGGGGCAGAGGTAGAGGGGCGCTACGACGGGGAGTTCTCGCTACAGCTGGCCTACCGTCATAGCTGGGAAGCGCGCCCCAGCCGTTTCGCCTACGAGCGGCGCGGGAGCACCCGATTGGTCTCGGTGGGCGTGGTGACGCCCAAGTCTCCGCTGGGGAGCCTTGACCTCCGAGCCAGCTATGACTTTGCCGCGACCGAAGCCCAGGCCAGCCTCCGCTACGGCTTCCCTACCCAAGCCGGGGAACTCTGGCTCGAGGGCCGCTCGCGCATCGAGTCGGGGCTCAGCTGGCAACAGAGGGAGTTGCTGGTGGGGTTCATCCCTAACCCCCCCGACTGTGCCTATGCCTTTAGCCTCTCCCCTACCCTGGGATATGATTTCCTCCGCCAGGGCTTTAGCCGGGCGGGCCTCGAGGTGCGCTACGCAGACTGCTGCTTCATCTGGAAAGTGGGTTATCAGGCCGTGTTCATCCCGCAAAACGACGACGAAACGGCGGGCGGGCGGCTCTCCTTCGGGCTCGAGCTGCGCTAGCCAAGGCACAAGCGTATGACCCGTATCGATCGCTACTTGCTGCGCGAGGTCCTCCCGCCCTTTCTCTTTGGGATCTTCCTCTACATCGCCCTGGTCGCGTTTTCTAACCTGCTGGCCCGCGCCCAATGGGTGGGCGGGGTTCCGGTGACCAGCCTCCTCCAGTGGATCGGGCTGCAAATCCCCTTTATTTTCACCCAGACCCTCCCCCTGGCCACCTTGCTTGGGGTACTGATCGGCTATAGCCGCCTCTCCCGCGAGAACGAGCTGCTGGTGATGCAGGCCGGGGGCATCTCGGTGTTGCGCACGGCTCGCTGGCTTTTGCTGGGGGCGGCGGCTTTGGCGCTGTTTTCCTTGTACCTGAGCGAACGGGTGGTGCCTTGGGCCAACCAGCAAACCGCCGTGGTGTGGTGGGACCAGGTGGCCAGAGGCACCCGCGGGTTGGGTTGGCTCACCGGGCGAGACCTAAAGGTTGGAGATTACCTGCTCTTCTTTGACGGCTACGACAACGCCCGCCAGGAAATCGTAAACGTTCGCCTCCAGCAGTGGAAGGGCCAGAGCTTGAGCGTGGTGTTTGCCAACCGGGGGCGGCTCGAGGGCTACCGGCTCGAGCTGGAGGACTTCCGGCTCTACACCCTCGACCTGGCCAAGCTGCCCCTTCCCGATTTCCAAAGCCTGGAGGAAGTGGAGAAATACCTTCCCCAACTCGTCCGGGCGCAAAACGTGAGCCGAGACCCCCAGGCCAGCCTGGTGATCACCCTGCCGCAAAACCGTGATCAGCTGGTGGCCAACTTCGCCGGGGGCGGTTTCGAGAGTCCCTACCCCCCCTCGTACTGGTGGCACCGCCTGCAAAACCCCACCCTGACCCCCGCCGAAGCCCGGGAGGCCCAGGTCAACCTGCATTCGGCCCTGGCGGTCTCGCTGGCCAACCTGGTGATCCTCTTCTTGGCCTTGCCGGTGGCCGCTCGGCGGGCCAGCAGCCCGGCGGTGGCGCTGGGGCTGGCCCTGGGGCTCACCATCGCCTACTACGCCGTGCTCAGCCTGGGCAAGCTGATGGCGCTATCGGGGCTGCTCCCGGCAGAGCTAGGGGTATGGGGGGCCAACCTGCTGGCCCTGGCGGTGGCCTTCTGGCTAGGGAAAGGAGTATACAGGTAGAGCTTTTATGATTCCGATTATCGATCTTCAGCGCGAATACCAAGCCCTCAAGACCCAGATTGACCAAGCGGTGGGCCGGGTGCTGGCCTCGGGCAGTTACATCGGCGGGCCGGAAGTAAGCGCCCTCGAGGCCGAACTCTCCAGTTACCTAGGCACCCCCCACGTGATCACCGTGGCCTCGGGGACCGATGCCCTCTGCATCGCCCTGCGGGCCATGGGGGTGGGGCCGGGGGATGAGGTCATCACCACCCCCTTCACCTTTATCGCCACCGTGGAAGCCATTCAGCACGCCGGGGCCAGGCCGGTGCTGGTGGATATTGACCCCCAAACCTTCAACCTCGAGCCCGCCCACCTGGCGTCTGCCCTCAGCGAGCGCACAAGGGCCATCCTCCCCGTACACCTCTACGGCCAGCCCGCCCCTATGCGGGAGATCCGGGCCTTCGCCCAGCAGCACGGCCTGCTGATCCTGGAGGATGCCGCCCAGGCCATCGGGGCGCGCTACTGCGATGGCGAAGCGGACAGGATGGCCGGGAACCTGGGCGACGCGGCAGGGTTTAGCCTCTACCCTACCAAGAACCTGGGCGCTTACGGGGATGCCGGGTTCATCACCACCTCGAGCCCCCAGATCGCCGAGGAAGCCCGGCTGCTCGCAGCGCACGGCTCGAAGACGCGCTACCACCATATACGCCCTGCGGGTTACACCAGCCGCCTCGATGCTTTGCAGGCGGCCATCCTGCGGGTCAAACTCCCCCACCTGGAAAGCTGGAACGCCCGCCGCCGCCAGATCGCCCGCCTGTACGACGAGGGGCTGAAAAACGTAGTAGAAACCCCCTACCAAGCCCCCTACGCCCACCACATCTACCACCAATACACGCTGCGCACCCCCGAGCGCGACCGGCTTTTGGCCTTTCTCAAGGAAAACGGGGTGGGGAGCAGTGTTCACTACCCTCTGCCGGCCCACCTGCAACCCGCTTACCGCGACCTGGCCCCCCAAGGCAGCCTACCCGAGAGCGAAAAGGCCGCTCGAGAGGTTCTCTCGCTTCCCATGCACCCCTTCCTGGAGGACGCCCACATCGAGCAGGTGATCGGGGCCGTACGCCGCTTTTTCGGCGCTTGAATCCCAGGTGACATTCCGCCCTGGGTAGAGAGGTAAGCTCCTACTATGGCGACGAAACGTGTAGTCGTGCATCAGCTGGTAGGTCACCGGTTTTTGGGCATCAACGAGCAGGGCGATAAGGTGCTGATTGACGGCGATCAACCCGCTAGCGGGATGCGCCCGATGGAATTGCTGCTCGCAGCCCTGGCAGGCTGCACCGCCTACGACGTGGTCGACATCATGGCCAAAAAGCGCCAACCCCTCTCGCGCTACCGGGTAGAGACGGTGGGCGAGCGGGCCGAGGAGCACCCCAAGCGCTACACCCGTATCGTGGTCACCCACATCGCCTCGGGGCCTAACGTGACCCAGGAGGCCCTCGAGCGGGCGGTAGAGCTCTCCCACACCAAGTACTGCTCGGTTTCGGCCACCCTCAACGCCCAGATCGAGACCCGAGTGGTGGTCGAACCCTGGGTGGATGAGAGTCCTCGCGCGACAGGAGAAGTCCCCGCCTGAATCCACGCACGGGCAATCCAAACAGGCTTGGGGCTTCACCTATCCCCATAGCCACAACCCGGGATGTCTTGCCACAAGGCCCGCTCGAGCACCCCCGGCTCCAACTCCACCACCTGAGCCCAGCGCAAGAAGACCAGCCGCACTCGAGGATTCACCCTCCAGACCTCGCGCACGGCTTTGTAGTAAAGCGCCAATTGGAAGTGGTAGCGCTCTGGCACGGCTTCATGGTCGGTCTTATAGTCCTCCAGATACCATTCCTCTCCCACCCGGTAAAGCCGGTCAATCACCCCCTGCCAAACCGTAGGGCCATCGGGCAGGGCCAGGGGCAGTTCCGGGTAATCCTCATCGCGGGGCCAAGGAAGCTCCTTACCCAGCAGAGCCTGGTAGCCCCGGAGCAGTTCCCGCGCCTCGGTCAAGATGCTCGTGCGCTCCGCCGGATCGAAGGGAAACATCACCTCCTGGGCCTCGAGCGTCGCCAGGTGATCCGGGTGGTCAGGATTCCAGCCCTGGGCGATCGCGGTGTGGACCAAGGTACCCAGCGCTCGAGCGCGCCCCGGCACCTCCTCGCCTTCCTCCAGGTCAGGCAGGGGCAGCGGTTCCGCCTGGCGCTTCAAGGCCGAGGGGGAGAAGAGCGGGGGTAGGGGGAGGGGCTCGAAGACCCGCTCGAGCCAAGGGGGAGCCACCGGGGCGGACTTGGGCGCCGGCGGCGCGGAGGGCGGCACTGGGCGGTAGTTCCAGCTGCGCTGCACGTAGTCGGGGCGGTCGAAAAAACGGGCTGTAGGACCGAAGCCGACCTTCGCCAGCACCTCGGCCCAGCCCTCGGGCTTGCCCGCCCTGACCGAGCCGGTGAGGATCAAGACGTCTTTAGCACGGGAGGCGGCCACGTAGAGCAGCCGGTAGCTCTCCGCTTCTTCTCGAGCCTTAGCCCGCGCACGCAGTTCGTCGCAAACGGGGGTCTCGGGCAACGCCACCGCCCCGTCCGGCCCCAGATAGGCGGGTTGGGGGAGGTGGGAGTTCCGCCGCCCCAGGTCGAAGACCGCCACCACCGGCCACTCCAACCCCTTCGCAGCGTGGACGGTCAGCAACTGCACCCCCTCCCCCGACTGCGGTACGTCTCCGGCTTCGGCCTGCTGGGAGAGGAGCCGCAAGCGCTCCAAGAGCACCTCGAGGCTGCTCGGCGGTCGCGCGGCTACCTGAAACAACAGCGCATCCACGTTTTCGCGGGAGCGGGCCTCCAGGTGATCGAAGTAAGCCCGACCCTCGAGGATCGGCGCCCGCACCAGAAACTTGAGGGCCTCCAGCGGCTTCGACTGCGACACCGTCTGTTGGATCAGCCGCAGCCGCGCGTAGACCTCGGGAAACTCGGCTTGCAAGAGGGTTAGGGGGTCAGCCGAGCGCAGCACCTGCTCGACCTCCGCCAACCCCAACCCACCAAACGGGCTGCGCAGCCAGGCCGCCAGCGAGAGCCCGCGCGGGTCGAGGGCCACGGTGATGGCATGGTAGAGGTCGCGCACCTCAAGCCGCCCGTAATAGCCCCGGCCTTGGAGCAGCACATAGGGCAGCCCTAAGCGCCCAAGGGCCTCCTCCAGGAAGGCGAAGCTGTTCCTTGAGCGCACCAGCACCGCCATCTCCGAAGGGTCTACCCGCTCGGACAGCGCCTGGAGCCGCTGGGCCAGGATCTGGGCCTCGAGGGTGCGGAGTTCGTCGAGGGTGACCTCCCCTTCCACCCAGTGCACCTCCAGCCGCCCGCGCACCGGGCGGGCTCCCTGGACGGGCGGAGCCTCCTCCGGGCCGAATCCCAGCCCCAAAGCCGCGAGCTTCCCGGTGAGCCGGTTGAGGAAGCGCACCAGGACCTGGCTGTGGCGGTAGGTGGTGGTGAGGGGGGGCAGCACCTCCCCTTCGGCCAAGGCCCGGCGAAAGACCTCCACGTCGGCGTCGCGAAAAGCATAGATGCTCTGCTTGGGATCACCCACCGCTTCAACAGGTAGCCCGGCCGCCTCCAAAGCCCGGAAGAACTGGCCTTGCAAAGGGTTCACATCCTGAAACTCGTCCACCAGCACTATCCGGTAGCGCGCCAAAATCCGCTTCAACGCCCGAGGATTGGCGGTAAGCTCGAGCGCCTTGCGTTCGACTTCAGAGGAGGAAAGGACCCCTGAGCCCAGCCGGCGGCTATAGTTAGCGAAAACCGCCTCGTACGCCTTTACCAGCGTTGCGTTCTCCTCTCCGGGCGAGGGGGTATAGGCAGCCGCCAGCGAGCGCTTGGCGAAGAGGTGCAAAACGGCATCGCCCATCTCGGGCTTGAGCAGGCCGAACAGGGGGTGGGCTGGATCGGCAGAGAGGTACAGCAGCGAGCGCCACTCCTCCTCGAAGAGGGCCCGCGCCTCCCAGTCCCCTATCAGGGAAAAATCCGGGTCGAGCGACAAGAGGGGCGCGGTACGCCGCAAGCACTCGATCATGAAGCCGTGGATGGTGGCCAGGGTGGCTCCGGGAAGCTCGCGCCAGGCCTCTTCAAGGCGCGGACGGGAGGCCGGGGCACAGACAAAATCCAGGTGGCGGCCCCTGGCCAGCACGTCCTCGAGCGCTTCCCCTACCCGCACCCGCAGCTCATCCGCGGCCTTGCGGGTGAAGGTCACCCCGGCGATGCGGCGCAAGGGCGTGCCCGAGGCGACGAGCTCGAGGTAGCGCAGCACCAGGCTGGCGGTTTTACCGGTTCCGGCAGAGGCTACGCGAATCTTCACAGCTGTTCGTCCATTTAGCTCTAGTCGCAAACACCTGGCAGCCGGCGATGGCCAAGTGCCCCACCGCCCCCGTCGGCGGGATGACCCGGATAATGACTGCTCCTGCGCTCACCCCGGCGGTTCGCTCGCCAGCGTCGCACAAACCGAAGCTTCCTGAAGGCATTCTGCTGCGCTCGTGGAGTACCTCTACTTATAGTCGTTGGACGAGGCCACGCAATACCTCGGCGTTTCCCCCAACTGCCCGACCCCTTCCGGTAGAGGCCGCGAAGGCTCTGCATCCCGACGCACCTTGATCTTGGTCGCGGTGGTTTCCATCGCTACGGCCATTGTAGCTCAACCGACCTTTCCCTCGCGGCACACGTCGCGCACCCCGCACGCTCGACAGCGAAAGCCCGGGTTCGGGCTTACGTCCCCCTTGCCAAAGCGCTCCCAGACTTCTTGCACCTTTATCGCCCGGTGCTCTATCTGCCGTTTGACCGGCTTGTTCTCCGGGGTGATGGGGGTCTCGTAGACTTCCATCGGCTCGCCCAGCACCGGCCACACAAAAATCCGCACCGACCTCACCTGGCGGGGGTTGCGCTCGAGCAGATACCCGGCGAGCCAGAGCTCGCTCCAGCGGCCCCGCAAGAACTCCTTGGGCTCCACGGCCCCCGGTGCGGTGAAGGTGTAGAGGCTCACCTCGCCGCCCCGGTTGAGCCCGGCGTCAATGCGGGCCTGAAGCTCGCCCTGGGCAGGCAAGACGAGGCCAAAGGTGAGGGCAAAGAGGCGTTCTCGGAAGCGCTCGAGCCAGCCCGCCGCCTCCGCGAAGCGGGCCTTGAGGACCTCGAGGCGGGCCTCGTTCAAGCGCTGAACTTGCCCCAGCTCGCGCACCAGGCCCCGCCACCACGGGGGAGGGTCGTGGGTTCCCAGACGGCGCTCGATCCAAAAGCGAAAGGGGCAGTCTTCGTAATAGCGAAGCTCTTCCACCGTGGCGTTGCCCAGGGGGAGGCTGGAGAGCTTAGCCCGGTAAGGGATACCCTCCCCCACCTCGAGCGCACTCCCCGGAGGGACCTCGCCCAGGCGCGAGGCCCGGCCGCGCACCAGGGCGGGTTCGGGGACATTCTGCCGCTCCTGGTCGGCCTCGGGGTAGGTGATGATCACCTCCTCGGCCCGCGTGCGCAGCTCAGCCAAGAGCAAGCGGTCCCGCCCCTGGAAACGCCGGGGCAGGCCGATCCGGCCAAAGAGGGCCTCGAGGGCGATGCGGTCTTCCTCGGGGATGAAATAGTCCTCCTGCTCTCCCACCCGGTAGGCCCCCTCCACGGCGTAGGTCAGGTAGAGCCGCTTATACCGGGTTCCGCTCGCCAGGGTGGGGGTGAGCAGGGCCACCCCGCCGGGCGGGCGGGCGGGCTCGTAGGTCTCGGCGATGAGGGCCGCCCACCAGGGGCGGAAAGCGGGGCCGCTGGCGATGCGCCCTGCTTCCTTGGCCCGCTCGAGCAATAGTTCTCGCCGCGCTCCGCGGATCTGCGGCAGGCTGTCGAGGAGGCCCCTGGCCCAGCGCAAGGTGTCCGATCCAGGTTCCAAGCGGTCCATCCAGCCCTGCCAGAAATCAACCAGGCCCAGCTCGGCGGCCAGACGCCCGATCGGCTCGCGCCCGGCCAGACCCCGCTCCAAAGCCGCCCGCCCCAGCGGAAGGAGTTCGGGAACGGCAAGGAGCTTGCTCGGGGTAGGGTAGTCGGGCAGCTCGAGGAGAGAGAGCAGCAGGCGGCCCTCGGGGGTATCGGCGGCGGTCTTGGGGGTCTGTTCGATCAAGGGTACGCCATACTCATCGGCCAAGGTGAGCAGCGCCGCCTGGCGGTTCTCGGGAGCCACCACGGCGAGGTCGAGGGGGTTCATCCCTTCGGCCAGATCGCGCTTGAGCGAACGCAGCACCCAGCGGGCCTCGCTCACCGGGTTGGGGGCGCGATACGTTTGCACCTGGGGATCCCGCGCGGGCAGGGTCTCGCTGGCCTCGAGGTTCCCCCAAACCTCGGGCAAGGCCACCCAGACCTGGATTCTCCGAGCCAAGGCCTCCAGAAAGCGAACTTCGACCGGGGTCAGCTCGCGGAAGCCATCTACCACTAGGAGTTCCAAGCCGTCCTCGAGCGCGTATTTCCCCGACTCCACCAGGCGCAGTGCCTCGAGCCGGAAATCGTCGTAGTCCCAGCGGCCCCAGGTGGTCTTGAGCTCCTCGTAGCGCCGGTAAACCTGCACAAAGCGGCGGGCCTCAAAGTCGGAGGCGGGGATCTGCTCGGGGCGCAGGCCAAAACGCTTAGCCTCGGCCACCGCCCGGGCGAACAGCCGGGCCTCACCGGGGCCGGGTAGCGCGCGATCCTCGCTGTCGCGGAGGGCTTCCCCTACCAGCGCGACCCGGCCCGACCCGGTGAGGATCGGCTTGAGGCCATAGTTGCTGGTGAGCAGGCGGTAATAGGCCCGCTGAAAGGACATCACCTCGAGCCCTATCACCCCACCCCTCTCGGTAGCCCGCCGGTACACGTAAGCCCGCTGGTGAGGTAGCCCAATCCACCAGACCCGCTTGCGCTGGGCCAGGGTCTCCTGCGCCCGCTCGAGAAGCCGGGTGGTCTTCCCCGAGGCCGGTGGCCCCACCAGCAGTTTCATCAAGGGCAATTCTACTGACCATCCATAAACTACTGCACCCCTGGGGTTGCTCCGGGCTCAGGAAAACGAAAAGCGGAGCGCAGGTATGCCTCGCGCCACCGGGGCTCGGGGCGAGGAAGGTTGTTTTGTGTAAAGCGCAAAATCCCCACCACCCGCCCCAGGTAGGTAAGGAGGCAGCGGTAACCCCTCGGCTCGAGCACTACGTAATTGGCCAGGTTCAGCTCGCGCTGGAGCCGCTGGAGCCGGTTGGTAAACCGGCGCAGGAGCTGCGGGTCGGGGGGGCCGTCCTGCCGGGTGAGGGCTTGGGCCAGGTCTTCCAGCCCTATCTGTACGGGCTCGGCCAGGGCATCCAGCGTAAGGCGGGTGAGGGCGAGGCCAGCCCGGCCCAGCACCACCCGCACCAGCCAGCGATTTGCCGAGACCCGCTCGAGGTACATGAACTGAAAGCGCAGGTTGTCGGCCACCTCCTGACAGCGGCTCAGGTACTCGGCGCCCCAATCCTGGGCCCACCCCGACCCCAAGACCAGGCTCAGCAGCACGGCAAAAACTCGGCGCACGCTCTCCCTCTAGGGTCTCACCCAGCTCAAAAAGCCCAGGCACATCTCGTCGGTGGTGCCCTCGCCCCAGACCATATAGCGGGGCTCGAGGGGCTCGCCGCCGGGGCCTGGGATGGGGCCGGAGTTGTCGTAGACACAGGTGATCCGCACGGTATCCCCCTGGCTGGTGCGGATGGGCTCTTGGAACCAGTACTGGCCCTGCCAGCGGAAATCCCAGCGGGGTATCTCGAGCAGGGTCCGGGCACGGGGGGTGCCGGGGTTCAGCTCGAGCTTGACCCTGACCCCCCGCAAGTGCATATGGGCGGTTACCCCCAGGAGAACCCGGTCTCCTGGCACCGGGCGCTCGCAGGTAGTGGTCTGGCTCGAGCCGTCGCCGACATCGCGGGCTTGGTAAAGAGCCGGGCTGGTGTTGCAAAGAAGGTGCGAGCCCTCGGCCACAAAGCGCATCCCGGTGTGGGCCAGGGCGTATTCGCGGGTGCAGCGTTCGCCGGTGACCCCCGTTGGGCAGCGGATCTCCACCGGGGCTACGACGGCGTTCCCCAGCAACGGCTTTAGGTTGGCGCTACCCGGGGCGGTGGCCAGCTCCAAGCGGGTCTGGTCGGGGGCCGCTGGGCCGGCCGCCAGGTTGTAGTGCACCTGCATGACGATCCTCGAGCCTGATCGCAACAGGAAGCCGGTGCCCGGGGGGAAATCGGTGCCCTGGGTACCGGGAACCCAAAAGCCCAGCGGGGTTCCGATGTCGGCAGGGTTCCCGGAGAGCCCCGGACCACCGAAACAAGGCCAGCCCGGCCTGCCGTCGCGCCCATCGCGGGACTGGGCTAAGGCCAGCTGTTTCCGCCCGATGACGAAGAGGATCACGTGGTGTACCAGCCGGGGCTGGCCGGGCCGGATGCGGTAGCCGGTCACGAAGGTGTCGCTGCCCATAGCGGGGTCGATCAGGAAGCAGCGGTAGTCGTCGCTCAGCCTTGGGTCCGGGGTGTAGGCTTGGGCGGGTTGCAAGCGATAGGGCAGCGCAGCAGCGCCCGCATCCGAGGAGGGCAGGGGCAAGTAGCGCAGCTTTCCCAGCGGGGCTCCGGCCTCAGCCCAGCGGACCAGGGTTCGGATAGTCTCATCGGAGAGGCGGCGGTCCCCCTGCAGGGGTGGGGTATCGCCTCCCGGGGGCCAGGGCGGCATCTGCCCAGACTGCACTGCCGCCGCTATGGCAGGGGCCATCCGCACCGCCCACTGGGGGTCGTCGAGGGGAAAGGGGGCGATCCCCCCTTCGCGGTGGCAGCCCGTGCAGTGGGTCTGCAGAATCGGCCCTACCGTGCCGTAGTAGGTAGGGATGGCATCCCCAGCTTGGGCCGAAACCGATCCCCGCAAAGCCGCACACAACGGCAGGGCACAAAGCGAAAGCAGAAGAAAGCGCTTCATGGCAGGCTCCCCAGGTGCTCGAGCTCCTCAGCAAGGCGGGTGGCCGAAAGGCGGCTGGCCCCGAAGATCATCCGCACCAACCTGCCTTTCTCGTCCAGCAAGGCGATGGCGTCGGTGTGGTAGAGCCGGGTTCCGCCGGGGCCGGGATTGTAGCGCACCTCGAGCCCCTCGGCCAGCCGCGCGATGGCTTCCGGCTTCCCGGTAAAGCCCTCCACCGGCGGGAAGCCGCGCAGGTAGCGGCCCATCACGAGGGGGGTGTCGTTGGCCGGGTCCAGGCTCACGAAGCCCAATCGCAGGGTCTTGGGGCTACCTAGGCTGGCGTAGGCCTGGCGCAACCGCTCGAGGGTCATCGGGCACAAGTCGGGGCAACCGGTGTAACCCAGGTAGATAGCCCAGGCGGTGCCCTTCGGGGGGAAACTCACGGCCTTGGTCCAGGTATCCTGCAATTCTACCGGGGGTAGGGGCTTGGCCGGTTGAAAAACCTTCCCCCCCGGCCCCGAGGCGGGCAGGTAGTGGGTGCCGTGGGCCAATCCCCCCCCGGCAGCCCAAAGCCCACCGGCCAGCAAAACCCAACCAATCCTGTGCATGCATCCCATCCTAAGCCGCTCCGGCTCGAGAATATAGAGCTAGGGTAGGAGGGTTGGCTTAAGGCGTCCGGGGGCGTTGGCTGAACTGGGGCTGAAGAAACGGCCTGCTTTTCGGAGGATCCACCGTGTTTAGCGCTTTGCGCTGGAAAGGCCTTCCGCAGGGGAGTGAGCCCCCAGCCCGGCCCCGATCAGCCAAATCCCGACCCTGGCCCCGCCCTCGGCGAGGTTCTGGGCTTCAACCCGCCCTCCGTGAACCCGGGCC
Organism: Meiothermus sp. Pnk-1; assembly: GCF_003226535.1. Taxonomy (NCBI): domain Bacteria; kingdom Thermotogati; phylum Deinococcota; class Deinococci; order Thermales; family Thermaceae; genus Meiothermus; species Meiothermus sp. Pnk-1. The sequence goes on along the minus strand of NZ_QKOB01000001.1, from coordinate 283,993 downwards.
ACCGCGGCTACGATGGCCAACCCCAACCCGGTGCCGTCCCCAAACTTGATGAAGGGTTCGAAGGCGCGGGGCAGGATCTCCGGCGCGAACCCCGGCCCCTGGTCCTCGATCCACAGCCAAAAGCCCGGGCCGTCGGGCTCGAGCCGGGCTCGCACCCGGCCCCCTCCGTGCCGGTGCGCATTCTTGAGCAGATTCTCCACCGCCAGGGTGAGCAGGGTAGGCTCAGCCTGCACCTGGGCCTCACCGATCACTTCAGACAAGCGTTCGGGGACATAGGCCCTTAGAAAGGCGGCCAAGTCCTGGGGCGTCCCTTCCACCCGGCCCCGTCCCTCGAGCCGGGCCAAGGTGAGCAGGCCCTCGAGCAGGCCCTCCATCCGCTGCGCCTCACGTAAAGCCCCCTCGATAGCCCGCCGCTCGCCGGGGCGGCGGGCCAGCACCTCCAGATAGCCCTTGAGGGCGGCCAGGGGGTTGCGCAGCTCGTGCGAAGCGCCGTAGGCGAAACGCTTGGCAGATTTCTCTTGCGCCTTGAGCCGAGCAAAAGCCCGCGAAAGCTCGTCCATCAAGCGGTTGAGCGACGCCACCGCCGGGCGCAGCTCGGCCAAGCGGGGCTCGCTCAGCGGCTCGAGAAAATCCGGGTTGCGCCGGGAGAGCTCCTCCGACATCTCCAGGGTTGGCCGCAGCGAGCGGGAAAGCCCCCAGGCTCCTACCGACCAAGCCAGGACCAGTAGCCCCACCCCCAAGCCGGTATACAGCTGGAAGAGCCTCGAGGGTAGAGCCGCCACCTCGGAAACGCGCACCCCCAGGCCTATCCCTCCGGCCTCGGTGGGCAGGGCCAGCCACAACGTATCGCCGATCAAATGGCGGTAGCTTTGCCCCTCGGCGAGGGCTTCGATGAGGCCCTCGGGAAGTCGGTATTCCCCCCGGTCCGTCCAGCTTATGCGGGGCTCGAGCAGACCGGGCGCACCCCGCCTCCCGGGAAGCCACACCACGTAGCCCACCCCTCCGCCAAAGCGCTGTACCAGCGAGAACAGCTCACGCACCCCGGCATTCTCGGCCACCAAGACTCCCAGGCCCGACAAGGCCGCCCGCTCGAGCCCGGCCTGGGCGGCGCGCTGGGCTTCGCGCACGGTGAGCACCCCCAGCGGCACCAGGAGCAGGCTCAGGGCGATCAACAACCAGAGAAAGAGGCGGGCGCGGAGGCTGAGATAGGGCTTCGTGGTGAGGGCCATGGCTTACACCGCCGGCTTTTCCCAGGGCAAGGCGCACCGGGGACGATCCGACCTCACTTCCTGAGGACATATCCGTGCCCGCGCAGGGTGTGGAGCAAGGGGGGCTCGCCCAGGGCCCGGCGCAACGCGGAGAGGTGGACCTCGAGCGTGTTGGGCTCGATCTCCTCCCCCCAAACCCGCTGCATCAAGGCCTCTTTGGGCAGGATGCGCTCGGCGTGCTCGACCAGGCATTTCAGCAGCAAAAAGGCCTTGGGGGAAAGCTCCAGCACCCGCTCCGCCCGGCGGGCTTCCATCTTGGCCGGGTACAGGGTGAGGTCGGCGTAGGAGAGGATCGCGTCTTCCCTGCGCGTGCGGCGCAGCACGGCCTCGAGGCGAGCGACCAACTCGGGCAGGGCATACGGTTTGACCAGATAGTCGTCAGCCCCCTCCTTGAGCCCCTTGACCCGCCATTCCACCTCGTCCAAAGCGGTGAGCATCAGCACCGGTACGCTGCTTTTGCGCCGGATCTCCCGCAGTACCCCAAACCCGTCGCCCCCCGGCATCAGCACGTCTAGAATCACCGCGTCGGGGCCCTCCTCCAGCTTGCGCAGGCACTCTGGGCCATTCGAAGCCTCTAGCACGGTGTAGCCTTCCAATTCGAGACCTAGCTTGAGGGCCTCCCGCACCCCCCGGTCGTCCTCGACCAGCAGCACCCGAACGCTCACGGCCTCCATTGTTGCATACCCCCGCTTAACTGGGGCTGAGCCATGCGCAAGGGGCGAGGCTGCGGCTCCCGATCAGGGCAGGCCCCCTACGAAGACCCGCACCCCTTCGCGCAGCAGAGCTTCGACCTCGTACCCCGGCAAGTGCCGCCCTATCATGTAGGCCCCGTGTACGATGGACGAAAAAATCGCCGCCATCACCCTTCCCCTGCCCGGGACTACCGCCTCGAGCGCTCCGGCCAGGAGGTCCATCCCCTGCTGCATGGCCGCCAGCGAGATCTTGACCGCCTCCTGGTCTCCCCCCCGCCTCCCGGAGTGGGCCGTCATGAGGGCCGTCAGGGGCTCGACCTGCCCGCGGTAGGCTAGGGCGTAGCCGAGTAGCCGCTGCTCGAGGCCTGCTGGCTGGTCCAGGGCCTGGCGGGTCTCCTCCAGGGCCTCTTCCAACAGCGCTTTCAGCAAGGCCCGCTTGGAGGGGAAGTGGTGGTAGACGGCGGCTTTAGACAGGCCTAGGCCGCGCGCCAGCACCTCCAGGCTGGTGGCGGCGTAGCCCCGTTCGGCAAATGCCGCCTTGGCGCGCTCGAGGAGGGCTTCACGGGTATTCACGGATGGCTACCTCGTCCAAACCGGCTCCACCCGGGCCTCCAGGCGCACCTGCACAGGATCGTCCACCCTCACGAAGATCAGGCTGGGGCGCTCGAGGTTCCACTCCGAAAACCTGGTCTCAAAGACGCCACGAAAACGGTAAGCCGCACCTTCTTGGCTCAAGCTCCCCGCGATGCGGATCTCCCTGCTCACCCCGTGCAGCTCGAGGATCCCCACCACGCTCACCGCTTCCCCTTGGCGGAGCAGGCGGATGGGCTGGAAACAGCTTTGGGGGTACTTGTTCACCTCGAATACCCCGCGGGAATCGGCGTCGCGCAAGGGGTTGCCGGAGTTGAAAGCGCGCAGGTCCACGCAGATCCGCCCCTCCAACGCCCCGCTTTCCATCTCCCAGCGTACCTGTCCGCTGGCGGTGGTGTTGGTTCCCTCCCACCGGCCCAGGGGGTAGCTGGCGGCGTAGGTCACCCGCCCCTCTACCGCGAACTGGGGGGCTTGGGCGTAGGCCAGTCCCACCAGCGCGACCAGCAACCAAGGTCGGGGCATGTTCACCTCGAACACGGGCATGGCACCTTTCATGGGCCCGGAGTCCGCTTTCGGATGCAGGGCGGAGAGAAGGGGGAGCTTACACAAAAGTTTAGCTCGAGCCGATGGCTATGACTGTAGTCCCGGCGTATAACCCCCGCGGGTGGGCAAGCCTTACAAACCCCGCAGGAAAACCAAACCCGACATCGGCCTCTTCTTCCGCCTGAACGCCGAGCCCACCCTGGAGGGGGTCAGGAAAAAGATCCGCACCGTGGCCGCGGCGGTCGGACGGGTGCAGCGTGGGGAGGAACTGGTGCAGGGCCTCGAGCCTTGCGCTCCAAGCTCTCCCAGCGCACGGGCCAGCCCAAGCAGCGGGTGCTCTACCTCTACCCCCGCAACCCCCTCATCAGTGGGGGGGCTTATCGCCTTGGCAGGGGCTGAGAGGAAGCGCGCGGGAGCGGGCTGCGTAAACATCCAACATCCCCGCCGAGGCGGTGGTGGCGGCCAAACCGGACGGGATCGTGGTGCCCTACTTCGGTCTATGGGCGAAGCGCCTGTAGATACCGGGCGATCGGCCCCACCGCAGGCCCATCCCGCCCGGTAAGGAGGTCTAGGTGGGTGAGCCCCGGCAGGATCCGCACGTCGAAGCTCGAGCCGGGGAACACGCTCGAGAGCCCGGCGAAATCCTCCGCGTGGGGCAGCAACCCGCGCCCGGCCCCGAGCGCCAACACCGGGTAAGGGAGCGTGCGCGGCTTGAGTTGGGGCACCGCGACCTCCCAGGCTCCGATATCCAGGATGAGCCGGTAGGGGAAGAACCACTCGGAGAAGCCGGTAGTGGGGTTGGCGTAGAGCCGTAAAAACTCCAGCGGGTCGGTGGCTTCCCCGGTATCCTGCCACTCGACCCGGTTCCCCCGCGGCCCCCGCACGGTGTAGGTCAAATTGCCGAAAAGGAAGCCCAAGAGGTTGAAGCCCTCGCGCCCCACCGCACGGCCCAGCGAGACCGAGAACGCCGGGAAGGGCTGATAGCGGTCGTCCACCCGGTACAAGGCGGCCGCGATACGGCTGGCCCGCCAGGGCGCCCAACCGGGAGGGGCGTCGGCCTGCGGGGCCTGGGCAGCCATGAAGGCCTGCGCCTCGGCTTGGGCAAAGCCGATAGGGTCGAGCCCGAAGAGGGTGATGTAGGGCGGGGCCTTCCCCGCGAGCAGTTCGTCCAAGCCCGGCGTGTGGCCAAACTGGCTGAGGCCGCCGCTGTGGTACTGCTCCTGGCCGACTCGGATCAGGTTGGGCAAGCCGTCCAGCAGGATCAGCCCGGCGAGATCCTCGTGGTACAGAGCAAAGAGCGCGGCCAGGCTGGCCCCCAGGCTATGCCCGGCCAGCACCACCGGGCCACGGGAGCGAGCTTGCTCCACCAGGCGCTCGAGGTCGCCCAGGTGCACCTGGAGGCCCCAGTCCTTGAGAAAGGGAAACTCCGGGAGCTGGTAGCGCTGGTAATAGGCCCAGGGGTCGGCAGTGGCGAAACCGCGGCGGTCCTCGAGGCCGTTGGCGCGGCGGTCCCAGGCCCACACCTCCCAGCCCGGGGCGGCCAAAACCAACCGCCGGGCCAAGGCGTCGAAGTTGGTGGCCCCGCCCAAAAACCCTGGCACGAAGAGGACCGTACCCCTGAACTCCCCCTGAGCCGGGTAGACGAGGGCGTAGCTTTTGTCCAAGGTCGGCCCGGCAGCGGTCGGCGTGCCGGGAAAGGTGCGGTACTCGGGGTCGCCCGCCCACCTCGGGCTTTGCGCCCCGGCCAGGCCCAGCGCCGCCAGCAGCAACAGAATCCCCCGCACAAGACGATTCTGGCGCTTCGCCCGTAAGGGAACCGAGGCCCCGCCTACAACCCACACAGCAGCCGGGGCGGGCAGGAACGCCCGCCCTGGCCGAAGAGCGGATCTACTCGCCGTAGTTGTCCTCGGCAAACACCGCCTCGAGGGTAGTATCCGCCGCGTTACCCACCACGAAAACGGTGTAGACCCGCCCCGCTTGCAGGCTGATCCCCGGCAAGGAGAGAACCACCTCAGCCTTGCCCGCCGGGCGCACCTCGAGGTCGTAGATCATAGCCCGCACCGGGGTGTACGCTGAACCCTGGCCGTAAGCCAGCCCTTTGAACAGCAGCGGCCCGCCCTTCACCGCCACGTCCACCGCCGGGACGTCAGCGGAGGCCTGGACGACCCGCACCAGGGCCTGGCCCTGTACCGCCTTGAAGGCGTCGTCGAAAACCTGGGCCTTGGGCTGTTTGGCCGAACCCAGGAGCGCGATGGTGTAACGCCTCCCTTTCTCGAGCTTGGCCTTGAGCTCGAGGAGCTTTGCTCCGGGCTGGGGGTTGCCTTTGTCGTCGGTTTTGGCGACCTCGCTCACCACGAAGCTCGGCTCTCCCGCCGCCACCGGCAAGTAGGTGGCGGTATCCTTATAGGCAAGCTCTTCAAATATCTTCTTGCTCCCCGCCGATATGTCGATTTTGGGCCCGTCCGGCACCAGGTGTACGAAGCGCACCAGGGCATCGTTGGGACCGGGCTGGGGAAATGCGTCCTGGGCAAAGGCCATAACGAATCCAAACAAGGCTGAAGCTAGAAGCACGACGCGTTTACTCATCAGCGTTCTCCTTTCGCGTTCCACCCTATAGTCTCGAGCCCGTCCAAATTTTTAGACCACTTTCACCCCCCTTCTCCTGACCCGCCGGTCAGTATACACGGCCAGCGGGGTGGAAAAGAGACACCCCCGCCCAGGCGGGGGTGTCTTGAAGGGGGCGATTATTTGGGCAGCAACACGGTGTCGATCACGTGGATCACGCCGTTACTAGCGGGGATATCCACCGCCGTCACCTTGGAGTATCCGTTGAGGATGACGCTGCCGCCCGATACCGCGATGGTTATGGCCTGGCCCTGGACGGTCTTGGCTTCCTTCAGCTTGACCACCTCGCTGGAGGGCACCCGTCCCGCCACCACGTGGTAGGTGAGCACCTTGGTGAGGGCCGCCTTATCCGCCAGAAGCTTGTCCAGGTCGGCTTTGGGGATCTTGGCAAAGGCCTCGTTGGTGGGCGCGAAGACCGTGAAGGGGCCGGGGCCGGAGAGGGTCTCTACCAACCCCGCCGCCTTCACCGCCGCCAGCAGGGTGCTGAAGTTGGGGTTGGAGGCCACGATCTGGGCGATGGTCTGCTTGCTGGTGTCGGGCGTGTTTTGCATGTTCTGGGCCACGGTGAGGCCGAGGGCGGCCAGGGCCAAGCCTCCGGCGACGAACAAAGCCTTGATCTTCATCTCTATCCCTCCCGGATCGGCAAGGGATGGGCCCCTGGCTTCGGGGTTGCAGTCCCCTTGCCTCTCCTGCCACGAGCCTATCTGTTCAGTTTACGTACAATATTTGTCTATATTACGTTCAGCCTCGAGGCCCCCCTCGGGCGATCCGTGCGGCCGCCTCGAGGTAGCGCCGGCGGGCGGCCTCGAGGTCGAGCACGGGTCGCCCGTAAGGCTCGAGCCTACCCTCAGACTCGGGTACCCAGCGGCGTAGCCAATCGCCGCCGGGGTCGTGGGTCTGGGCCTGGGCCGCGAGGTTGAACACCCGGAAGTAGGGGGCCGCGTCCACCCCCAGCCCCCCTGCCCACTGCCAGCCCTGTAGGTTGGAGGCGTTGTCCCCGTCGAGCAGCAGGTCGCGGAAGGCCCGCTCGCACTTCTGCCAGGGCAGCAGGGCCAGCTTCACCGCGAACTGCGCCACCACCATCCGCGCGCGGTTCGAGAGGAAGCCGGTGGCCCGCAGCTCGCGCATGGCGGCGTCCACCACCGGAATACCGGTGCGGCCCTCGAGCCAGGCCCCGAAGAGCTCGGGGTCGTCCTGCCAGGGTAGCCCGTCCCAGCGCGGGTCGAAGGCCGAGCGCGCCATGTGGGGGAAGTTGTGGAGCAGCTCTCCGCTGAAGTCGCGCCAGGCCAGCTCGCTCACCCACTTGCGGGCCCCCTCCCCCCCCACCCGCAGGGCCCGCCGCACTGCCAGCCGGGGCGAGAGCACCCCCAGGGTGAAGTAGTAGGACAGGCGCGAGCCCCCGCTGCCGTCGAGCCGGTCACGGGTCTGGTGATACAGCGGCAGCCTGTCCGAGAGGAAGGCCTCGAGCGCCCCTAGCGCGGCCTCCTCCCCCGCGGGCGGCAAGGGCACGTCGGAGGACTCCTCTGGGAGCGAACCCGGATCGTATTCGGGGGGGAGGGCCGCCGGGGGAAAGCGAGCGGGCACCTCGAGCGGCTCCCCTTCCAAAGCGGCCCACCACCGGCGGAAATAGGGGGTGAACACGGTGTAGGGGCCCCCATCCGGTTTGAGGATCTCTCCCGGCTTCTGGACGTACTGGCCGTGGAACCATGCCACCCGGCCCGGCAGGGCCTCCTCCACCTTCCGGTCGCGGAAGCGGGCGTAGGGAGTCGAGTTGCGCACCGCGAAGACCCGGCGAAGGCCCAGCTCGGCCACCACCCGGGGCAGCACCTCCCAGGGCAACCCGCTTCGCACCAACAAGGTGCCCCCGCACCGGGCATAGGCCTCGCGCAGCGCGGCGACATTGCGGCAAAACCAAGCCCGCCGCCGGGCGGAGGTGTTGCTTAGGATGTTAGGGTCGAGGACCACCAGGCCCAGCGCGGGGCCGCTGCGCAAGGCAGCAGCCAGGGCCGGGTTGTCGTGGAGGCGCAGGTCGGCTCGGTGCCAGACGAGGTTCATGCCCTTCTTTTACCCGCAGAGCCGAAGGGCGCCCTTAGCCCGACCTACAAAGCCAGGGTCGGTACACCGGTAACCGGATTGTTGGGGCATTGGGCCGATCGCACGTCCCCCACGGCGTACGCCGAACGAAGGGGATCGGTCCCTAGGTGTACGGGCCCTGCCCGTCCCGATAGGGGATCGTCCCCTAGGTGTACAGCCATAGGCTGTCCCGAAGGGAATCTACCCCAGGTGTACGAGCTTTGCTCGTCCCGACAGGGAATCTACCTCCGGGTGTACGGGCGTAGCCCGTCCTGAAGGGGATCGTCCCCTTACCAGACCACTAGCTCCCGACTCCCTGGGGGCACCCGTCTGGCCCGCCGACTCGGACCCCCAGCCTGCGCAGCACCAACCCGGCTACCCGAACGCCTCCCATGGCCACCGCCGGAACCGACTGGCCGGGAAAGACCGTCTCCCCCACCCGCCACAGGTTGGCCAACGGGGTGCGCGGCGAGGGCGTGCGCAAGGGGTGGACCTGGGGGTAGCCCCCCACCCAGCCCTCCTGGCGCGAGGTATAGCGGGCGTAGGTGCGCGGGGAACCCGCCAGGAGCAGGATGGCCGCCTCCCGGAAGCCCGGGATCAACCGCTCGACCTGCCGCATCACCCGATCTTGCCAGGCCCTCTTTCGGGCAGCGTACTCCTCCTCCGAGAGGCCGCGCCAGGCCTCGAGGGGGGTGTGCACCGAGGCCGAGAGCACCCGCACTCCGGGGGGGCCGCGCAGGGGGTCCTCCGGCTCGGACAGGCTGACGAAAACCCACTCGCCCTCCCCGGCCCACTGCCGGTAGGGCGGCCCCGGTGGGACCGCGGCCGCGGGGAGGGCCGCGTGGAGCACGAAGGCGCCCCAACCATCGGCGGGCGGGCGGCCCGGCCGGCCCAGCAGGCGGCCCAGGTCACCGGGGGTCAGGTTGGCCACGAAGAGGTCGGCCTCGAGCCGCTCCCGCTGCCCCCGGCGCCGCCCGCCCAGCCCCACCTCCACGGCCCGCACCCGGCCGCCCTGGGTCAGGAGCCGCTCGGCCCGGTGGCGGTAGAGCACGCGTCCACCGTGGCGCTCGACGGCCTGGGCCAGCGTCTGGGCCACCGCCCCCATCCCGCCCCGCGGCATGGCCGGGCCCCGGTGCGGCAGGTCCAGGGCCGCCGCGCCGAAGAGGGCGTAGGTGTGCTGGGCGTCGGCCTGGGAGGCGATGAGCAGCTGGGCGTCGAGGAAGCGCCGGAAGGCCGGGTCTTGGGGGGTATGGGCCGCGACCGGACGCAGCAGGTCCAGCAGGCCAAGGGGATGGCGCAGGGCCCAGGGCAGGCCCAGGCCCACCAGCCGGGCGAGCTCGAGGAGGTCGGCGGGCGGGAACGGCAGGGCCTCCGCCAGCGGCCAAAGCGCCGCGGCCTGCCGGCCCTGCCACTCCCAAAAGGGCCGCACCCGGGGGCCGAAGGCCTCGAGCTGTGCCTCCAGTTCATACGCCCGCCCCACTGGGCGGTCCACGCTCCGGCCGTCCGGCAGCCAGACCCGCATCAGGGGCTCACCGGCCTCGAGCCGCCGCACCGGGAACTCCACCCCCAGCCTATGGCCCAGCCGCTCGAACACCCCGCCGGGGTCGAAGCCCGCCAGCAGCGTGGCCCCGGCGTCGAAGCGGTAGCCTTGGTGAAAAAAGGTCCCCGCCGAGCCGCCGGGGTAGGTGTGGGCCTCGAGCACGGTGACCTCGAGGCCCGCTTGGGCCAGCAGCGCAGCCGTGGTCAGGCCGCCCACCCCGGCCCCGATGACCATGACCCGCATCCGGCCCCGCCTACTTGCCGAGCTTCTCCTTGAGGTAGGCCAGCACGGTGTCGGGGTCCTTGAAGGGGTTGACGTTGCGCCAGACCTTCTCGATGCGGCCCTGGGGGTTGATCAGGAAGGTATCGCGGGCGTAGAAGCCGAGGAGGCTGCCCACCTTGTAGGCCTTGGCGAGAACGCCGTCTCGGTCGGGGATCATGGCCCCTTTGAGGGCCAGCTTCTCGATGAACTCGCACTGCTCGGCCGCCGGGTCGTGGCTCACCCCGAAGATCTCCACGTTGTACCGCGCGAACTCCTCGTACAGCTCGGCGTAGCGCTTGCCCTGCGCCGAGCATCCCGGCGAGGAGGCCTTGGGGTAGAACCACAGCACCACATACTTCCCCGACTTGGTGATCTGGGCTAGGTCCACCGGCTTGCCGTACGAGTCGCTGACCTTGGGCAGCGGCGCGGGATCGCCCGGCGCGATGGCCCTGGCGCCGAAGATGGAGAGGATCAAAACCCACAGCAGGCTTCTCATACCTCGAGTGTGCCACCCAATCGGTGCCTCGGGTGTAGGCCAGCACGCTCTTCTAGGGCAGGAGTATCCGCGTGGGGGCGTAGCAGAGGGACGTGACCTCTATAGGGACCTCCCGGAATTCCCCTGAAGCCGCGGCGACGGTAAGTCGGTAGCTTCCCGGGGCGATCTCTAGGAAACGGGCTGCTCCCCTCATCCATCTGGACCCAGTAACCTCGTTTGCTACCTGAAGTCAGGCCAGCACACCTGAGAGGTTGTGAGCCGCGATCTTGAGATTGACCCTGGCCCTGAGTGAGCAGAAGGTCTTGGCCTGTCCCACGGGCAGGTGGAGGGAGCGGACCAGGGAACTGAAACTGGTCTCGATGCGCTTACGCATCCTGGCGCTTCATGTTCTTGCAGCTGGGACGATCCCCTATTGGGACGACGTGCCGCCGTGCACCGGGACAAAGGCCCAGCGCCGGAACGATCCCCCCCGGGCTCGCCGCCGCGTGCGGCTTGAGGCCCCAACCCTTGCTGGCCTCGGGTTACCCTGGGCGATGGGAAGGGGCTTGGTATCAATGACCTCAATCCCCCAATCCTCCCTGATGGTTTCTCATAGCAACCATCCCCTTTGAGGCGCAGCGCCCCTCCGGGACAGCAACTCCCTCGTTTATGGGCCCAGGAGCTGCTTCCTGGGGAGGTACCCGTCGGTCTCTATAGATACCGTAGCTACGACCCCCTCGACGGCAAGCTCAGTTTTTGTGTTTGGCGTGGTTCATCCAAAGCGCGAGCGAGCGCAGCGGGGCGTAGATGTCTATCGGCGACAGGACCTCACCGGAAAGCCGTATCCGGTGAATTTTGGTACCGCCCCGTCGGGCGGCGTAGAGGATGTCTCCTCGAACCGCCATCTCCACGATGCTGTTAGGGTCTTCTCCCTCCAAAAGTTGCAGCGGGGTCGAGCTGACGATCTGCCCATCTTGAGCTACCTGGCGGATCTTCTGGGCGTCGGCATCGTAGACGTAGAGCTGATCCTCGGGGCCCAACCCCAAGCCGGCGAGCACCCGCAACTCCTGGGTCTCGCGGTTTTTACGGAAGGCATAGCGCGAAAGATACTGGCCCTCCAGGCTGAGGCGTTGCACCTGGCGGTTGCCGTAGTCGAGCACGTAGAGGAAGTGGCGACCTACCGCCAAGCTTTTGGGGGCATCGAAGGTGCCTCGGCCTGGCCCAGCCCCGCCGAAGCGGCCCAGCAGGTTACCCTCGAGGTCGAAGCGGCTGATGGTGCTGGTTTCGCTGTCGAGCACGTAGAGGTCGTTGCCCCCCGCTGCGATCGAGGCCGGATACAAAAACTCTCCCGGCTTCATGCCATAGGGGCCCATGCTGAACTCGAGCTCCCCCTCCGCCGAAAAACGGTGCACCAGCCGTACCCCGCTCCCGCCGTACTCGAAGAGGGTGATCCAGAAGCGGCCCTGCGGATCTATCGCCAGCGAGAGGGGGGGCGAGGGGAACTGGCCGCGCCCGCTGCCCACCCCGCTCCACATCCGGGCCAGCACCCCGCTGGGCTCCACCAGCCGCAGGGTACCCTTTTTGGCCTCCACCGCGAGGGCCAGGTAGTACTCGGCCTGCAAGCCCTGGTCCTCCTGCCAGTTGCCCTTGAGCGTCGCGATCACCTGGTCTAAGCCGGGGCGTTTCTCGGGGTCTTTGTCGAGCATCCGGTAGACCAGGTCGGAGAGGGCCTGGGGGATCTCAGGGTTGTGCTGGCGGGGTGGGGTGGGCATCTGGAAAATCTGCTGGTGGATCACCGCCTCGTAGCCTCCCTGAAACGGGGGCTGCCCGGTGAGGGCCTCGTAGAAGACCACCCCCAGGCTGTAGACGTCGGACTTGTGGTCGATGCGTTGGCCCTTGGCTTGCTCGGGGCTCATGTACACCGGGGTGCCGATGCGGGCCCCGGTGATGGTGAGCCGGGTCAGCACCTTTCCCGCGGCGATGCCGAAGTCCATCAGGCGCACCCCCCTGGGGTCCACCCGGCCATCCTCGCGGATGGCCCCTTTGAGCACCATGATGTTGCCCGGCTTGATGTCGCGGTGGATGATGCCCTGGGCGTGGATATGTTGTAGCGCCTCCGCTACCCGTTGCATGATCTCCACGCTCGAACGAATGCTGAGCTTACGGCCTTCGATCAGCCGGTCCAGCCCCTCGCCGTCCAGGAACTCCATGGCGATGTAGTGGGTATCGCCCACGTTGCCGTGATCAAATACCTTGACGATACCGGGATGATCGAGATGGGCCAGCACCTCGGCCTCGCGGTGGAAGCGACGCACAAAGCGCGCGTCGCCCACGAACTTCTCCTGGGGAATTTTGAGGGCCAACATCCGCCCAGAGCGGTCGCGGGCCTTGTAGACGGTGGCCATTCCACCGATTCCCACCTTTTCGAGGATTTCGTACTTATCTTCCAAGCCCCCCGGAGCATTGGTCAGACCGCTCAGGGTGGCTCGAGGGTTGGTGGGGGTTTTGGTAGGCCGGGTTTTGCCGTTTTTGGGACCTTTGGCGTTCTTGCCCGCAGGGGCGCGAGAGGTCGGGGCCCTGGAGAACGTCAGCCGCGGACCCCACACCCCCGCCAGGCCTAGCGCCGCCAACGGCAGCCAAGACGCGGGCTGAGCCCCTAGCCCCCAGGCCACCCCCAGCAGGAGGGCCATCCCCCCCAGCATCACCCAAGTGCCGGCCAAGCGCAACGCCAGGGCCACCGAGAGCCCCACCAGCAGCACCGCCAACAGGACGCTCATCGCCACCTCGCCGCTACCGCCGTGATGTTGTCGGTGCCGCCCCGCTCAAGGGCCAAGCGCACCCAGTGTTCCACGGAGGACTGCAAATCCAACGTGGTCTGCCACTCTTCGGGTAAAACCAAGTTATAAAGCCCATCGGTGGCGAGCACCAGGGTCTCGTCGGGGGCCAGGCTGATGCTCAGCAGGTCGTAGTGCACCTCAGCAAGCCCCAACGCCTGGGTCAGCATGTGCCGCCAGGGGTGGGTCTCGGCCTGGTGCGGGGTTAGGAGGCCTTCCCGGACCTGTTGGGCCACCCAGGAGTGGTCGGCGGTGAGTTGTTGCCAGCGGCCTTTGCTGCGGCAGTAGGCCCGGGTATCGCCCACATGGCCGATCACCCCGCTTTTGTTCCACTCGGTCAGCAACATGGCGGTGAGCGTAGTTCCCATGCCCTTGCGCTCGGGCACGCGTTCTCCTTCTTGCAGGATACGATGCTGGGCCAAGCGAAAAGCCTTATCCATCACACGCTCGAGCGGGACCGCCGGCCTGCCGCTGTCGAGCTGGGCCGCATAGGCCCGCACCGCCTCGGTGAGCCCCTCGATGGCCAGCTTGCTGGCCCACTCTCCAGCCTCCGAGCCGCCCATCCCATCCGCCACAGCCGCCAACACCAAGTTGCCCCGAGGTGTCGGATACACCGCCACCCGGTGGAAGTCCTCGTTGTTGCGCCGCCGCCGTCCGACGTTGGAAACGGTGGCGATTTCCAGGTGTGATAACCGCATGACTTCGCCTATCATAGCTCCCGCCCCCCACCCCAGGATTGGAAAATAACCGGGAATACTGCCTGGAGGGGCCCTCGATGAATCGCCCATCACAAGCTCGGCGGGAAAGGTTTGGTAGGCTCGAGGAGTGTTTTGGAGGGGCAATGAGCGAAGGATTGGCCGAACTGGTCGAACTGTACGAGTACAAGGTCGATGACCTGACCGCCGGGCGCGAACCCAAGGGGGGGCGGGCCAGCGTGATCCGGTTGCGTCAGTTGCTGATCAAGCTGGCCCATCAAGGCCCTTACGCCAAGCGTTTTCGCCAGGCGGACGCCCGCTTCCGCAGCCTAAACCAGATTCAGCACAACCTGAGCGAAGTGTTCGCTGAACCACCCCCCGCTGAACTGAGCAGCGTTTTCGTGGAGGAGGAGCCTCAGCTGGTCCCGGACGGGCCCAGCCCCGAGCGCCAGGCCCTCGAGGCCCTTACCCAGTCGGTGTACTGGGTGCGGCTCGAGCGCGACCTGGAGCGACAGGTCAAACACCTGCTCTCGGGTAAACGGGAGGAATTGCGCCTCGTTTACGCGCTGTTACAAAACCTCGAGGCCTACTCCAAAACCCCTCAGTTCGCCCAGGACTACAACCTCTCCCGTTTTACCCTCTCTCAGGCCATACCTGCCCTTTCCGATCCGCTGGTAAGCTTCGACGACCCTGGGGTCGCCAAAGCTTTACTGCTGGAGTTCTTCAAGGAAGCCTACCGCCTGCCGGACCGGCTGCGCCTGCCCCCCGAGGAGACCGTGGCCTACCTGCGCCGCTTCATGCGCCGGGTGATCGAGAGCGAAGGGGCCCTGAGGCCCCAGGGAGCGGGGCGGCGCACCTCGGTGGAGAGCCTGCGGCGGGCGCTGGAAGAAGCCCAGCGCATGCAGCTGCCGCTACCCGAGATCCGCGCCCTGGAGGAGCGCTTGCAAGCGGTGGCGGCGGAGGAGCGGCGCCTGTCGCTGGTGCTGGAAGAGGACCGCCAGCGCTTCCACCAGGCCTCGGAGCGGCTGGCCGCCCTGCTCTACCGCTACCTGCCAACCCCCCGCGGCGAGGCCCCTCTGCCCCAGATCCCGGCTAAAATCCTCTGGGGACAAGACCCCGATCTTCGGCAGGAGGCGATCGGCCCCGAAGACGCAGCCGTCACCCTGCGGCTGTTGCCGGCCCGGCTTAGCCTGGGTGGGCTCGAGGTCCTCCTCAGCGAGACCGCTGGGGAGTTCACGCTAAGCCTCGAAGGCACCGATTACCCACTGGATCCGGCGAAACCCCTGACCATCAAAGTAGGGGGCTTTGAGGTGTGGGCGATCCGCCATGGCCATTACCTTCACCTGCGCCTCGAGCCCCGCGTAGGGGCCCACATCTCCACCTTGTTGGCCGAGGGGCGGGTATTGGCCCACCTGCTGCGCCCTGATGAACACTTCGCCTACCTGCGGCTCCTGCGGGCCTTCTCGGCTCGGCTCAAGGGGCCGGTGGATTACTCCAATTTCGCCCCGGAATCCGCCCAGCGCTATGGCGAGGCCTCGCCGGATGCCCTCCAGGAGTTCGCCCGCAAAGGGCTCGAGGTGGTGCGCGGGCGGATCAGCAGCAGCTCCAACTGGCCGCTTTTGATGGAAGAGGTGGCCTCTCAGCTGGGGCTCGAGCGCCAAGGGCGGGCTTTGGCGACTGCCCTCTCCGAATGGGCGGGCCACCGCCCCCCCACCCGCGACACCCTGGGAGGGGTTGGGGCCTCCACCTTGAGCGAGGCCCCGGTCAGCGTGCGGCTGGGCTCGGTGGTGCTCTCGCTGCGCTACCAAGAAGACACCGTTTACGTGGCCACTGCCGCTCAGATGCCGCGCCGGCTCGACGACCTGCTGGTGTGGAGCGTCCCGGAGGGGATGGGGGTGCTGGCCAGGGAAGGATTGCGGGTGGCTTGCCTGCTGCTGCCCAACTCCCAGTTCGAAAGTGCCTAAGTGCGCCGGTAAGCCGGCAATTTTCGGGACGGCGTACCGCCGTACACCCAAGGGACGATCCCCTATCGGGACCGGCAAAGCCGGTACACCTAGGGGACGATCCCCTATCGGGACGGAGCAAGCTCCGTACACCCGGAGGTAGATTCCCTTTGGGACCGGCGGAGCCGGTACACCTAGGGGACCAATCCCCTTCGTACGACGTGGGACGTGCTGAGGGTTGAGGTAAGGCTGGTACGCAAAACGCGGGGGATCTTGCCGCTGAGCTCCCCTCGGCGGCTTCCCCGCCGAGCGGCCATCCCAAACCCACCTCAGCCCCAACGACGATATCCATCCACCAATCGGTGGATGTAGAATCTGCCTAACATGGTGGGGATTTTCCAGCAACCGGCCTTTTTGCGCCTGTTTTTATCCAACCTGGTTTCCCAGGTGGGCAATAAAGTACACCGTATTGCTCTTTTAGCCCTGGTTAACGAGACGTACGGGTTGGTCTGGACGGGGGTCCTCATCTCTGCCCAGCTGTTCTCCCGGGTCATCCTGGGACCGCTGTTGGGTCCTTTCGTCGACCGCAACGACCGCCGCCTGATCATGCTGTACTCGGACCTCCTCTGCATGGCTCTGGTGGCACTGATTCCGCTGCTAGGGATTCGCTCGCTGGGGGCTTTGATCGCGCTGACCGTGCTGGTTGCGGCCACCGATGCCCTGCGCTACCCGGCCCTCAACAGCGCAGTGGCCGACCTAGTTCCCGAAGCTTCGCTGGATCAGGCCAATAGTCTCCTGCTCCTGACCAACCGCGTGGCGGAGATCGGCTTCGTGGCCCTGGGGGGGCTGCTGGTGGCGGGGGTGGGCTTCGCCCCGGCCTTTTATATCGACGCCTTCTCCTACCTGGTCTCGGCTTTATACTTGCTGCGGCTTCCGGCCCTCAAACCCAAACCAAGCCCCCGCCGCCGCTACCTCACCGCTCTGCTCGAGGGCTTCCGGCCCCTCTGGCACAACCGCACCTTGCGCTATAGCGTGCTCAGCATCACCATAGCGGCCCTCTTTGGCTCCGCCGAAGCCGTGCTGGGCTACGTGCTGGCGGTCAGGGTACTGGGGATCGGGGTGCAGGGGTTTGGGGTGATAGAAGCCCTGACCGCCGCCGGGGCCTTGGTGGGCTTCTTATGGGTGCCGCACATCACCCGCCGGATGGCTCGAGAGCGGCTGTTCCTACTGGCCTTGATGGTCTTTGGTTTCGTCTATGCCTCCATGGGGGCTTTCCCCTACCCCATCTGGGTGGGGATGGCCAGCTTTCTCTTTGGGGTGGCGAACGCCGGGTTTATCGTCCCGATGCGAAGCATCTTGCAGATTGCTGCCCCCCCAGATCAGCGTGGGCGCATCTTGGGCACCTTTATCAGCCTGACAGACGCAGCCCAGATCGGGGGGGCTACCCTGGGCGCGACCCTAGCCGCCATGTTGGGCATCACGGAGGCCATAGTATTTTGCGGCCTGGCCGTGACCGCGTTGGCGCTAACGGTCACGCTGCTGGGGGGGATTCCCGAAGCCAGCACCGCTCCGACCGCAGCAAAAACGTGAAACTCCTCCGACGACACGCCGCTCCCTCGCGGGTGCACCGCCTATAATGGGTGCGGGAGACACGGACCCATGAACCTACAGAAGTTGATGAAAGAGGCCCAGAAGGCCCAACGAAAAGCCGCCGAGGTGCAGGAAAGGCTCGCAACGATGACCGTGGTAGGAAGCGCCGCAGGCTTAGTGGAAGTCACCGCCAACGGCCACGGCCAGATCCAAGCGGTGAAGCTCAAACCCGAAGCGGTGGATCCATCGGATCTCGAGGCCCTCGAGGATCTCCTCCTGGTAGCGATTCAAGACGCCCAACAAAAAGCTCACGAACTTTCCGAAAAAGAGATGGGCCGCGAGCTGGGAGGGATCGGCTCGATGTTAGGGGGAATGCTCTAAAGCCCGGCCTGATCGCCCTTGGGCTTCAGCGTTGGGCGTCGAGCAGTAGGCGGCGATGCGCTACCCTGAACGGTTACTCAAATTGGTGCGGGCCCTGGCGGTATTGCCCGGCGTAGGTCCCAAGACCGCGCAAAAGCTGGGGCTACACCTGGTGATGCAGCCAGACGCAGCCCAGGAACTCCTGGCGGCCCTAGATGCGGCTCGAGCGTTGCACCCCTGTCCGATCTGCGGCAACCTGGCCGAAGACGAGCTCTGCCCGATCTGCGCCGACGAGCACCGCGAGCGCAGTCTGGTCTGTGTGGTAGAGAGCGTAGGGGACCTGATGGCCCTCGAGCGGAGCGGGGAGTACGGCGGGCTCTACCACGTCCTGGGCGGGGCCCTGAACCCCCTCGAGGGTATTGGCCCCGAACAGCTCAACCTGGGAAGTTTGTACAAGCGGCTCGAGCCGGAGAACCCTGAAGCCCTGGGGGCTAAGGTCGAAGAGGTCATCCTCGCCACTTCAATGACCGTGGAGGGCGAGGCCACCGCCGCCTACCTGGCTGATGCGCTCAAGGAACGGGGAATCAAAGCCACCCGGCTGGCCTACGGCTTGCCAGCGGGGGGAAGCCTCGAGTATGCCGACGAGGTGACGCTGGCTCGAGCCCTGGAAAACCGCCGGGGCCTTGGCGAGTAAACAAACCTTTGATGATCGATCTTCTGCTGTGGCTGTTACTTGCCGGGACGGGAGCCTTGGCCGTTCGCCGCGCCCGGCTTCCGTGGGCCGCGGCTGGAGCTTGGCTCAACCTGCTGTGGTTTATATACCAAAACGAGATCGGATCGGGCTGGATCGGATACATGCGGGGGCTGGGGCTGGCTTTTATGTTGGCCGCCACCGGTCGGCAGTACGGCCTGTCCTGGGTGCTCACCCCATGGCCGCTGCTCATTGGGCTAGGCTTCAACCTGAGCGCTTTTGGGCCGTACTTGCCCCCCTTGGGCGACGGGCTGATGGCAGGAGCGCTAGTCTACTTGCTGGCAGGCTGGGTGCGCCGCCAGTGAGCCATCGGTCAAGCTATCGCGCGCTAGGGACATTTCTTCCTCGCCACCAAGCCTCTTGCGTTTCCCGTATGGCCAATTAAGTGCGTGAAATCAGCCCTAGAGCTTGTACAAATCCGGGCGGCGCTGGGAGAAGAGCGGGAACTCCTGGCGCAGGCGGTGAGGGTAAGTAGGGTCCAGTTCGACCACCCTAACCCCTTCTACCTCAAGCCGCGCCAGCTCCATCCCTAGTGGGTCAACGGCCAGGCTGGCCGCCCCGAAGGGCTCCTCGGCGTGGTTGACCGCGAGCAGGTAGGCCTGGTTCTCGGCAGCCCTGGCTTTGCAGAAAAGTTCCCAGGCGTAGCTGCGGCTCATGGGCCAGGCGGAGGGGACGAGGAAGAGGGTCACCCCGCCCACCGCGTAGGTGCGAAACAGCTCGGGAAAGCGCAGGTCGAAGCAGATCGCCACCCCGGCTTGGAAACCCTCGAGCCCTAGCCGCACCAGCGCTTGGCCGGGGATCATGGTCTCGGGCTCGCCAAAGGCCGGGATGAGGTGGGTTTTGGTGTAGCAGCCCAGTTCGCCCTGCGGACCGAGGATGCGCACCCGGTTGGCGTAGCGCTCCCCGGCCTGCTCCAGCACCCCGGCCAGGATTACCATTTGGTGCTGGCGGGCCGAGGTTTGCAGGGCCTCGAGCACCTGGGGCGTCGCTGCGGCGTCGGGGTAGCGGTACCCGCTGGGGAAGAGTTCGGGCAAAAGGACCAGTTGAGCCCCTTCCTGGGCGGCCTGCTCGATCAGGGGCAAGGCGGCTTTGAGGGTAGCTACAGGCGTCTCTCGGGTAGCGAGGTGAATGAGGGCAGCTTTCATGCGCTCTCCCGAAGGGTTCGGTAGTACAGATAGGGTAGTCCCAGGCCCAACAAGATGCCTAGCAGCGCGGCCAGAAACTCCCCCCAAAAGGCCTGCAACGCCAGCAAGATCCCCGCCAGCCAGGCGTAAAAGGGCAGGATGAAGGGCCTATCGCCGCCATACTGCACGATGCCGCTGGCGACCATCAGGGCGACCGAGAACACCGCCCCGGGGTTGCTGGGCCTCAAAAGCCAAAAGTATACCAACCCGGCTACCCCTGCGAGGGCGAGCCCCTGGGCTAGCTGCTGGGCTTTCACGACCTGACGAATCGCCAGACGATGAGCTGGGACAAGACCAGTCCGATCCCGCCCCAGGTCACCTGCTCTTCGCGGCCAAGAAAGCCCATAAGGGCCGAAAATACCCCCGCGATAAGGAACCAGCGGGCGTATTTGGGGCTCACCGTGAGCCCCAGGCCAAAGGCCACCACAAAGCCAGACACCGCCGGGGGCATCCCCGCGCCTACCGCTACCACGCCGATGAGGAGGGCTAGGGTAATCGCCAAGCCCACGAAATAGGCCCCGGCGAAGGGTTCCTTGTTGGGTTTGATTTCCTTGCTGCGCATACACTTCCTTATAGCCTAACATACGCCAAGTGCCCCGGTAACTTGATTGTTGGGGCAGGGTGTGGCCCTAACACGCCGTACCCTAAACGCAAAACGCGGCGGATTATTTAGCAAGGTCTTCCGGGCGGCAGGCCGCCCGGATCACCGCGGCTCGAGCGCCCGGAATCCTTCCGGGGTACCCATTACCCGCCAGTTGACCCGCCACTGACCACTTTCGTCGCGCCGGATGGGGGGCCAGAGTACGAAATTGGCCTTTCCACCGATCTGGTCGAGTGCAACCGGCCCGAAGGCCCTCGAGTCCTCCGAGCCGCCGTAGGAGCGATTATCCCCCATCACGAAGTACATCCCCTGGGGGACCACGTACTCCCCCGTTTGGCCCTGGCGGAAGGGCCAGGCGTCGGAGTTGGCCCGATCTGAGATAGTATCCAGTTGTCCCAAGGATCGCCAATACGGGAGGGTGTGGCTTTCATTCACCGCTACCCCGTTGATGAAAAGCTCCCCCTGCTCCATGCGGATGCGATCTCCGGGCAGGGCGACGATCCGCTTGATGAAAAAGGGTCGGAAGTTGAAGCCCAGCTGCCCCAAAAGCGGCAGGGGTTGGATGGCGTAGGGATCGGTAAGGGGCGGCTTGACCACCACCAAGTCGCCCCGTTTGAAGCTGCCGATGCCGAAGCGGTGCAGCCAGGTCTGGTATTTGAGAACTACCACCCGCTCGCCTGGATGGAGGTTGGGCAGATCGCTGGTGCCTACTATGCCTACTGCGGTAAACGCGAAGGTGGTGATGAGCAGGGCCAGCAGCAGCGCTTCAGCGGTGGGGCGAAGCCACGCTTGCCAAAGGTAGCGCGCAAAGCTGGGTTTGCCTGCAGGTGGGTTGTTTGCTATGGGCTGCTGCATGGAGATACTCCCCGAACGAGTTTCACTAAAGCCGCAAGCCGATGGATTCAAGTCGGGACAGGGGGGGCTCGAGGGGAGAGCCGGCCAATCTGCTGGTTGGGGAATCCGCGAACCCCCCTCGCGCCTGATCCCTTTGCCCGCCGCCTTGGGTCGTAACAGCGCTGGTGCAGCGGGCGGTACCGCCGCAATCGAATAAGGCAGCACCAGGGGGGGCGCAAAAGCGGTTGGTGCAGGGCTCGAGGCTTGGGAGCAACGCTGGATGCACGTGCTTTGTGCCGTGAGCGCGTAGAGGGTGTCGCCCGGGAAGCGGCGGGCCTCGCTGCTCGAGGCGGCCAACAACACCACCAAAGGCAACCACCGGGTCAGAGAACACCAGACCAACACCCAAGCCTCAGGATAGCGCCCAAGATGACAGGGGCCTGAGGCCAGGGCGGGGGTTATAGCAGGTGCTGTTTGAGCGCCTCCACCGTTGGGGGGATCGTTTCCACCGCGACCTCGCGCCCCCACAGCTCCTCGAGCGCGGCTTCCTTGGGGGCCGCGAGGCCGAGAGCCTGGGCGACGGCGTGCGGGAACTTGGCGGGGTGCGCGGTGGAGAGGGTGATGATAGGGGTGGGGTCGGCGCCGGCGGCGCGGTAGCGGGCCACGGCCTCGAGCCCTACCGCGGTGTGGGGGCAGGCTACATAGCCATGCTGCGCATGGGTTTGCCGCATCCGGCCTAGCGTCGCGTCATCCAAGACCACCGTCCCCCAGACCCACGCGCGCAGCCTGTCCGCTCCCAACAGGGTGTAAAGGCGCTCGAAGTTGCTGGGCGCGCCCACGTCCATGGCGTTGGAGAGGGTGGCGAGGGTGGGATGGAATTGGTAGGCCTCTGCCCGGCCCGCCAGGAAGTCGGGAAAGAAGTGGTTGGCGTTATGCGCGGCGAGGAAGCGGGGGACCGGCTGCCCCATCAAAGCGGCCAGAACGCCCCCCGTGAGGTTGCCGAGGTTGCCGCTAGGAACGCAAAAGTTGACCGCGCCGCCCCCCAGTTGTCGGGCCGCCCACAGGTAGTAGAGCGTTTGCGGTAGGAGCCGCCCGATGTTGATAGAGTTGGCGCTCGAGAGCGGCAGGTGCGAGAGCTGGGGGTCTACGAAGGCTTCTTTCACCATGCGCTGGCAGTCGTCAAAGCTGCCCTCCACCGCGAAGCTCCGCACTCCCCTTCGCCGCACGATGAGCTGGCGCTCCTGCACCTCGCTCACTTTGCCCTTGGGGTAGAGCAGGACCACCTCGATGTTGTCCTGGCCGGCAAAGCCATCCGCCACGGCGCTGCCGGTGTCGCCCGAGGTGGCGACCAGGATGATCCGCCGCTCGCCCCGGCGGGCCAGGAAGTACTGCATCAGCCGGGCCATGGTGCGCGCCCCGAAGTCTTTGAAGGAGAGGGTGGGGCCGTGGAACAGCTCGAGCACGTACACCCCATCCGAGAGCGGGACGAGCGGGCAAGGGAAGTTTAGCGCGTCACGGACGATGGGCTCGAGGTCCGCCGCAGGGATCTCTTCTTCCAGCCACGCTCCCAGCACCTTCACCCCGACTTCTGCGAGGGAGCTCGCCTCGAGCCAGGTGCTCGGGCTGAGGGTGGGAATCCGGTCCGGGAGGTACAGCCCCCCGTCCGGCGCGAGCCCTTTGAGCAGGGCCTCGGCGAAGGAGAGGGGGGTTTTGTGGGGGTCACGGGTGCTGAAGTAGCGAACCATAAAGAAAGTGGCCGCCCACAGTGTATCAGGCTCAGACTTCCTCGAGCCGTTCTGCCGGGTAATCGGGAACCGGGGCTTTAGCCGAGATGGGGGCGTGGCCGGGAACGCCCATCAAAAGTTGGTATAGATCCCCCAACACGGCGCTGGCGGTGGCGGCTCCTCCGGCTCCGGCCCCGCTAAAGACCAGCTCACCGCAAGCGTCCCCCCGGAAGACCAGGCCGTTGCGGGCACTCCCGGCGCGGGCCAGGGGGTGCTCGAGCGGCAGCCGCACCGGGCGCACCACCGCTTTCCACCTTCCGTTTTCGGGGTAGAGGCTTCCGACCAAGCGTATGGTCTGCCCCTGCTGACGGGCGTTTTCCAGGTCGGTGGGGGTGAGGTGGGTGATGCCCCGCGTATGGGCTCGCACCTCTTCCCAGGGGTAGTCGGGGTCGGCGCAGAGCCGGGCCAGCACAGTAAGCTTGTGCGCCGCGTCGAGGCCCTCCACGTCTAGGGTGGGATCGGCTTCGGCGTAGCCCTTGGCCTGGGCCTCGGCCAGGGCCTCAGCATAGGTGGCGCCCCCCTCGAGCCGGCCCAGGATGTAGTTGGTGGTGCCGTTCAATATGGCGTGCAGCTCGAGCAAATGGCTTCCCCACAAGACCCCTGAGAGGGCCGAGACCACCGGGGTGGCGGCCATCACGCTAGCTTCGTAGTACAGCAGCCCCTCGTCGGCGTAGGGGCGGAGTTCCCCCCAGGCCTCGGCGAGCAAGGCTTTGTTGGCGGTGATCACCGGGATGCCCTGCTCCAGGGCTTGTAACACCAAGCGCCGGGCGAGGCCGGTACCGCCCATCACCTCCACCAGCACATCGGCTTCCTCGAGGAGGCCCTCCGGTCGGTCGGTGAGGCGTTCCGAAGGGATCCCCTCTCGCCTCCTGGAAGCATCGCGCACCAACACCCGGCTGAGCCTTGGCTCGACCCCCAAGCCCTTAAACCGCTCGTGGTGCCGGGCCAAAAGCTGCGCGAAGGCGCTGCCCACGGTGCCCGCGCCGAGCAAGACGATGTTTACCCGTTCCATTCTTTAGAGTATAAGGCCCTGCGCTTGGGTAGCATGCGGAGGATGGAGGCGCGAGAGCGAATCGAAGCTGAAGCTCGGGAGCGGGGGTTTCTCACCGCCTGGGCAGCGGTGGATTTGCCGGAAGGGGTGCGCTCGCGCTACCGGGAGTGGCTGGTGGCAGGGTATCAGGCCGGTATGGCCTACCTCGAGGCCCGCATAGAGGATCGCCTCGAGCCCACCCGCCGCTTTGCTTGGGCTAAAAGCGCCCTGGTGCTGGCGGCTTCCCATGCCTACCCCGACCCCGGCTTGCCGGAAGGGGGAGTCCGCATCGGGCGGGTGGCCCGCTACGCCTGGGTGCGCGACTACCACGCGCTGCTGCAGCCCCATATCGAAAGCTTGGAGAACCTAGCCCGGCGGCTTGGCCTCGAGGCCAAGGGGTATGTAGACCATGGCCCGCTTTCCGAGCGCAGCTACGCGGTGTGGGGTGGCCTGGGCTGGATCGGCAAAAACGCCATGCTGATGCGGATGGAAGAGGGCAGTTACCTCACCTTGGCGGTGTTGCTGACCTCGCTCGCGCTCGAGGAAAGGCCCAAGAAGCTTTATGAGAATCGCTGTGGACGCTGCACGCGTTGTTTTACCGGTTGCCCTACCCAGGCGCTACCCGGCGATGGCACCCTCGATGCGAGGCGCTGCATCAGCTACTGGACCATCGAGCACCGCGGGTGGATCCCCACCGAGCTGTGGCCTGGTCTGGGGGATTGGATTCTGGGCTGCGATATCTGCCAGCACGTCTGCCCTTGGAACCGCAAAGCCCGGGAGTTCTGGCGGGGTTTCACCCCCGAAGCGGAATTGGCCCATCCGGATATCCAGGATTTTTTCTTTCTCTCCGGCCACGCGTTTGCTCGCAAGTATGCCGGGACGGTTTTTTTACGTCCGGGGCGCACCCGCCTGGCCCGCAACGCCTTGATCGCGCTCGCCAACGCCCAAGATGAGCGGTACCTGCCCCTGGTGCGCCGGGCCGCAGAAGATGTCAGCCCGCTCGTGCGAGCCACCGCGGCCCACGCTCTGGTCCGGTTGGGGGATCTGGCCAGTGCCCGGAAGCTCCTCTTCGACCCCGACGCGGAGGTGGTGCGGCAGGCGCGTTCCGCGCTAGATTGAGCTCTGGTACCCGTTACCCCGGAAACCGCCCCTGCCGGATCACATCGCTGAGGACTGGAGGCAGCTCCCAGGCAGCCAAATCGAAGAGTACCTGGCCGAAATCGTAAGGCACCTTGAGAAATCGCACCTTGAGGGCAGGGTAACCCTCTTGGGGTTCGGGGTCTTCTTCCAAAAGAAGCACGTCCGCGCCCGGCTCCCCCCCAAGGGTGAGCCCAACCGAGCCAGGATCCACCAGAATTCCCTGCCCCACCCGGCGCTCATAGGGGATGTGTCGGCCTGCCGCTACCATGTAGCGGGCCCGTGAACGCTCGAATATCCGTACCAACTCGGTGACCGGGAGGTCGAAGTCGATCTTGACCTCGGGGTCATCAGGGGTGCCGTGAAAAGCTAACAGCCGCCCTTCTCCGATGTCCATGCGGTGGCGCAGACGGAGATGGCGCAAAAAATTCAACTCGCGTTTACCTAGCTGGGTAAGGGTCCACTGCAAAACGGTCTCCGCGACCCCTGAACGGGTCTCGCCAGGGAGGTTGAAGGCCACCCGAATGTCGGCGGAGCCTAGCACGCAGGCGATCCCCTCGCGCTCGAGCAACCTCAGCACCTGACGAGGATGGGGACCATACCCTACCGTGTCCCCGATAGCCAGAACCTGATCCACCCCTTCTTCCCGGAGCGCGGTGAGGGCGGCTTCTAAGGCAGGAAGGTTAGCGTGAATGTCGGCGATAATTCCAATCCGCATGTACGCTTCTATTCTGACATGAAAATCTGGTGAGCCATGGCAATCTCACCGCCCCCCGCTATGCTAGGGGCGTGCGGGGTCGTGCGCGCGCTCCCTTCGTCTCTTTGTTGTTGGGCTTGGCCTTGGCGGCCACGCTGCCGCCTTCTCCCTTAGGGATCCTGGCCCCCCTCCCGCTGGCCCTGCTCTTGCGGGAGGGGGGGTTTCGGGCGGGGATGTGGGCCGGCTTGGGTTTTTGGGGTATGCACCTGGTTTGGCTCCCCTGGAGCTTCGCCGACTTGTTTGGGCCTTGGGGGGTGGTTCCCTTTGTTCCGCTGATCTTGGCCAAGGCAGCGACGTGGGGCATACTCTTTGGCCTCACCCTGAGGCGGCCCTTGGCGCGGGCAGGGGGGTGGGTAGTACTGGAGTACCTCACCTCGCTGGGGGAACTGGCCTTCCCCTGGGGATTTGTGGGCTACAGCTTAGTGGAGGCGCCGGGCCGCTGGCTGGCCGCCCTGGGGGGGGTGTACTTGCTCTCGCTGGTGGTGCTGCTGGTGGCCTACGGGTTGGGCCAGCGGCGGTACTGGGTGGCGATTCCTTGGGCACTGCTATGGGTGTTGCCGCTTCCCCCCGCCCAACCCACACAGACTGCGCTGCTGGTGCAAGGCAACGTGAACCCGCTGCGCAAAGCAGCGGGAGACGTCCCTGACGAGCAGGTATACATAAACCTGACCCGGCAGGGCCTGGCCGAGCACCCTGAGGCGCGGTTGGTGGTCTGGCCCGAGACCGCGGTGTCGGCGTTTCCTCCCGCACTCCCTGCGGTCTTGGGAGAGCGGGAGCTGGTGAGCGGGTTCAACGCCGAGGGCGGATATAACCGGGCGGTGCGCTATGCCAACGGGCGGATTCTCGAGGTCTACGACAAAAACCGCCTGGCTCCTTTCGGGGAATTCTTCCCCTGGAAGCGTTACATCGGCCCGGTCTATAGCTTTTTTTTCCGGGCTTTTGGCTTCGGCTACGACCTTGCCAGCCGCCCCTTCGGCAGCGGCTACCGCACGTTGGGGCCTTACGGGGCCTATATCTGCTACGAGTCGGTATTCCCGCAGGTGGCTCGAGCCCTCACCCTGCGGGGGGCGGAGGTCTTGGTACTCGGCTCCAACGACGCATGGTTTGGCCCCAGTTTTGGGGCCCTTCAGCACTTCGAGATGGGCCGCTTGCGGGCGGTGGAGAATGGTCGCTGGGTGTTGCGGGCGGGCAACGACGGGGTGACGGCCTCGATTGACCCCTATGGGCGGGTAGTGGCACGCATACCGCAGCATGTGGCGGGTTACCTGGCCGCCCCCTACGCCCCCGCTCCCGGACAGACTCTCTACACCCGGCTGGGAGACTGGGCGGTGCTCATCGGGCTGGGGTTGCTGGTGTTGGCACGCGCTTCCCGACTGGGCCACTTGACCTGGCGCGAGCGCAACTGGGGAGATATCCCAGGGCCGCGCTAGGGCCAACGGTCATTGACAAGGCCTTAGAAGCTGCGTAAGCTATCAGGCGACCTCGGCCTGAGGTCGCTAGAGGGGTTGCGCAGCAAGCCGGGATGGCGGAATTGGTAGACGCACTCGACTCAAAATCGAGCGGTTAGCAGCCATGGGGGTTCGAGTCCCCCTCCCGGCACCAAGGCGCACCAGAGCGCAAAAAATCGCTCTGGTGCTTTTGTCGTTCATGCGACTTGAGCTTTCGACCGTCCAGGACACGCCTATGGCGTTGCAACAGCGGGGGGTGGAGGGGGTCGAAAATGCGCAAGTCGAGCGGGCTAAAACGTCAGAAGGTCAGAACTTCCCCAACAATCCGGCGGTACTTCGAGGCTTTTCTGTTGGACGGCCAATCGCGGGGCTTGAGCCCGAAAACTATCGCGTTTTACCGGGATACCCTTATCGTATTCCTGCGCAATTTTGGGGATTGGCCCCCGGAAGAACTGACGGCGGATGACCTGAAGAACTTCCTGCGTCATCAGTTTGAGCGGGGGATGTCCCACGGCGGTGTTCACGCCGTGTGGCGGGCGGTGCGGGCCTTCCTGAACTGGTTGCGCGCCGAGGGGGTGGAGGCCCTGGACCCCAAGAGTGTCAAAGGTCCACGGCTCGTCGTGGGCGAAGTGCCGGTGATCGGCGAGGCCGAAGTACGGCGCTTGCTGGAGGCCGCCGAGACTTCCAGTACCCCCCTGCGGGATCGTGCCCTGATCTTAGCCCTATGGGACACCGCCAGCCGGGCCAGCGAGGTCTTGGGGCTGAGGCTGGACGATGTTCAGCCCGAAGGGTTACGGGTCAGACGCAAGGGGGGGATGTGGCAGGTGTTGCCGGTGAGCAGCGTAACCCGCCGGGCGATTCGTGTCTACGTCCAGGCCGAGCGACCGATGTCGGATAGCGACCGGCTGTTTCTGACCCGGCGGGGTGACCCCATGAGCTACGAGGCCCTACGCTCCATGCTGTGGCGGCTCTCCAGGGCGGCAGGGCAGGCCTACAAGCCGCCACACAGCTTTCGGAGGGGGGCTGCAACGACGATGGTCAGGGACGGGCTGAACCCCTTCGCCCTGCAAACGCTGATGGGGCACCGAACACCGGCAATGACGCAGCGGTACGTTCGACTGGCCCAGGCCGACCTTAGCGTCCTCCACGCTGAGCACTCGCCTGTCAGCCGCCTGCTACGCCGAAAGTAGCCGATAGGCAAACTTCCTCGAAAAACTGCCACCCCAATACCCCGGAAAATAGGAGACTATCGGGGGTATATAATGGTAACTGGAGGGGGTCTATGGAAACTCCACAACGCGCAGCTTATCGGATAAAGGAGGCTTCAAAGATGCTCGGCCTGAGCTATCGATCAGTGTGGAAAGCGATCAAGCGGGGGGATATTCCATCTTTTCGTCTAGGGAAGCGGGTTTATGTGCCAAAGGCCTTCCTGGAGCGGCTGCAGCGGGGTGGGGAATAATGAAGACACAGCCCCAATTCCGCCCCTGGCGGATTCTGGAACACTATTTGGGTGACGTTGCCCCCCTCCTGGCGGGGGCCGAGGTCGCGCACTTCGTGAAAGACGGGGGCTTTTTCGACGTGCTGCCCCTAGGAAAACAAGACCCCGCCGAGATCGAGGGCATTCTCCGGGAAGCCCTTCCGACACTGCGCCGGAACGGCACGTACTCCTTGCGGCTGATGCGGGGAAAAGACCACAGTTTCGAGGAGGTCTTCAGCCTCCGTGGCCCCACCCTGATCCTTGGGGGGCAGAGAATCCCTCTGGTGGACGAAAGTCTGTTCAAGAGGGCCAGAGAGAGCCTGGACTTCCCGCCGGAGTTCGCCCATTACGTCGTGAAGCACGACGCCTGGGGACTCCCGGAGGTGGGCGTCTTTGGGCACGCTTGGGACCTGAGAGACTTTCTGGGCTCCATGTCTAACAGCCTGTGCTGGGGGCTCAAAATAACCCGCAACGATCAGGTTCTGTTTGATGAGAACCTAGGGTAAAACATTCCCCTCCACAGGGCTGGCGGGCTCTGTGGAGGGGCACAACTAGGGGGAAAGTATTTGTGAGGTATTTGCATTCGCCATTCTATTTCCGTGTCGCCAATTTGCCAAGCCGCCCCAAAGAATACGGGGCCTCGAAGCACGTCGAGCTAGACTTGCTGCCCGGAATCTACAGGGTCTATTCCAGGGCCTTTCACCAGCCTGTGGACCTGATCAGGGTCGAGCTGTCCAGGTCGGACCAGGCTACGCCTTACGATTACAGCATCACTTTGCCAAACGAGAAGCGCTATTGCGACCTGAAGCTTTGCTACCAGGCGGAGGAGTTTGGGGGCCTTTCTCCACAGACGAGCCGAGAGATTGCCAACTTGTTGGCCCACGGTACGGATGTGTTGGTCATCAGCGCCGAGAAAGCCTATCTTCTCCTGGCCGGAGAGTATAGCCCCCCGGTACGGTGGCCCCTGAGAGATTTGGAGAGACGGGCCAGGGTGTGTGTGTCGGTACACAGGCTGTGGGGGTATCTGGCCGAGGGGTACTTGGCCAAGGCCTATGAGGCCGTTCGACCAAACTGAGAGCTTTACCTATACTGTATAGGTAACATGAACCCGAACCTGACCGACGAGGAGCGCTGGAAGCTGTACGAATACTACTCCTGGCGAGTGTATGCCAATGCCTCCCCGGAGCTGGCCCTGAAAAAGATCACGGAGGAGTGGGAGCCTCCCCGGGAGAAGTACCTTCGTGAGCCTACTCCCCTGGAGAACGGGGGGACGTACTTCCACACCCTCGAAGAGGCGGAAGCTGCCGCACAGGCGGCTCTAGCCCGCATAGGCAAGCGCCTGAAGGGCATGGGGCCTAGGGTCAAGCCGGTGGGGAAGAGGGAAGCGCAGAGCCTGTATACGGAGATTGTGGACGGCGCTTCGAAGAAGGGGAAGTGACCCGGCTGGTAATTTCCCCTAAGTAAAGTTAGCGGCTATTTTCTAACCGTACAAAGCCCCTGATAATCTGTCCTCGACATAACAAACCCCACCACAGCCGGGGCAGAGTGCACGACTTGTGTCCTGGGGTGACCAATCTTCCACACACCCGCCACAAGTCCCACAGCTTCGGGCTGTGGGGGGGGTTAGAGATTCCGGAGAGAGATGAAAAACATGAAAAACGAGATTAGAGGAGGGGTTCTTTGAGAAAACCCGTCCAGGACGGGGGTCGGAGATTTCCGGAGATTCCGGAGATGAGAAAAAGAATCTCCGGAGAAAAAAACACGTCCAGGACGGGTTCTCCGGAGGTCCGGAGATTCTGGAGATTCTCCCCCCTTAGTGCGCAGAAGAAGAGAAAGGGGGTACGGGGGGGGTAACACCCCCCCGTGTATATGTTGCGCGAAAAGTACCGGAAAAACCTCCAGAACCTCCGAAACTCCGGAAACAGCGTTCCAGACGGCAAAAACTTTCCGGAGATTCCGATTCTCATCTCCAGTTCATCTCCGGAACCTCCGGAGCCCAACAGCCTAGCTGTGGGGATTGCGGAGGGTGTAGGTACCCCAACTGTAATCCCGTGAACGGTTACCTATACAGTGTAGGTAAAACACACCCCGCCTCTTTTGGCGGGGTCTCTGTACCGTTCAGATCAAAGGGGCTTCCACCCCTCAGGGGTTTCCGCCCAAACCTCAACCCTCTTGGCCTGTGGCCACTCCTTCCTCCCCATTACGATCTGATCCCGCAGCAGTTCCTCCCAGCTTCGAGGGCCTATTCCCCTCTTCGCCAGCTCCTCTTCCGGTTTGAGGATCATGGGGTAACTCTCCCCCTGCTCGCTTTTGAGGCGTAGCAATCTCGGCTTCTCTGCCCGTAGGGCCTCCAGTATCCGGGGGATATTCCTTTCCAGCCGCTCCCACCCGTCTTCCCCCTCCTCCGGGGTTTGGGCGGGATTATCGGATAGGGCCTCCTGAGAGGGTAGGGCAGCCGGGGGGCTTTCCACCTCCGGGGCACGTTCGGCCTGTGCCCGAACCTCTAGGCTCCATATAAAAGAGTTGGTGTAAGAGTCGCGCTGGCCTGTCAGGATAACCCCGGCCCGGCGTAGGGCCTCCTGCAAGCGCGGCAGAGCTTTGCCCAGGGCCACAGGGGATCGCGGCCAGCCCGGAGGGGGGCTGCCCACTATCCGCCCCAGCTCGTCGAGCAATTCCCTGGAAGTGTAGACTTGACGGTTACCCTCCGGCCAATCGCTCACCAGATCGAGCACAGCCTGGGCCAGGGGGTTCCCCTCCAGCAAATCGGCGCTCAAAGCCTGTTGCGCGCTGTTGAAGGCCCGCACGATCTCACCCGGAGCACAGCCCAGGGCGGGGCTGGCGGCCTCGGCCCAGATCGCCCAGTCGGCCATCCGGGGTAGCGGTTTGAGGGTTACCTCCGCTTTTCGGGCCAGGGCGGTGCTCACGGCGTCCAGCAGGGCGGCCAGGATGCGGGGGTGCGCTGCCTCGAAGCGCTGCCACAGCTCCCCTTCGGTCAACCGTTGTTCGTCCCGAATACGAGCTACCTCTATTCGCAGCGTCCGGTCGGCCAGGTCATCGCGCAGCAGGCCAAAGCCGATCCCGGTCAGGATCACCGGGCGGCACACCGATAACACGACCTCCCCGCTGTCGGTGTATAGCTGCCGCCTCGATAAAGCCCCACCGGTGGCGACCACACACAGAATGTCGGATAACCAGGGCGGGACACCCGACAGGTTGTCGAAGGCCACGATCAGATCGTTTAGCGCGGCAATGATCACCGGCTCGTCGCTGCGCGGCTCGGTGCGCAGCATCCCCTCGCTGGGGTCCACCAGGGCCTTCAGCATACGGGCCAGCGTAGACTTCCCCGCACCCTTTTCCCCGGCCAGGAGCAGCAGCGGGTATGCTCCTGGCCCAGGGTTCAGCGTTCCGATGATCCACCCCAGGAGCAGAGGCCAGTCCTTTGTGGGGGCAAGCCTCTTCAGCGGTTCCAGGTCACCGGGCCGCTCAGGTATCGGCAAAGGCTTCTGGTGCGGGGTACGCCGGAATCGCACCGGTGCACCGGCGGCGGGTACAATCCGCCAATCGTGGGCGTCTATCTCCACCACACTCCAATCGGGGCGGCTCAGGTCGAGGTAGATTCGCCCATCGTGCTCGGCCAGCCGGGTAAACACCGGGCATGAAACACCATCGTGAAGCGCCTTAGCCTCCAGGACAGCAAGGGCATCCTTCAGCCCCTGGTGGTGAGGGGTTTTGCCCTCTGTGCGATAAAAGCGCCCGGATAACCAAAGCCGGAAGGGGCGGCTGTCCACCGGCCAGTGCTCGATGTGACCCTCGACGGGAATACTCGCCCAAGCCGTCCCGTCGGGGCTGTGCCAGAATTGCGCGTCTGCCGCCAGGGATACCAGGCGGGTGGATTCCTTTTCCTTTTTCCGCTCCGGTTGCGCCTCCAGTCCCCGGTAAGGGCTACTACTCCGGGCCTTCTCCAGGGTCATCTCGCCGTAGGTCTTGCCGCTCCCAGCGTGTTGCTCATCCCACTTCGGTCTGTACAGGCCCGACTGCCGGAACAGCCGATCTGCACGCCCGTCATCGTTGTTCGTCCACCACAGTAGGTGCGAGCACAGGGCCAAATCGGCCTCGGACTGGGACGAGTAGCCGCTGGTGTCACCCTGCCACAAGCGGCGTATGTTGGCCCCGTTCTCGGCTTGGAACATCTTTTCTAGCAGGGCCTGGTCGTCCAGCGCCACAGGGTGGGGTGCTGGTGTTGTGGACAACACCCCCAAGTCGGCTAGCAAAGCCTCTAGCTCGGCCTGGCACTCCTGGAGATCGTCGGGGTAGCCTTCCCAGTGCTCGGCTGTGAAGGTAAAAAACCTGCCCTTGTCATAAACTTCCAACTCCACACCGGGGGCTAGCTTTTTTCGGTTGCGGCACCCTTCGGGCAGCTTGCCGTGCAACAGGATGTGGCAGCCCTTGCCGGAGGGTGACCACTCCACGTAAGAGTCGAGCCGGTCCACGATGGTCCGGGCTTCGGTCGGGACACCCTCACCGGGATATTCCTTCCAATCGAGGTCGATTCCGGTGATACCGTCCCCCAGCACAAAGCCCAAGCCGTCGAACCGGCCACCCTGGAGGGCCTTCCGGCACTCCTCCAGGGTGTGCCAGGTGGTGGGGTCGTTGCTCCTGGCGGGCTTTTCGTCGGGCTGGAAAGGGACCTTGGTCTGCTTGCCGTCCCGCTCCACGTAGCGCCATACCACCCAGCGGCGCTTTTGCGCTAGACTGGAGGGGCAGTTGCTCACCTCCATCACCTCTGGTAGAGTCTGCCCCACGTTAGCCCACCTCCTCGGCCTGGGGGGTGGGCACCTTTTTGGCCTTGTCGAGAAGCTCCTCGATCACCTCAGCAGAAACCCTGAACCTATCGCCGATCTGCACGGCAGGAATCCACCCCTGCCGAATCCAGCGAGCAAGAGTTTGCCGGGAAACCCCCAACTGCTTGGCCGCCTCTGTGACCTTTATCAGTTTTTTATGATCCTGATCCTTGTTCATGTTTTTGCTCTCCGAACACCCCCGGCCATAGCCGGGGTCCAGTAAGCCCGAAAGCCGAAAAGCCTACCGACCCCGAACGGCATTCGGAGCTGACGGAAAAACTACGCTCAGAAACCCCGGAGGGGCACGGCTGAGGGGTCTCTCATCGACGGGTGTGGAGGGGGTGGGCTTTATCTGAAAAAGGGCTGCCAGAAAAAGTAAAAACAGCTCCAGGGCTACCCCCCGAACCGCCTCTGCCACGGTGCGCCAAAACCACCGGTGAATGGAGTGCAAAGCCCGCTCGGCCACCGTGGCCAGCCCTCGCCGGGCTAGGTGGGCTTGCACGGCCTTGTGCTGATCAAGGGCCTTCTTATACTCGCCCCAAATCGGTCCGCGAAGGTGTGGGGGTAAGGGTGGCAGGAAGGGAATCCTCTCCCGGGTTTTCCCCACCCTTTGCTGGCGGCGGAATAGCCGCCGTGCCCGCTCAGGCGGGCCTTGATGACCCCTTTGGTCGCCCCGGACCGTCATGGCCCAATTTTATCACACCGAGCGCTTAGAAACATCGTCCTGGACGGTGTTTCTGACAACTTAGCAAACGCTTGCTATTGTGCTAAGACAGACCTTCAGGGTATGATGGTCGCACCACCCGGTGCCGTGGAGTGAACCGGTTGTGTCCTGGACGGGTTTTTTATGGTCTTCGGCTCTGGAGATGGTCTCAAAATCGAGCGGTTAGCAGCCATGGGGGTTCGAGTCCCCCTCCCGGCACCAAGGCGCATAAGCCGGGCCGGTGGCCCGGGTTCGGAGGATCGATGGAAATTGTCTACAACCTTCTCCTGGTTCTTTACCTGCTGATAGCGGCGGGTTTGGTGTATTTCGTGCTCGCCCAGGAGCCCAAACAGACCGGGGGCGACCTTCTGGGGGGCGCGAGCGACCTGTTCCAGGCGCGCGGGGTTACCGGCGGCCTATACCGCATCACCGCGGGGCTGGGAATCGCCTTCGTGGTGCTGGCCTGGCTGTTGGGCCGTCTGCCGCGCTAAAGTCGGGGTGCTGAGGTTCAGCCGGTGCCTTGAAGGGCACCGGCTTTTTTTCCCAGGCTTCGGCCCATAGTCCACCATTAGGTGGATGCAAGCCCAACGAATGGCGGCTGGCCAACCCTTGACAACAGCATGGATAGCTCGATACCTTGAACCGGAGTCCAAAGCTAGCTGCGCGAATGTCCCATTCCCAAGCCGCTAGACTTGTTGGATAAAAATGCAGGAGGAGTGCATGAAAAAACTTTTTGTTCTGGGCATGCTGGCGCTGGCGGGGTTAGCCCTGGCGCAGCCTAAGGTGTTCAAGGGCACCGAGGTGGGAAAGCAGGGTGGATCGCTCCGCATCTCTTCGATCTCCGACCCCCGCACCTTCAACCCCTTCGTGGCGCGGGAGACTTCGTCCACTGACATCATCAACAACTTCTTCCCTTACCTCACCGGCTACAATCCCTATACCCTACAGCCAGAGGGGTACCTGGCCACCTCCTGGGAGGTACGCAACAACGGGCTCACGGTGATCTTCAAGCTGCGCCAGGGGGCCAAGTGGTCGGATGGACAGCCCATCGATGCCGACGATGTAATTTTTAGCGCCACCGTCCACGCCGACCCCAAGGTGAACTCCAACAGCCGCTCGAGCTTCGTCCTCGACGGCCAGCCGATCAAGTGGAGCAAGGTGGACCAGTACACGGTGCGCGCGGACTTCCCCAAGCCCTACGCCCCGGCTTTGATCCAGGGCTGGCTCATCGCCCCCGAGCACATCTTCGGCCCGGCTTACCGCCAGGGGCCGGAGAAGCTGCAAGCGCTCTACAACCTGGATACCCCGCCTGCCCAGATCGTGGTGGGTGGCCCCTTTACCCTCGACCAGTACGCCAAGGGCGAGCGGGTGGTGCTGAAGCGTAACCCCAACTACTGGGGCACCGACGAGAAGGCTAACCCGGTAGCCTACCTCGAGCGCTGGACCTTCCAGATCGTCTCCAACACCGAAGCCCAATTGGCCCGCTTCCTGGGTGGGGACACCGACCTCTACGCCGCCCCCGACGGCGACAAGGTGGCCCAGGTGCTCGAGCGCATCCGCTCAGGCCGCCTCAATGGCCAGATCTTCCCCAACGCCGACGTGACCACTGGCACCAACTTCATCGTCTTCAACTGGAACAACAAGGACTCCTTCAAGGCCAACCTCTTCCGCCAGGTGAAGTTCAGAAGGGCCATGGCTTACCTGATGGACAAGAAGTCCATGATCGAAGTGGCCCAGGGCGGGCTGGGTAAGCCGCAGTGGGGCCCCATCTCGATCCCCGTCAAGCAGTTCTTCACCGACGACGTGGCCAAGTACGAGTTCAGCCCGCAAAAGGCCACCCAACTCCTGGCCGAGCTCGGCTTCCGCACCAAGAACAAGGACGGCTTCCTGGTGAATGCCCAGGGGCAGGTGCTCGAGTTCAACCTGGCCACCAACCAGGGCAACACCCTGCGCGAGCGGATCGCCCAGATCTTCGCCGATGAGGCCAGGAAGGTCGGGGTCAAGGTTAACTACCGCCCCATCGACTTCAACGAGCTGGTGCGCCAGCTCACCAGCCCCGCAGCCGACGGTACCCGCGACTTCGATGCCATCCTCATCGGCCTCACCGGCGGCATCGAGCCCGCTTTCAGCCGCAACGTGTGGGAACTCAACGGCTCGCTCCACGCTTGGAACCAGGGGGTAAACGGCAAGAACCCAGCCCGCACCGAGCCGTTTGAAGTCCTCATCGACAAGCTGATGAAGCAAGGGGCCACCACCCTCGATCCGGCCAAGCGGCGCGAGATCTACGTGCAGTTCCAGAAGGTGGTAGCGGAGAACTTGCCGCTCATCTACACCGTGGCTCCGGCCTATAACCCGGCCCGCCTCAACCGCGTCGGCGGCCTCTTCCCCAAGGAAGAGATCAACGCCATCGTCGGGCAGTACCCCTACATCGAAACGGTCTTCACCAAAGACTAAAGCGCTCCGTTGCAGGGGGCGGGCTGGCCGCTCGCCCCCTTCGGCTTGGAAGTCACTATGTGGAGCTATATCGTTCGACGCTTGCTTCAGCTCGTTCCGACCTTTTTCGGGGCTACGCTGCTGGCGTTTATCATCATCCAGCTGGCGCCGGGGGATTTCGTCACCCGCCTCGAGCTAGACCCCACCCAAACCCGGGAATCCATCGCCTCCTTGCGGCGGGAGTTCGCCCTCGACCAGCCCTGGATGGTGCAGTACGCCAAGTGGGTCTCAGGGATACTGCAAGGAAAACTGGGGCTCTCGCTTTCCTACAAGGCCGATGTCTGGAAGGTAATCTGGCCCCGTATCCTCAACTCGATGGTGCTGGTGGTGCTCTCCACCTTGCTCATCTATCTGGTCGCCGTCCCGGTGGGGGTATACTCGGCCGTGCGGCAGTATTCGATCGGGGATCGCATCCTCACGGTGCTGGCCTTTATCGGGGTGGCCATCCCCAACTTTTTCTTCGCCTTGATTATGCTTTTTGTCGCCGTATGGCTCAACGACACCACCGGGATGAAGATCTTGCCCATCGGCGGCATGACCTCGGAGTTCGTGGGCGGGGTGCCGTACTTGCAGGCCCCCTGGTGGCAGCGCACCCTGGATGTGCTGTGGCACGCTCTACCGGTGGTACTGGTGCTGGCCACCACCGGAACGGCTGGGCTCATACGGGTGATGCGCGGGCAGATGCTCGAGGTGCTCTCCCAAGACTACATCCGCACCGCCCGGGCCAAGGGGGTGACCGAGCGGGTCGCTATCTACAAGCACGCCCTGCGCAATGCGGTGATTCCGATCGTGGCGGGGATCGGGTTCCTGCTCCCGGCCCTCATCGGCGGGGCCGGGTTGATCGAGGTGGTGATGGCCTGGCCGGGGATCACGCCAATGCTGCTCGATGCCATCTCAGCGGTAGACCTTTACCTGGTTATGGGGTTTATCACTGTCACCACCATCTTACTGATGCTGGGCAACTTGCTCTCTGACCTCCTCTTGGCCTGGGTGGACCCCAGGATTCGCTACAACTAGGAGCGCCCATGACCGGAAAAATCGAGCTTCGCGAAGGCATGGGGAAGAGCGAGAGCTTTTTCCAGATGGCCTGGCGGCGTTTCCGCCGCCACCCTCTGGCCCGGCTGGGAGGGGTGGTGCTCTTGCTGCTGTATTTGGGGGCCCTATTCGCGGATTTTCTCGCCCCTTACCCGGAGAGCAAGAGCTTCCGCCAGTTCAGCTATGCGCCTCCAACCCACATTTTTTGGCGCGATACCGATGGCAGGCTAACCCGCCCCTACGTCTGCCCCAGCGAGCGCAGGAGGAACCTCGAGACCTTCCGGGTGGAGGTGATTACCGACTGTAGCAAGGGCCGCTATCCGATCTACTTCTTTGTACGCGGGGAGCCGTACAAATTCCTGGGCTTCATCCCGGCCAACTTACGGCTCATGGGGGGCGACTGGCTGGTGAGCGAACAAGCCCACCTGTTCCTCTGGGGTACCGATGATTTTGGCCGGGATCTGTGGGGGCGCATCTGGTTTGGAGCACGGGTCTCCCTCACGGTGGGGATTTTCGCCACCGGCTTGGCCCTCATCATCGGGGTGTTTTTCGGGGGGATCGCCGGGCTCTACGCCGGAAAGCCGATCACCCTCAGCATAGGCTTGGCTAGCCCAGAGTTTCGCCGCTATCTCAGGCGAGGACCTCCGCTTGTGGCCTGGCTCAAGGCCCTAGGTTGGACGTTGGTCTGGCTGGGATTGGCCTGGCTGTTGTGGATCACCCTGCAGGGATTTTTGCAGACCAGCCAAGGGCTCGAGGCCATCCTGGCGGGGGCTGCTGGGGTAATTCTGCTAGTAGCCATCGGCTACTTCCTCATCTGGCAGACGGTGAAGCTGGATTTGGACACCCTGATCATGCGCACTACCGAGGTGCTGGCGGCCATCCCTGACCTCTTCTTGCTCATCACCCTCTCGGTGCTGATTCCGCAGGACATTCCCCCCGCCACCCGCTTCATGCTGGTGGTTTCGATCCTCTCCTTTGTCAACTGGGGTGGCTTGGCCCGCACGGTGCGCAGCCAGGTGTTGCAGCTACGGGAGATGGAGTATGCCCAAGCCGCTCAGGCCCTGGGGGCTTCCGATGCCCGTACGCTAACCCGGCACATCCTGCCCGGAACCTTCACCTACCTCATCGTGATCGTTACCCTCTCGATTCCCAGCTTCATCCTGGGGGAGTCGGGGCTTTCCTTCTTGGGGCTGGGCATCCAAGAACCCGCCTCTTCTTGGGGATTGCTGCTGTCCAAAGCCCAGCAGACCGGGATCATCGCTTTTACCGAGCGGCCCTGGCTTTTGATCCCCGGCCTCTTTATCCTGGTCGCGGTTTTGGCGTATAACTTGTTGGGTGACGGGCTGCGCGACGCCCTGGACCCGCGCTCGAGGCGCTAGCGAATACGCCGAGGTGCGGATTAGTATAGAAGCCGGAGTAGAACGAATGGACGAAAAACGCCTCCTCGAGGTCAAAGACCTCAAAGTTCACTTCTTCACCGACGATGGTGTGGTGAAGGCGGTAGACGGAGTCTCCTTCCACATCGACAAGGGGGAGACCTTGGCCGTGGTGGGCGAGAGTGGCTCAGGCAAGAGCGTGACCAGCTTGGCCACGATGCGCTTGATCCCGATGCCTCCGGGTAAGATCGTAGGCGGAGAGATCCTCTTCCGGGGCAAGGACAAGGTGGTCAAGGACCTCACCAAGCTCTCCGAGGCGGAGATGCGCAAGATCCGCGGCAATGACATCGCCATGATCTTCCAGGAGCCCATGACCTCTTTGAACCCGGTCTACACGGTGGGCGACCAGATCGCCGAGGCCATCGTGCTGCACCAGGGCAAGAGCAAAAAAGAGGCCTTGGAGATGGCGGCGGATATGCTCGATCTGGTGGGCATCCCCGAACCCAAAAAACGCCTTTCCAACTACCCCCACCAGATGTCGGGGGGGATGCGCCAGCGGGTCATGATCGCCATGGCGCTTTCCTGCAACCCCTCGTTGCTGATCGCCGACGAGCCCACCACCGCGCTCGATGTGACCATCCAAGCGCAGATCCTGGAACTCATGAAAAAGCTCCAGGACGAGATCGGCATGAGCATCCTGTTCATCACCCATAACTTGGGGGTGGTGGCCGAGATGGCCGACCGGGTGGTGGTGATGTACGGAGGCCGGGCGGTGGAAGAGGCCGACGTGGTCACTACCTTCAAGAAGCCGCTGATGCCCTATACGATGGGCCTGTTGAACTCCATCCCCCGCTTGGACCGCGCCGCCGAGCATAAGGAGCGCCTCGAGGCCATCCCCGGCAACGTGCCTAACCCCCTCCATATGCCCGCTGGGTGCGCCTTCCACCCCCGCTGCAAGTACTTTCAGGCTGGTCGCTGCGACCAGCAGATCCCTCCCCTCGAAGACGCCGGGGGCGGGCACATGGTGCGCTGCGTACGCTGGGCCGAGATTCAACAGGAGGTGCTGGCGTGAACCCTAGCCCTGCTCCTAGCGCTCCTCGTACCGAAGGCAAAAGTACCAACCTGCTCGAGGTCAAGGACTTAAAAAAGTGGTTCCCCATCCGGGGCGGCATCCTCTCGCGGGTGGTGGCCAACGTCAAGGCCATCAACGGGGTGAGCTTCAGCGTCAAAAAGGGCGAGGTGTTGGGCCTGGTGGGGGAGTCCGGTTCCGGCAAGACCACGGTAGGCCGCACCATTTTGCGCCTGATCGAACCCACCGAGGGCTCGATCAAGTTCAACGGCCAAGAGATCACCACCCTTTCCAAAGCGCAGCTGCGGCCCTACCGCCGCAAGATGCAAATCGTCTTCCAGGATCCCTTCGCCTCCTTAAACCCCCGCATGACCGTGGGCGACATCATCGCCGAGCCTTTGGTGATTCACGGGATCGGCACCCCGCAAGAGCGGCAGGAGCGGGTCGCCAACTTGCTCCGCACCGTGGGCCTCTCGCCCGATCACGTGCGCCGCTACCCCCACGAGTTCTCCGGCGGCCAGCGCCAGCGCATCGGCATCGCCCGGGCCCTAGCCGTAGAGCCGGAGTTCGTCGTGGCTGACGAGCCGGTTTCGGCGTTGGACGTCTCGATTCAGGCCCAGGTGGTCAACCTGCTGCAGGACCTGAAGGAGCAGTTCGGCCTCACCGTGCTCTTCATCGCTCACGACCTGGCGGTGGTGGAGTACATCTCCGACCGCATCGCGGTGATGTACCTGGGCCGCATCATGGAGCTGGCCACGTCCAAGCAGCTATACGCCAATCCCAAGCACCCCTACACCGAGGCCTTGCTCTCGGCCATCCCCATGCCCGATCCCACCATCAAGCGCGAGCGCATCGTGCTGCAAGGGGATATCCCCAGCCCCATCAACCCGCCCTCGGGCTGCGTGTTCCGCACCCGCTGCCGCTACGCCGTTGCGGAGTGCGCCACCGTCGTGCCGGAATTGCGCGAGGTCGAACCTGGGCACTTCAAGGCTTGCATCCGGGACGACATCCTGTAGGCGGCTTTGCCCGACGACCCCGGCCCCCCCGGCTGGGGTTTTTTGGGCAATCGCGTTCGTGGCAGGAGGACCAAGGCGCTGCCGGGTAGCCTAAACCAGCCGCGATGGCGCAAGCAAAGGGCGCTCGAGGTTTGTAAACCTTTAGTGAAGCCCCTCTCACCCAGCTCTACGCGGCGGGTGATGTACTACTCCCGTGAACAAAGCCCTTCTCACCCTGGGAATTGCCACTTTGATCGGAGCGGTTCAAGCTCAGGAGGCTGCTTTTTATCGGGGCTTTGCCGAGGTCAAGACCCCGGTGACCCTACCCGCGGGGGAGTGGCGCTGGCAGCCTGGAGAAAGCCTCTTTGAGACCTTGGTGCCCGGAACCCTCAAGCTCCTTGGCCTGAGCGAGCAATCCCGCCAGGTTATTTTGCAGGATGCTCCCAACCCACTGGCAGCCTACAAAGGCAAGGCGATCTCTTTTTACTGGGAGGGAAAGTGGCGCGAGGCAGTAGTGGTGGATCCGGATAGACCCCTCTTCCAGTTCGAGGGGCACTACCTCACCAGCCTGCCGGGTTTGGTGGCCTACCCCGACCCTTCGGGCTTCCAAAATCCCCGCCTCGAGGTGGTCTTCCGTTACCAAGGCCAAGGGCCGACTACCCTCAGCTACCTGACCCGGGGGCTCTCCTGGAGCCTGCGTTACACCCTGGAAGGAGGCGACCTCACCGGTTGGGCCAGCCTGCACAACTCCTTGGGAACGCCCCAGCGCTTCCGCCAGGTGGAGTTGGTGGCGGGAACGGTTCCCCTCTTGGAAGGCGGCATTCCCGTACCCAAGGCGGCTACAGCCCCGGCGCCCGAGGTGCGCTCGATGGCCGCCGACGCAGAGTTTTCCGGAGAGTCAGGCGGCACCTTCCGCTACCGCCTGCCGGGGGAGGTAAACCTCGAGCCCGGCCTCACCGAGCTACCCTTTATCCGCGCTCGAGTCCAGCCCACCTACACCTGGAGCTACGCGGGCGGCTTCACTACCGCTAGCGAGATCCGTTTCCAACGCGGTTACCGCTTCGCTGCTACAGAGAACCTGGCCGCGGGCATCGTGAGCATCCGCGACCAGGGGGTCTTCGTGGGACAAGCCGCCCTGCCCGATACCGCCAAGGGCAACCCGGTGCGCCTCTCGCTGGGCCCCGATCCCGACGGACAGGCTGAGCGCAAGATCGAGCAGCTGGCGCAAAACAGCTTCCGCGTGACCACCACGGTGAAGAACCCCAAGGCTTATCCCCTCGAGGTCGAGATCAGCGAGTTCTTCCCCCGGCCTTTCACGCTCGAAGGGCAAGGGCTGGAGAAGACCCCTGAGGGGTATCGGGTGCGCTTCAACCTAAACCCCGGACAAGCCCGCGTCCTGGTGTATACGGTGACGCTACCTCGGTGAAATCGGGATTGAGGCCATCCCGCGTTTCCCACCGGGCTGACCAGTGGGTCAGTTTTCGGGTAAAGTATCGGCGTGAAACCTGAGATCCTCTACCGGTTGCGTTTCCTCTCCGATCTCACCGAAGGCCCTCACGCCAAGCCCCTCTTCGTCCTGACCGACATCGAGAACCCCAATACCAGCAGCGAGCCCCCCAGATACCGCCCCCGGCTGGCCATTTGGGATAATGGGCTTCGCCTGCTCACCCAAAGCGAGGCGCGCAGCCCGCAGTGGGCTGGGGAGTTCATCTACTTCACCCGCAAAGTGGAGAAGGTGGCCCAACTCTTTCGGCTACCGCTCAAGGGTGGGGAGCCAGAGCAGATCACCCACTTCAAGGCCGGGCTCGAGGGCTATAAGGTGAGCCCGGATGGTTCTAAGATCGCCCTTCTCAGCCGGGGCGATTATGAAGCCCCCAAACCCGACCAGCCGCGCGCCTACCAGACCTGGCCGTTCAAGTTCGAGCAGCGGGGCCTTCTGCCCCAAGCACCCCGGGCGCTCTACTTGTGGCAGGGCGGGGAAACCCGGTTGCTGGCGCAACACCCCGAAGACATCGAAGAGATCGCTTGGAGCCCAGGGGGAGACTTTCTGGTGTTCACGGCCTCGGGCACGCCCCGGGAGCGGTGGGCCTGGAAGCAGCGGTGTTACCGGGTCAGCTTAGCCGGAGAGGTACAGGAGCTATTCGGCGGTGTTGGTCCCATCTCGGGCTTAGCGGTGACCCCGGACGAAAGCGGCCTGGTCTACCTGGCCCACGCCTGGGAATTTGGCGGCGCCACCGAGCCTCGGCTCTACCACCGCGCTTTTGGGGGAGAACCGGTCCTATTGGCTGAGGGGGCGTTCGGCAACACGATCAACTCGGATTGCCGGTACGGGGGTTATTTCCAAGCTCCCCGTTTCGGCCCCGATGGGGCTATCTATCTGGTGGAGACCCATAAGGGCTCGGCCCGGTTGTTGCGAGTCTCCTTGGCTGGGGAGGTCAGCGAAGCGCAAGGGGACTCGGAAAGCGTGGTGGCGTATGCCTTTTGTGGAGGTGAGCTATATACGCTCACCGAGTCCTTCACCCATCCGGCCCGCCTCACCCGAGGCGACGAGGTACTCTTTGATCCCAATGCCGAAGGGCTGGGTACCCTACCGACCCCTACACCCATTGCCTGGCAGAGCCCAGAGGGGCATAGCGTGCCGGGCTGGGTCTTGCTCCCCGAAGGAGCAGGCCCGCACCCCACCATCCTCTACATCCACGGTGGGCCACACACCGCCTTCGGCAATGCCCCGATGCTCCAGCTTCAGATCTTCCGGGCTGCAGGTTACGCCGTCGTCTACGGCAACCCCCGGGGTTCGACCGGCTACGGCCAGGACTACACCCGGCTGGACGGGCGCTGGGGCGAGATCGACGAGGCAGATTTGTTGGGGCTTTTGGAAGAGGCCCTCTCCCGCTTTCCCTTGGACCGCGGGCGGGTCGGGGTGGCTGGGGGCAGCTACGGCGGCTACATGACCAACTGGCTCACCGCCCGCCAGCCGGAGCGCTTCAAAGCCGCCGTCACCGACCGCAGCATCTGCAACTGGACCAGCTTCTTCGGGGCCTCTGATATCGGGCCGCGCTTCACCTGGTTGCAGCTGGGGGCTACCCCGTGGGAGCGCCCCGAGGTGCTCTGGCAGAAAAGCCCGCTGCGCCTGGTGCACCAGGTCAAGACCCCCACCCTGGTGGTCCACTCGGAGCAAGACCACCGCTGCCCCATCGACCAGGGGGAGACCTGGTACACCGCCTTGTTGCACCTGGGGATCCCAACCCGCTTCTTCCGGGTTCCCGAGGAGGGTCACGAGCTTTCCCGCTCGGGCCGCCCAGACCGGCGGGTGGCCCGGCTCGAGGCCTACCTGGAGTGGTGGGGGAGCTATTTGCGCTGAAGCCCCCATGCGCCTTCCCCCTTTTGTCTACCCCCTTTTCTCCGTTTTAGCCTGGGGCTCGAATGCCGCCGCACTCAAGGTGTTGGCGGCATATCTGCCGCCCCATGCCATGAACAGCCTGCGGGTGCTGCTGGCCTCGCTGGCTTACGCGGTGCTGTGGTCGCTATTCAGCCGGGAGCGGCTGGGTTGGCGGGACTGGGCGGTAATTGCGGGCCTCGGGCTCATCGGTAACAGCCTCTACCAATGGCTTTTCCTGGAGGGGATTCCTCGCCTCCCAGCTTCCTACACTTCCATCGTGAGCTCCACCAACCCCATCTGGGTAGCTCTGCTCAGCGTGGTTTGGCTCCGCGAGCCGCTATCCAAAATGGCCTACCTGGGCCTGGCCCTTTCGCTGACCGGGGTCGTGATCTTGAGCGGGGAAACCCTCGGACAGGGCGGAGGCCAAGGGCTAGGGGTCGTGTTCGTACTGCTTTCCGCGCTGAGCTGGGCGGTCTACACGGTGGGGGCCCGCCGCCTGGCTGGGGGTTACCGGCTGCTCACCTGGACCGGC
This sequence comes from Meiothermus sp. Pnk-1, assembly GCF_003226535.1. Classification (NCBI taxonomy): domain Bacteria; kingdom Thermotogati; phylum Deinococcota; class Deinococci; order Thermales; family Thermaceae; genus Meiothermus; species Meiothermus sp. Pnk-1. Next base: position 239,077 of record NZ_QKOB01000001.1, on the reverse strand, counting down.
GGGAGCTTCGTGCTAGGCATGGTTCCCTACTGGCTCCTGCACACCCCCCAGATGCTGCGGCTGGCCGGCGCCGCGGTGCCGATGTGGGTCTGGGTTTTGCTGATAGCGAGTGGGCTGCTGGCCAACACCCTGGCCTTTCTGACCTGGATGTACGGAGTACGCCAGCTCGGCCCGGTGCGGGTAGCGGTGTTCTCCAACCTTACCCCGGTGGTAGGGGTGTTGGCGGGGGTGGTGTTTCTGGGGGAACACTTGCCGCTACAGGCTTTGCTGGGGGGGCTGCTGACCCTCTGGGGTATCCTGATTGCCCAAAAAGCCCAAAGGATGTGATAAAAGGCGCGTTTGTCCCGTTCCCATTGGTCTGGCAGCGAGATTTATCCACCCCGCCTAGCGGCAGGCAGCGGAACGACTCGAGGGCATACGAAGCGCGAGCCCAGGTGCTTTGCGCCATGCCGGGCTCGCGCTAGGGGGCGATGCAGTTTAGGCCTGGCTCCCCAAGCCTTCGGCCACGGGCTCGGGGATCAACCCGTAGGTTTCCTCGTAGCGCTGGATATTTTCCGCCAGGCTGCGCAAGAGGGCCTTGGCGTGTTGAGGGCTGGTGATCAGGCGAGAGACCACTATGGCCCCACCCTGGGGCTGAATCAGGGCGAAATCCAGCACGAATTCGTTCTTGGTGTGGGAAAAGAGCGCCAGGTTGGTGTAGCGCCCATACGCGGTCTCCTTGTCGATATCCAGGCGAAGCTCGTTCACAAGTTCCTCCTAAGCTCGAGAATACCCCGAGCGCGACAGCAGTCTAACCTCTTTTTGGGGATGAGGCGAGCGGGGCGAACTAAGTCAGCGCCTCCTTGAGCCGGGGGATGCTCTTCTTGAGCTGGAAGCGGGCCCGGCCCAGGCTCTGCACCGAGTCGAGCAGCACCACCAACAAGTAGCCCCCCTCGAGCGGCACCAGCAGCAGCGGGCCTTCGGGATACTCGACCATGACCTCTTCGACCTCCCCCCGGTTGATCTCCTGCGAGAGGGCCTTGGCCGAGGCCAGGGCGGTCGCTGCGGCCCCACCCAGGAAGTCCACATCGGGGGCGCCAGGGGCCTGCTGGCTTTCCACGATGAACCCGTCCTCAGCGACCAGTGCAGAACCCAGCACCCCACGCACCGCTTGTAGCTCGGAGAGTACCTCTTGTACCATGCTGTGCTCCTGTTGCTAGAGCTGTTCGGAGAGGCGGCTGGCTAGCCTAGAAAGCTCGGCCCCCACCGCCCGCCGATCCCCGCTGCGCTCAACCACCGCGCCTAGGCAGTAATCCCTTACCACCACCACCAACACTTCGCGTTCCTCGGTAGCCAGAGTAAAACGGCGGACCCCTCCTCCCATCCCCTCGGCTAGCCGCCGCATGTTGCGGTGGAGCGAGGCCAGTTCGGCGGCCAATAGCTCGGCCGAGGGGGCCCCCGAGCCTATGCTCTCGATCACCAGGCCATCGCTGGCGGTAAGCACCGCCCGCCGGACTCCCAGGGGGGCCAGGCTGTCCAGAAACCTCACGCCCGCCCCTCCGGGGTAAGGGGCGAAAAAACAGTGTGGAGGCAGACCGGCATACTACGAGTTAGCTTAACATAGTCCTGCCTGAGATTGCCGAGCATTCGCACACGCCCACCCCGTCCGGCGGAACGGAAGCGTTCCCCTCAGCGCGCGCCCTACGCGTTTACTGACACCAGCCCGACAGGCGAGCCGATTGACGCTAGGGAGGCCTAGCAGTACACTCACCTACAAGATGATCTGGCCCGTCACTACCAGACCCCGGGGGAACTTCTAGGGATTCGCTAGAGGTTCTCCCGGCTCGTGTGGTAAAACGAGCCGGGTCTTTTTTTCTGGCCATAGCAGCCCCTGCACGGGGAACAGCGAGGAAGAACATGAATGTCTACCTACCCGACGGACGCGAACTAAACCTACCGGATGGCGCAACGGCCGCCGAGGCTGCCAAAGCGATCGGCCCTGGGCTGGCCAAGGCCGCCATCGGCGCGATCGTGGACGGCGAACTGTACGACTTGATGAAACCCCTGCCTCAGGGGGCTAAGCTCAAGCTCCTCACCGAGAAAGACCCCGAATACCAGCAGCTTTTCCGCCACACCCTGGCCCACGTGCTGGCCCAGGCCGTGCGCGAGTTTTTTGCCGCCAAGGGCTATGATCCCGACGCGGTAAAGCTGGCCATCGGGCCGGTGATCGAAAACGGCTTCTATTACGACATCGACCCACCAGAACCGCTGGGCGAGGGCGACCTGCCCGAGATCGAAGCGCGGATGCGCCGTATCGTGAAGGAGAACCTCGAGCTGCGCCGCTTCGTCCTGCCGCGCGAGGAAGCCCTGCGGCGCTTCGAGGGCAAAGATCCCTACAAAACCGAACTGATTCAAGACCTCCCGGAAGGGGTAGAGATCAGCTTTTATGCCCAGGGCGAAGGAACCCACGGCTTCACCGACCTCTGCCGCGGGCCCCACGTTCCCAGCACGGGCCGCATTCCGCCCTACTTCAAGCTCACCCACATCGCCGGGGCTTACTGGCGGGGCGATTCCAGGCGTCCCATGCTCCAGCGCATCTACGGCATCGCCTTCCGCAGCAAGGAAGAACTCGACGACTACCTATGGCGGCAAGAGGAGGCCAAGAAGCGCGACCACCGCAAGCTGGGGGCCGAGCTCGAGCTCTTCACCATCAGCGAGGAAGTGGGCAAGGGCCTACCGCTATGGCTGCCCAAGGGGGCTTTCATCCGGCGGCAGCTCGAGCAGTACATGTACGAGAAGGAGCAGGAGCACGGCTATCGCTACGTCATCACCCCGCACATCGCCAACGCCAAGCTCTACTACACCTCCGGGCACCTCCCCTACTACAAAGACGACATGTACGCTCCCATCGAGATCGAGGGCGAGGAATACTACCTCAAGCCCATGAACTGCCCGCACCACCACATGATCTACAAGGCTCGGCCGAAAAGCTACCGCGACCTGCCCCTGCGCCTGGCCGAGTTCGGCACCGTCTACCGCTTCGAGCTCTCCGGCACCCTCTCGGGGCTCTCGCGGGTGCGCGGCTTCACCCAGAACGACGCCCACATCTACTGCTCCAAGGCCCAGGTCAAGGAGGAGTTCATCCGGGTGATCGGGCTTTTTGACGAGGTCTACAAGGACTTCGGCCTCCGCGACTACTGGTTCCGCCTCTCCCTGCCCGACTTCGAGAACAACCCCGAGAAGTTCGGCGAGCCCGGCCCCCACTGGGACGAGGCCATCGCCGCCATCCGCTCAGCGCTGGAGGAGACCGGCGCCCAGTACGTCGAGGGCATCGGCGAGGCCACCTTCTACGGACCCAAGCTCGACGTGCAGCTTCGCACCGTGCTGGGCAAAGAGGAATCCATCGCCACCAACCAGCTCGACTTCATCAGCGGCAGGCGCTTCGGCCTGGAGTTCACCAACGAGAAGGGTGAAAAAGAGACCCCGGTCATCATCCACCGGGCCATCATGGGCTCCTTCGACCGGTTTTTTGCCTTCTACCTCGAGCACACCGCCGGAAACTTCCCCCTGTGGCTCTCCCCCATCCAGGCCGTGATCGTCCCCATCGCCGACCGGCACCTAGAATACGCCCGACGGATCGCCCAGGCTATGCAGGCGGCCAAGCTGCGCGTAGAGGTGGACGACCGCCCGGAGCGCATGAACGCCAAGATCCGCGACGCCGAACTTCAGAAAATTCCCCTCATTCTGGTAGTGGGCGACAAGGAGCAGGAACAGGGCACGGTAAACCTGCGCGAACGGCAGGTAAAAGAGCAGCGAACGCTAAAGCTGGAGGAGCTAATCGAGGAGATGCAAAAGCGGGTCAGGGAAAAGAAGTAGTTCCCTCCCCAGGCGAGGAAAACCCCTCCGCACCTTCACTTCAAAGGAGCCCTTGATGATCACCGACATCGGCCACATCGCCTTTGCGGCGCACGATTTAGACCGAACGCTCGATTTTTACGCGCTGCTCGGCATTCGTGAATCTTTCCGCCTGTATCGTGAGGATGGCTCCTTGATGCTGGTCTACTTGCACGTTGGGGGGGACCGCTTCCTCGAAGTGTTCCCGGGTGGCCCCGCCCCCGACCCATCCCGAAACAGCAGCTTCATGCACTTGTGTTTGGTCACCGATGATCTACACCGCACGGTTGAAGAGCTAAAAGCCAAGGGGATAAGCATCGAACGCGGTCCCAGCCTAGGCCTTGACCACAACTGGCAAGCCTGGATCAAGGACCCGGACGGAAACGATATCGAGTTGATGCAATTGGCCGAGCACTCCCCTCAGCGCAAAGTCGCCAGGGGGGAGCCTCTGGGTGGGAGGGCACAGGAAACCTCGGGCAATCGCTAAAGACGCGCCCTCATGGTACTCTGACCAGACGAAGCTCGAGGTAACCCCCATACCGCGGTAGCGTAAACTAACCCATATGCGGGCCCGCTCCACCCTCTTCACGCTCTACATGGAGTACCTCTACCCCGGCAACCGGGCCTGGGTGGGCGACCTGATCCGCTGGATGGAGGCTTTGGGCTTCTCCGAACCGGCGGTGCGGGCCGCGGTGTCGCGCAGCGTCAAGAGCGGTTGGATCCTCCCCGAGAAGGACGGGCGCAAGGCCTACTACCGGCTCTCCGAACGGGTGGCCTGGCAGGTCGAGCAGGTGCGAAGCCGCCTCTACCGAAACGTAGACCGATGGGATGGAGGATGGCGCATCCTGATCCACGCCGTGCCGGAAGCCAAGCGCACCATGCGGGACCGCTTTCGCAACGAGTTGGTGCTGCTGGGGTTCGGAACCCCCACCCCGGGGGTGTGGATAAGCCCTACCGCGAGCCTCGAGGCCGCCCGGGATCTGGTGCGCTTTTACGAACTGGAGAGCTACGTCGAGCTGTTTCAGGCGCAGCGCTTCACGGCGAGCGACCCGCTCGAGCTGATCCGCAAAGCCTACAACCTGGAAGCCGCCCAGCAGCGCTACCGGGAGTTCGTGCGGCTCCATCCCTTCCATCCTAAAACCCCCGAGGAGGCCTTCGTGCGGCTCACCCGCCTGGTGCACGAGGCGCGGAAGTTGCTCTTCTTGGATCCTGGGCTGCCACCGGAACTCACCCCACCGGGGTTCTTAGGGCCTGAGGCCCACCAGAGGTTCCTCGAGCTTCACGCTTATTTCGGCCAGAAGGCCCGGCCCATGCTCGAGGGAGAGAGCGCCGCAGCGGATTGACCGCTAGCCTTCGCCGGGCCGGGCCTGGCGAAAACGTCTACGCAGCGCCCCCAACCGCTCCCTAACCCGCTCTTCCCATCCCTCTCCGGTCGCCTCATAAAGGGTGAGGCCCTCCAAAGCCTCCGGTAGATAGGCTTGAGCGAAGCTCCCTTGGGGGTCATCGTGGTAGTAGGCGTAGGTCTGCCCATAGCCCAGGCTTTTCATCAAGGCGGTGGGGGCATTGCGCAGATGTAGCGGCACGGGGGCGTCCGGATAGCGGCGGGCAGCCTCCTGAGCGGCCTTCCAGGCAGTGTAGGCGCTATTGGACTTGGGGGCCAGCGCCAGGTAGATGGTGAGTTCGGCCAAGGCCAGCTCCCCCTCGGGGCTGCCCAGAAACTCATAGGCCTGCTGGGCCGCCACCGCCAGCCGCAGCGCCAGCGGATCGGCCAGACCGACGTCCTCTACTGCCATCCGCACCAGGCGGCGGGCCAGGTAGAGAGGGTCAGCTCCACCCTCGAGCATCCGGGCCAAGTAGTAAAGCGCCGCGTCCACGTGGTTGCCGCGCACGCTCTTGTGCAGGGCCGAGATCAGGTCATAAAAGTGCTCGCCGCCCTTATCGAAGCCCAGCGTGCCCGCCCCCAAAGCCTCTTTGGCCGATTCCAGGGTGACCTTCCCCTCGAGGGTCACGGCCAGCTCGAGGGCCGAGAGGGCCCGCCGCACATCCCCCAGCGAGGACTGGGCTAACAGCTCCAGCGCCGGCGGCTCGGCCTCTACGCCCGGGAGGCCCTCGGGGTGCTGCAGGGCCCGCTCGAGCAGCCGGCGGATCTCCGCGGGCTCGAGGGGGCGCAGTACGTACACCCGCGCCCGCGAGCGCAGGGCTGGGTTCACCTCAAAGGAGGGGTTCTCGGTGGTGGCCCCGATCAAGGTCAGCAGCCCCGATTCGACGTGCGGCAGCAAGGCATCCTGCTGCGACTTGTTGAAGCGGTGGATCTCGTCGAGGAACAGCACCAGCCCCCCTACCTCCCTCGCCCGCGCCACGGCTTCCTTGATCTCTTTAACCCCGGCGTCAACCGCCGAAAGGGCGAGCATCTCCTGGCCCACCCCCTCGGCCAGCAAACGGGCCAGGGTGGTCTTGCCGCTCCCCGGCGGCCCCCACAGGATTAGCGAGCGCAACCGCCCCGACTCGAGCATCCGCCTAAGGGGCTTTCCCGGCCCAGTGAGGTGGGGCTGCCCTAGCACTTCCTCCAAGGACCTGGGGCGCATGCGTTCGGCCAAGGGCTTCTTCGAATCATCTGGCCTGCGTTCCATAGGTCTATTGTGGGGCCGCGAGGATAGATTTTGGGCTATGCTGGTAGCGATGTCTTGGTTGTCCTTGTTGCCCTGGGCCTTGCTCGTCCTGGGGCTGTTGCCGCTGGGGAGCTACCCCGCCCGCTCGAGCCTCTATCCTGGGGTGGTCTTCCTGGTGGCGGCGCTCACCCTGGCAGGGGCAGCCAGCCTCTATAGCCGCGCCCCGGTCGGTCCGAGGGTGCGGGTGCTGTGGGTGCTGGGCCTGGGCTTTCTGGCCTACAGCCTGGCCTGCCAAAGCGCTTTCGCCCTGGCTTTTCTCCCCAGCGGGCTCTATGCCCTGGGGGGCTGGGTCGCGCTGGGGAGCGGGGTCACCCTCCTCACTGCGCTGTATCAAAGCCTCCGGCGCGAACCCTTCTGGGTGCCCCGGCTCGAAGGCAGCCAGTACCGCGACCCCAGCGGAGCCATGAACCGCAACGCCCTTCACGCGCTGGCCCCCAGCCTCGAGGCCGCGGCCACCCGCCGACCCCTGGTGCTGCTGCTGATGCAAACCCCCCCCAACCAGGATCCCACCCCTATCCTGCGCAGCTTACGCGGCCCTGACTTGCTCTTCCAGATGGGCGAAGGGGTTTTTTTGGTGATCTTGCAAAACGGCGGGCCCGAAGCCGCGGGCCCGGTCTTCCGCCGCCTCAAGGCCGCAGTGCCGCTGCAAGCCTACACCGCCCTGCCCTTCAAGGGCGGCAGCCTGAAGAAAGCCCTGGAACAGCTCGAGGCCGAGCTATCCCAGATCTACCTCACCCAGCCCGACCTCACCGAGCCCTAGACGAGCAGTTCCTCAGCGCGTTCTGTGAAGGCTTCCTCCAGCCCTCGCTTGCCCAACACCTCTCCCAAAGCCCGGAAGAAGACCCGGTAAAGCTCCGCCCGGGCCCCTTCGCCCATCAGCCCCAGCCGGAGCACCTTCCCCGCGGTAGGGCCGATACCGCCTGCCACCGTCACCCCTCTGGCCTGGAGCCCCTTGCGGATCTCCCCCTCGCTGTAGCCCTCGGGCGGGCGCACCACCAACACCGTGGGCAACCGCGCTCCCGCGGCGGCGTAGGCGCTGAAGCCCAGCTCCTCCAGCAGCGAGAGCACACCGCCGTAAAGGCGTTCCGCCCGCCGCCGGCGAGCCTCTAACCCCTCCTCCAGGGCCAGCTTGAGGGCTTCTTCCAGGGCGAAGTGGAGCAAGACCGGCGAGGTGCAGAAATACCCCTCCTGCTCCCAGTAGACGGCCAGCCTGGAGAGGTCGGAATACCAGCCCCGCACCCGCCCCAGCCTCTCCCGCCCCCGCGGCGAGAGGGCAAACGGGGCCAGCCCCGGTGGAGCCGAGAGGCACTTCTGCGAACCGGTGAAGGCGTAATCCACCCCCATCGTTCGCATGGAAAACGGCATCATCGCGGCAGTAGTCACCGCGTCCAGCATGAACAGTGCCCCGTGCTCGGCCACCAGCCGAGCGATCTCGCGGGCGGGGTTGAGAACCCCGGTACTGGTCTCGCCGTGGACCAGGGCCACCAGCTTGTACGTCCGTTGGCCGAGCGCTTTTTCGACTTGGGCGGGGTCAATCGGATATCCAGGCTCGGCGCGCAGCACCGTGTAGTCTAAGTTGTAGGCGTGAGCGATCTCTACCATCCGCTCGCCGAAGGTTCCGTTGACCAAAAGCAGCACCGCATCTCCCTCCCCGGCAAGGTTGGTGAGCCCGGCTTCCATCCCCAGGCTCCCCGAACCGGGGATCGCTGCCAGCAGCGCCCCCTCGCCGGGGTCGAAGAGCAACTTCAGGTACTCGCGGATGCGCCGGTTGGTCTGGAGCACCTCCGGGTCGAGGTGGCCGCGCATCGGCTGGGCAAGCGCGGCCTGCACGCGGGGGTGAATCGGGGTGGGGCCAGGGGTCAAGAGCACCATCGCTTCCTCCACGAAAAAAGATTCTCCGCCCGGCATATCCGAACGACCCCTTCCAGCAAAGGAAAGGAGCCGCTAGCGGATAGCTCGAGCGGAGGGTCGCATCTGAGGGGCAGTCTATCAGGGCATCGCTGAGTATGTAAAGGCTTTTGACCCGCTTTCGCGCCGTTTGGACAGTCTGCCCCTTCGCAAAAAGGCAGGTCGAGGCTATCCTTTGGTGTAGATGTACCTGCCTCGGCATTACCAGGTCACCGATCAAGCCGTGCTCTACGACCTCATGCGCCGGTTCAGCTTCGCCACGCTGGTCTCCATCTATCAAGAAGTACCCTTCGCCACCCATCTGCCTTTCGTGGTAAAGGAAGGGGTCCTCTCCTCGCACTTAGCTCGAGCCAACCCACAGTGGACCGGCTTCGATCCGAACCGGGAGGTGCTGGTCATCTTCCAGGGCGAGCACAGCTTCATCTCGCCCACTTGGTACGAGAAGCACCCTAGCGTGCCGACCTGGAACTACATGACCGTCCACGCCTACGGCAAGCCGCGCATCGTAGAGGAGCCCCAGGCGGTCAAGCGGCTATTGCACGAGCTGGTCGTGCAGCACGAGCAGGAGTGGGATATGGCGCAGCTCCCGCCCGACTACCTGCAGGGGATGATGCAGGGCATCGTGGCTTTCGAGATCGAAATCACCCGGCTCGAGGGCAAGTTCAAGCTCTCGCAAAACCGCTCACGGGCCGACCAAACGCGGGTTATCCGGGCGCTCTCGGCAAGCGACAACCCTTTTGACCGGGCCGTGGCGGAGCAGATGCGGAAAAACTTGGCAGAAGACTGACGTACCGACGACGCTACGCCAAACGCGGCTATGAACCTGACCGAACCGCTGACCCTAGAAGGCCAAATCGTCCGCCTCGAGCCCCTCACCATGGAGCACCTCTCGGTGCTGCTCGAGCTGGCCAGTCTGGAAGACTATCCCTTTACCAGCGTCCCCCATAGCGAACACGGGATGCGCCGCTACATTCAAACCGCCTTGGAAGAGCAAGCCCAGGGCAAGACCGTGCCGTTTGTGACGGTGGACAAGCGTTCGGAGAAGATCGTGGGAAGCACCCGTCTGGCGCACCTCGAGTTCTGGAACTGGCCGGAGGGCTCCCCCCTGGCCCGCCCGGGCCAACCCGACGCCGTGGAGATCGGCTGGACCTGGCTGGCCCCCTTCGCCCAGCGCAGCGGCATCAACACCGAGGCCAAGCTACTGATGCTCACCCACGCCTTCGAGGTCTGGCAAGTACGGCGGGTAACCCTCAAAACCGACGAGCGGAACATGCGTTCGCGTAACGCGATCCTACGGCTGGGGGCCAAGTTCGAGGGGGTTCTCCGGGCGCATATGCCCGCTTCGGACGGGGGGATCCGCAACAGCGCGATGTTCAGCATCCTGGCCGAGGAGTGGCCTGCGGTCAAGGCCAACCTGCAAGCCAAGCTAGCAATTTGATCCCCTGTAGCGATACCCTACGCCGTACGCCAAACGCGGTGGATCGTCCTCTCCTAGCGGACATTACCAGACCACTCAGGAGCGGATTGGCCTAGAACCTGCGAATCTTCATCGACTGCACCTGGGCCGTCTCGGCGTTCACCCGAAACACCTTGTACTCGCGGGTCTTGGCCGCTTCCCCCAGGCTCAGGTAGGGGGAGGACTCGCGGCTTACAAAGCTCAAGGTGACATCCCAGAACTTGCCATCGGGGCTCAGCTCTACCTCCTCGAGCCGCAGGTCGGGGATCTGCTTTTCGGTGAAGAGGGTCTGGATGTACTCGGTGGCCACCTTGACCGCTTCCTTGACATCGAGCATGGTCTTTCCTCCAGGCAAACCGTAGGCATCTCCCGCGGCCTCGGGGGCCATCCCCGCGCGAGCCGCGCCGCCCGAAAGCTCCAACACTTCGATGGCTCTCGACCACGTAACGCTAGTTTAGCCCTCCCCCTGGGTCAGCCACAAACGGGCCAACGGCTCCAGCTGCACCAACCCCCCGGAAACCGTGATGTGGCTAGCACGGATGCGGTCAAAGGGGTGGGTCAGGCCGTGCTCGGCGAGCTGGCCGAGTGGGTAGTACTGCGGCGCTTCGCTGAAGTTGTACAGGGCAACCAAGTTCCCCAGGGGGTGACGGCGGACGTAACCGAAGACGTGGGGGTTTTTGGGCTCGAGGATCTCCGCCTCTATCGAAGCGTGGAAGTGCGGGGTAGCCTTTCTCACCTCGATGAGGCGCCGCAGACCGTGGTACATCCGCCCTTCGATGGAGTGGGGGTCGGATTGCGCCCGGTGGGCCTTGGCCCAGTCCATGCGGGGCCGGTGGACCCAGCGGTTATCCATGGCGTGTTCAGGCTCTTCCAGATAGCGGTAGTCGTTGAGGAGGGCCAGCTCGTCGCCCATGTACAAAAGGGGGATCCCGCCGAAGCCCAGCACGATAGCGTGGCCCAGCAGCAGGCGCTCGAGCGCCAAATTCGCCCCCTGCAAGTCATCGTTCTCCAGGGCTTGCTCGAGCCCAGCCAAGCTCACCCCCGATCCGGAAATGCGCCGGTCGCCGGTGCGCGGGTTTTCCTGGAAGACCAACCCCCGCGCGTGCGACCCCGGGAAGCGGCCCGAGTAGTAATCGGAGAGGAAGCGCCGATGGGCCTCCCCCGACAGCCCCACCGCCGCCGCGTCGTCATCGGCGATGGCCCAACCGATGTCGTCGTGGCAGCGCAAGTAGGTGTTCCAGGCCGTGGTGTAGGGCTTGGAAGGAAACCCCCTGAGGGCCTGGGCCATCAGACGGACGTCCCGGCTCGCCAAGCTAGACCAGATCTGCACCATCAGGCTGTTATGGTAGGCGGTGTCGGAGAGCAAGCCGAAGTGCCGGCCCTGGCCCAGGTATTGGATGAGGTCATCGGGGGCGACGATAGCCTCGGCCTTGAAGAGCACCGCCGGGGCCACGATGCGGGCCACCGCCCGGAGCGCCTGGGTGATGGCGTGGACTTCGGGCTGATTCTGGCAGTGGGTGCCCATCCGCTTCCAGATAAAGGCGATGGCGTCAAGACGAAATACTTCGATGCCCTTGTTGGCCAGCCAGAGGATGAGGTCGGCGAACTCGAGGAATACCTCTGGGTTGGCCCAGTTGAGGTCCCACTGCCAGGCGTTAAAGGTGGTCCAGACCCAGCGCTTAGCCTGCGCGTCCCAGGTGAAGTTGCCGGGGGCGAAATCGGGGAAAACCTCCGGCAGGGTGCGCTCGTACTGGTCGGGGAGGGTGCGGTCTTCGAACATGTAGAAGTAGCGCTGGTACTTGGGGTCGCCCAAGCGGGCTTTCACCGCCCACTCGTGCTCCTGGGCCACGTGGTTCAGCACCAAGTCGCAGCAGAGGGAAATCCCCGCCTGGCGCAGCTTGGTGGCCAGGGCCTGGAGGTCGTCCATGGTCCCCAGGTCTTCGCGGACGCTGCGGTAATCCATCACCGCGTAGCCGCCGTCGTTGGGGGCCGGGCGGGGCTTCAGAAAGGGCATCAGGTGGAGGTAGGTGACGCCCAAAGATCGCAGGTAATCAAGCTTCTCTTCCACCCCCTTGAAGCTCCCGGCAAAGCGCTCGGTGTAGCAGACGTAGCCGATCATCTCCGGACGTTGAAACCAGTCCTTGGCCAATATCCGCTCCAGATCAAGCCGCTTGAGATCGGCAGGGCGCTCGCGGTAGTGCCGCTGCATGACCTCGAGCAAAGGGCCTAGCATCTCCCGGGGATCGGGGTAGACCGCCGCCAGCCCCTCGTACAGCTCGCCGAAGTAGCGCTCGAGGCGGACGGCAAACCCCTCGTCCATCGGCTCCGCCACAGCTTTCAGCTCGTCCAGGATGCGCCGTTGGTCGGGGGTGAGGGGGGAAGAGAACATCAGCTTATAGCTTATCGCGCCTGGCCGATGGCAAAAAAGAGGGTAGGGACGGAGCCTGCCCCCAGTTTCCCCCTGGAGACAAGCGCGGACAGGTGCGCTCCTCGCCCCGGCGGGAGGGCCCCTGTATATGAAACCCAGACTTTATAAACTTTAGTCTGCTAGACTAAAGCTCAGCGCTATGAAGGACTACTACGCCATCCTGGGAGTAAGCAAAGACGCCAGCAGCGAGGAGATCAAGAGGGCCTACCGCAAGCTCGCGCTGCAGTACCACCCCGACCGGAACCCCGGCGACAAGGCGGCTGAGGAGCGGTTCAAGGAGATCAATGAGGCTTACGCGGTGCTCTCGGACCCCGAAAAGCGGGCCAACTACGACCGTTACGGCCACGAGGCCCCTCAGGTGGGCGGCTTCCCCGGAGGCGGGTTTGGGGATATCTTTGACCTGTTTGAGCAAGTATTCGGCTTTCGCAGTCCGGCGGGGGCGCGCAGCCCGGCACCCCGCGGCGAAGACCTCGAGGTAGAGCTCGAGCTAACCCTCGAGGAAGCCTTTTCGGGCAAGGAAGCGGAGATCACCTATCGCCGCCTGGTGCCTTGCGAAACCTGCTCGGGCTCTGGAGGGAAGCGCGAGGTCTGCCCGGCCTGCCGTGGGCGCGGGGTACAAGAGCAGCTCCAGCAGAGCTTTTTCGGCACCATGCGCACCCAGGTGTCCTGCGCGGCCTGCCGGGGCCGAGGTTACCGCATCAGCGAGGCCTGTCCCAGCTGTCGGGGCCAAGGCCGCAGGGAGCGCCAAGAGAAAATCAGCCTGGAGGTGCCCGCGGGCATCGACGAGAACCAGATGCTGCGGGTCTCGGGAATGGGCAACGTTCACGCTGGAGGACCGGGCGACCTCTTTGTGCGGCTCCGCCTACGCCCTCATCCTCACCTCGAGCGCGAAGGGGCAAACCTCCTCTATCGGTTGCGGCTAGGGCTGGCCCAGGCCGCCCTAGGAACCCGCGTGGAGATCCCTGGCGTCGATGGGCCGATTCCCCTGGATATCCCGCCGGGGACCGGACACGGAGAGGTCTTTGCGATGGAGGGCAAAGGGATGCCCTACCCCGGGCGCCGGGGCCGGGGCGAGTTGCGGGTAATAACCGAAATTGCCGTACCCCAACACCTTTCCAAAAGAGCCCGGCAACTTTTAGAGGAGTACGCCCAAGAGGTAGGCGAAGAGGTCCACCCGGAGGGGTTTTGGGATCGGATCAAGCGGGTATTTAAAGGTTGAATCCCCCCTCTGGCACGGGTTTGTCACCCGGTCGTGAAGGTTAGCCAATGAGGGGTGTGTTAGAATAGGGGCACTCGGGACTTACGGGGGTGGCCCACTGGGCATTTCAGCGCCTCGTACCTGGGTAGGGCTGTTACTGTCTATGGCGCTGTATAAGGGACTCAAGCCGGGGTTGGTCGCCAACCTCGAGGGTGCTTTCTTGGCGCGTGGGCGGGGCTCTGTTTCGAAGGAGCAGTATGGCAAAGGGTAAGGTAAAGTGGTTCAACGCGGAAAAGGGGTTCGGTTTCATCGAGCGCGAGGGGGACACCGACGTCTTCGTCCATTACAGCGCCATCCAGGCCAAGGGCTTCCGCACCCTCAACGAGGGGGATGTGGTGGAGTTCGATGTAGAGCCGGGTAAGAATGGTAAGGGGCCGCAGGCCGCTAACGTGAGCGTTGTCGAGCCCGCCAAGCGGTTTTAATCTACCCTCTAGCACCCTTCCCTCTGGCTAAACGCCAGAGGGTTTTTTACGCTTCAGCATGAAGCCCTGCCGTGATTTAGGCGTTGCCTACCTCACCTGCCTTCTCCGGTAGCGTTACGATAATGAGCCTGGCCTTGGGTTTAGACCGTACTCATCGTTTTGGCCAAACATCACGTTAGGGTTACGGGGTCATGCCTAGACTTTACTTACGCTTGTGCCATGCGCTAAAAGGAGGGGATCTGTGGCCGTCTTTCAACGCGATGCTTGGCTACCCGCTCTTGTACAATCTGAACAGGCCATGAAGACCGCTGCGCGTCCGGAGCTGATCGCGGTAGATTCCGATTCCGCCTCTATAATTCACGAGCTATACCAAAAAAGCCCTACCTATTTCCAGCTCATCGGCATGGAGATCCCTACCTTGAGCGACGTAGAACGCGAGGTCGAGGCCCTAGCCCACGATCCCCAGCGCCGCTGCTGCTTGATCGCGACGCCCACGCCCAAAGAAGGGCGCCAAGTCGTCGGTTACCTCGATTACAAGCTGCACTATCCGGAGGCGATGGCCGCCACCATCAGCCTGCTCCTGATCGCCGAAGAGCACCAGGGTCAGGGGTTCGGCTCGCTGGCCCTCGAGCATCTGGAGGGTCTCCTACGGGGAGAGGTGCGCAAGCTCTACGCGGTCGTCTACGGCAACAACCCGGTTGCCCAGCGGTTCTGGGAAGCCCGGGGGTTCCGCCACCTCAAAGACGGCGGACCGAGCCTGCGCTGGTACGTGAAAGACCTGCCCCAGGCTTGACTTTGAATCCGCGTCCCCCGAGACTCTCCACATGGAGCTGGGCATCCGAGGGAAGCTGGCGCTGGTTACCGGGGCTTCGCAGGGGATTGGGAAAGCCGTCGCGCTCGCGCTGGCGCGGGAAGGAGCCAAGGTGCTGGCGGTGGCCCGCAGCCAGGACAAGCTGCGGGCGCTGGTTTCGGAGGTCGAAGAGCTCGGCGGTGAAGCCTACGCGCTCCCTGCCGACTTGGAGCAGTCGGGCGCAGCTGAGGGGGTGTTGCGTGAGGCGGCCAAGGTCGGGACCGTCGAGATTTTTTTGGGCAATACCGGCGGCCCCAAGCCGATGCAAGCCCAGGAGATGGGCGCCGGGGAGGTCCTCGAGGCGGTTCATTCCCTTCTTCTTCCCATGCTCGAGCTGACCCGCGGGCTGCTGCCGGGTATGCAAAAAGCCCGCTTCGGGCGCATCCTCTACATCACCTCGCTGGCGGTAAAAGAGCCCATCGAGAATTTAGCCCTCTCCAACACCGTGCGCTCGGGGCTTACCGGTTACGCCAAAACCCTGGCCCGCGAGGTGGCCCCCTATGGCATCACCGTCAACACCCTGGGGCCGGGCTACACCCGCACCGAGCGGGTAGAAGAGGTTTTCCAGTTTCGCGCTCAGCAGCAAGGCATCTCGTTGGAAGAAGCCTATTACCAGCAGGCCAAGCAGATCCCCGCCGGCCGCTTGGGCACGCCGCAGGAGATCGCCGATGTGGCGGTGTTTGTGCTGTCGGCCAGAGCCAGCTACCTCACCGGGCAGACCCTGGTAGTGGATGGGGGGGCCACTCGGGGGCTGTTGTGAGCACGCTCGGGTACAATTTTCCAATGGAACGCGACACCCTCCAACGGTTGCTGGCGGTAGCCCGAGGAGATGCCCCCGCCGACCTGGTGCTCAAAAACACCCAGGTAGTCAACGTCTTCAGCGGCGAGATCTACCCGGCGGAGGTAGCCGTCTTCGCCGGATACATCGCCGGGGTAGGCGAGGGCTACCGGGGGGTGGAGGAGCACGACCTGAAGGGGGGCTACCTGGTTCCGGGGCTGATCGATACGCATATCCACATCGAGTCCACGCTCGCCTTGCCCTTTGAGCTGGCCCGGGTCATCGTGCCCAAGGGGACCACCACCCTCGTCGCCGACCCCCACGAAATCGCCAACGTATGCGGCCTGGACGGGATCCGCTTCATGCTCGAGGCCAGCGAAGGGCTTCCCCTGGACGTGCGGATCATGCTGCCCTCCTGCGTGCCCGCGAGCCCGCTCTCTACGGCGGGGGCGGTGCTGGAAGCGGCGGACTTGCTCGAGCTGTGGGGCCGGCATCCGCGGATTTTGGGCCTAGCCGAGTTCATGAACGTACCCGGCGCTGTGCTGGGCGATGCGAAAAGCCTGGACAAGCTCATGGCCTTCCGCGGCGAGCGGATCGACGGGCACGCCCCCAGGATCGGCGGGAAGTGGCTCCAGGCCTATGCCGCGGCAGGCCCCGCCACCGACCACGAGTGCACCACGGCGGAGGAAGCGCTCGAGAAGCTGCGGGCCGGGCTCTTTGTGCTGGTGCGCGAAGGAACCGTGACCCGCGATCTGGAAGCCCTACTTCCCATCATCAACGAGAAGACCGCCCCCCGGATGGCCTTCTGCACCGACGACCGCCACCCCGAGGATTTGCTCGAGGAGGGCCACCTGGACTTTCTCATTCGCAAGGCAGTGCAACGCGGGCTTTCTCCCCTCACAGCCCTCCAAATGGCCACCCTGAACGCCGCCAACGCCCACCGGCTCTACGACCGGGGGGCTATCGCTCCGGGCCGGAGGGCGGATCTGGTGGTGGTGCGTTCGCTCGAGGACTTCCGCGCCGAGCGGGTCTATGCCCGTGGCCGCTGGGTGGGCGAGGCGGGGGCTCCGGTGGGCGATTGGGTAGGCCCCGAGGCTGACCAGAGCCGGGTGCGCCACACCGTGCGGGTAGACCTGGACCGCCTCTCGCTGGATATCCCGGTCCAGGGAAATCAACTTCGGGCCATCGGGGTGGTGCCCCACCAGGTGGTGACCGAGGAGCGGATCATGTCTCCCAAGGTGGTGGGCGGGCTGGCTCAGGCCGATCCGGAGCGCGACCTGCTCAAGGTAGCGGTGGTGAACCGTTACGGGAAAGCCGGGGTCGGTTTGGGCTTCGTCCACGGGCTGGGGTTGCGGAAAGGAGCTATCGCGGGGACCGTCGGCCACGACAGCCACAACCTGACCTGCGCGGGAGCCGACGACGAATCCATGCGCACGGCGATGCGGGCCCTGGCCGAGGCGGGCGGGGGGTACGCAGTGGCGTTAGGTCAGGAAGTGTTGGCCCTTACCCCCTTGCCCATCGCCGGGCTGATGAGCGACCAGCCTCTACCCAAGATCCGCGAGCAGATGGATACGCTGCTCGCCGCCACCCAACAGCTCGGCTCTACCCTCCATGACCCGGTGATGCACGTGGCGTTTTTGCCCCTCGAGGTCATTCCCAAGCTCAAGCTCACCGATCGGGGGCTGGTAGACGTGGAGAAGTTCCGCTTCGTGAGCCTATGGGTCTGATGCTCGAGGCGCTGCCCCAAGCGGTATCTCGCTGGCTCCAAGGGTACGAGGCTGAGCCGGTCACGGTGGGAATGTCCGGCGCGGGCGTCTACCGGTGGCGCAAAGCGGGGGAACCCGGTCTGATCCTTAAGATTCGCCCCGATTCCCACGACCCTGATCCGGGGTTTCGGTTGGCTCCAGAGGCCGAGAAGATGCGCTGGCTCTCGGCCTGGGTTCCAGCGCCGGAGGTGCTCGAGTATAGCCAACAGGACGGCTGCGAGTACCTGCTGATGACCGAGATCGCGGGACGGAGTGGGGCCGAGAACTGGCCACCGGAGGAGCGGCCTCGAGTGGTCGTAGCGATTGCCGAAGCGCTCAAACGGCTTCACTCGATCCCCCTCGAGCGCTGCCCTTTCGACCAACGGCTCGAGGCCAAGCTCGCCCAGGTGCGGCGGCGCACCGAACTCGGGTTGGTGGACCCCGCAGGCTTCGATGAACGCTGGCAAGGAAAGTCGGCAGAGGAACTGCTCGAGGTGCTCCTCCAGACGCGCCCCACCGATGAGGATTTAGTGGTCTGCCACGGGGACTACTGCCTGCCCAACGTCCTGCTGCAGGAGGGGAAGCTCAGCGGGTTCGTCGACCTGGGGCGCCTCGGCGTGGCCGACCGCTACCAAGACCTAGCCCTCATGACCCGCAGCCTCACCTCTGATCACAACCCGCAGTTCGGGGAGGGCTGGGACAGGGTTTTTCTCGAAGCTTACGGCCTCGGGGAGCCGGATTGGGAGAGGCTCGAGTTTTTCTAGGGGATGAGGTAGATCCACTCCCGCGTGGCAAATTTGGTCCGCACCAGGTTCCAGGCCGCCTCGAGCTCCTCGGGCTTTAGCTCATCCCGGTTTAGGCCGTACAGGTCATCGAAGGTCTCGATCATCCGGTCAATCACTGCCGCTCGGGGCAGGCCGGTCTGCGAGCGCAGGGGTCCACCCGCTTCTGGGCGCTGGTCTGGCCCTTGTCGGAGAGCTTTTCCCGCCCGATCCTGAGCACCTGCACCATTTTGGCCGCGTCGATGTCGTAGGCCATCGTGACGTGGTGGAGCACCGCCCCGCCACGCCGGGTCTGGGCGGCTCCGGCGATCTTGCCGCCCTCGCTGGTGATGTCGTTGATGGGCTGGTACCAGGCCTTGATCCCCAGGGTTTTGAGGGCCTCGAGCACCCACGCGTCCATCCGGGCGTACGACTCCTGAAAGCTCATCCCCGCCACCAACTCCTGCGGGGCGTAGACCGAGTAGGTGATGGTGTTGCCGGGCTCGATGAACATGGCCCCGCCCCCGCTGATGCGGCGCACCACCTCGAAGCCGTAGCGCTCCAGGTTCTCCAGGTCCACCTCGTTCTTCACCGACTGATAGCGCCCGATCACCACCGCCGGAGCCCCCCACTCCCAGATGCGCAGGGTCGGTTTGCGCCGTCCGGCCCCCACCTCGTAGGTCAGCACCTCGTCCAGGGCCATGTGCAGGTTGGGGCTCAGGGGGCCATCCCGCAAAAGTTGCCACTCGTAGTCATGCCAGTTCGTCCGCATAGGCTAGCTCCGCTAACCCGAAAGCGCCCGCTTGACCGCCACCGCGACGGCCTCCGGCGAGAACCCGATCATCTCGGCGTGTGCAGCCGCCTGCCGAACGGCTTGGGCGATCTCGGTCTCGTCGCTTGTAACCGGTAGGCCCTCGAGCGCGGCGTTGATCCGATCCAGGGCCTCTTCCGGCTCGAGGAAGAAATCCCCGCTCACCCGGACCTGGGCCAACCGCCCGGTGTAGACCTCGAGATCCACCACCACCACCAGCTTTCCACCGGGGGCCTTGTACTCTCCGTGCATGGGTCCCTCCACCAGGCCCAAGTTAGTCGTAAAAGTTCTTGGAAAATGTGAGTGGGAGCCCGGCCCGCCTCAGGTCCAGTAGGGCTTAACCAGTTCGAGCAGCCGCACCACCTGCCCCCAGTTGTGCCGGACGATCTCGGGGCGGCGGGGGATCTTTGGGATGGAGTCCGCGGCGTCGTGGAGGGTAGGGGTGAGCGCTTTGTGAAGCTGGCCCTCCCAGTGCTGCCGCCAGGCCTCGGGCAGGCGGTCGGGGAGGGGGTGGCCCTGTAGGAGCAAATACAGCATGGCCCAGACACGGGTGGTGGCGTCCAGGCTATAGCCCCCTCCCAGGGTGTACACGGCCTTCCCCCCGGAGAACTCCCGGACATATTCGCGCATCCGGAGGAAGAGCTTCTGGTAAGCCCGGGTGCTCAGTACCAGATCGGCCAGCGGGTCGAGGAAGTGCGCGTCGGCCCCGCACTGGATGACCATGACATCGGGGCGGAACCAGGCCAGGGCGGGCTCGAGCACCGCCTCGAACACCTCCAGGTAGCTCTCGTCTTGGGTGAAGGGCTCGAGCGGCACGTTGAGCTTGCGGCCCAGCCCAGCTCCCTTGCCGATCTCGTAGATGGCCCCGGTGCCGGGGAATAGGTAGCGCCCCGACTCGTGCAAGCTCAGCGTGAGCACCTCGGCCTCGTCGTAGTGGATCCACTGCACCCCGTCGCCGTGGTGCACATCTATATCGAGATAAGCCACCCGCAACCCGGCACGGGTGAGGTGCCGGATCGCCACCGAGAGGTCGTTGTAGACGCAAAATCCCGAACTACGGTCATACTGGGCGTGGTGCAGCCCACCTCCCAGCTGCAGCACCTCCCGGGCCTCCCCCCGCAGGATCATCCGGGCGGCCTCGAGCGTCCCCCCCACCAGCCAACGGGTGGCCTCGTCCATGCCGGGGAATATAGGGGTGTCGGCAGTCCCCAGGCCGTAGTGTTCGACATCGGCGGCAACCTCCCCCACCGAGCAACCCTCTACCCGCCGCACCAGCCGCTCGGCGTGAACCGTCAGAACCTCCTCGCGGGTGGCCGGTTGCAGGGGGCGCCGAGGAACCGCATGGCCCCATGCCTCGAGGAGGCTGAGCAGCATCTCCAACCTGCGCGGGCTAAAGGGGTGCTCCGGCCCGAAGGTATAGGTCTTATAGGCCGGATGATACAAAACGGGGACGCTCATAGCGTAAAGCGTCTTCCCTCTAGCCCTTTTTCTGCGGTGGCCAAATAACGTTAAAACCCTCTATCCGTAGCATCTCAGCGACCTGGTGGGTCATGGGGGTACCTACCCGCAGCACCGCGCGCACTGTCTTGGGATCATCGGGGTAGGTAAGCAGAGAGTGAATATTAATCCCTTCACGCCCCAGGAATTGGGTCAGCCGTCCCAGCTCGCCGGGGCGGTCGGGAAGGCGCACCTCGAGCCTGCCGCTGGGCTTTTCCACCCCGGTGAGGATCACCAGGGCGTCCAGCAGGTCGATCCCGGTAACGATCCCTACCAGCTCCTCTCCCTCCAACACTGGCAAGGCCCCGATCTTGCGGCGGCGCATCAGGCGGGCGGCCTCCTCCACCGGGTCCAAGGGATCCGCGCTCAGCACCGGTTGGCTCATGATCGAGCCCACTGCGGCCTCCAAGTGGCGGGGACCGCCCTCCGCCAATGGGCTCACCGCCAAGCGGATGTCCCGGTCGGTGACGATGCCCACCAGCTTGCCCGCCCGGGTCACCGGCAGGTGGCGGATATGGTGGTCTTGCATCACCTGGTAGGCCGAGCGCAAGGTGGCCCGCTCGTCCACGGTGAGCACCGGGCGTCGCATCACATCCCTCACCAACATCACGGGCTCCTTGGGCCTGGGCTCAGCCGAGCGAACGGGCCGCCCCTTGGGCAACAGGCTAAACCCGAGAACCCTCCGCTTAGCCGGCATCGGCGACCTGGGACTAGGCTCCCTTCAGGCCAGGGGCTTTTCCTCGCGCCGTCCAAAACGCACGCCCAGGCCCAAGAAAAAGCCGGAGGCCAGACACAGCAGCATGGTGAGCACCACCATCCCCATGGGGTTGGGGTAGGTGCGGTTGAGGGTAGAGGCCGCCGCCGAAAGCCGCACATAGTCCACCGAAAGATAAGCCAGCAGGATGAGGGCAACCACCAGCAAGGCGAAACCGATAAACAGCGGGATTCTTCCGAGCGCGCTTCTCATGCTATCAGTCTAGCGCACCCGGGCCTGGTGCCAAGCGAGGTAGTTCAAAACGTCCCCTGCCGGCCCAGGCATCGCCTTTAGGCCACAAGGCGTACGACATATAATTGACCCTATGCAAACCCTCCCCAAGTCCGAACCCCGCGACGAGCTGCTATTCAGCCTCATCGCCAAAGAGGAAGCCCGCCAGCGCGAGGGCCTCGAGCTCATCGCCAGCGAGAACTTCACCTCTCGCGCCGTGCGCGAAGCCACCGGGAGCGTGCTGACCAACAAATACGCCGAGGGCTATCCCGGCAAGCGCTACTACGGCGGCTGCGAGGTGATCGACGAGA
This sequence comes from Meiothermus sp. Pnk-1, assembly GCF_003226535.1. Taxonomy (NCBI): domain Bacteria; kingdom Thermotogati; phylum Deinococcota; class Deinococci; order Thermales; family Thermaceae; genus Meiothermus; species Meiothermus sp. Pnk-1. The sequence goes on along the minus strand of NZ_QKOB01000001.1, from coordinate 217,325 downwards.
TCGAGCAGCTCGCCATCGACCGCGCGAAGGAGCTCTTCGGCGCGGCCTGGGCCAACGTGCAGCCGCACTCGGGCTCTAGCGCCAACCTCGCGGTGTACTACGCCCTGCTGGAGAAGGGCGATACCGTCATGGGCATGGCCCTCGACCAGGGAGGGCACCTCACCCACGGTTCGCCGGTCAACTTCTCCGGGCTCAACTACCGCGTCATCGGCTACCCCGTGGACCCCCAGACCGAGTACATCGACTACGACCTGGTGCGCAAGCTGGCCCTCGAGCACAGACCCAAGCTGATCATCGCCGGGGCCAGTGCCTACAGCCGCATCATCGACTTCGAGAGGTTCCGCGTCATCGCCGACGAGGTGGGCGCCTACCTGATGGCCGACATCGCCCACATCGCCGGGCTGGTGGCGGCTGGGCTGCACCCCTCGCCCATGCCGTACGCCCATGTGGTGACCTCCACCACCCACAAGACCCTGCGCGGGCCGCGCTCAGGGCTGATCCTCTCCAACGACCTCGAGATCGGGGCCAAGATCGACAAGATGATCTTCCCCGGCCTCCAGGGGGGGCCGCTCGAGCACGTCATCGCGGCCAAGGCGGTGGCCTTCTGGGAGGCGCTGCAACCCTCCTTCAAGGACTATGCCCGCCGCATCATCGAAAACGCCCAGGCCCTCGCCCAGAGCTTCCTCGAGCGCGGCTACCGGGTGGTCTCGGGCGGTACCGACAACCACCTCTTCGTGCTCGACCTGCGCCCTCAGGGCATCAAGGGCAACAAGGCCTCCAGCCTCCTCGACCAGGTCAACATCACCGTCTCCAAGAGCACCGTTCCCTACGACCCCGAGAAACCCTGGGTGACCTCGGGCATCCGCATCGGCACCCCGGCCATCACCACCCGCGGCTTTACCCCCGAGGAGATGCCCCTCATCGCCGCCTTCATCGACGAGGCCCTCACCCAGGGCCCCAGCCCCGAACTCAAAGCGCGGGTGCGCGAGCTGGCCCTCCAGCACCCCATGCCCTAGCCCGGCGGCTTCAATCGCACCGGGCCCTGGTTTTTGGGGGTACGCCCCACTTTACCGGCATAAAACTGCTCGATGATCGCGAAGTCTTTTACGATATCGCCGCTGGGCACAAAGTACCCGCCCACCCCGACCTCTTTGCTCGCGTAGTCCAGGTAGGCCAGCGCGATGGGAACCTTGGCCTCGAGGGCCATGTAATAAAACCCGCTGCGCCAGTGGTCGGCCCGGCTGCGCGTGCCCTCGGCGGCGATGACCAGCCAAAGCTCTTCGCGTTGGGCGAAGATCTCTGCCACTTGCTTGACAAAGTTCTTAGTCTTGTCGCGGTCAACGGGGATCCCACCCAGCCGCCGCATGAGCGGCCCCATGAGGCCGCCAAAAAGTTGCCGTTTGCCGATAAAGCTCATCTTGGTGCCGGTGGCCCAGGCCCACAAGATGGCATAGAAGAAGTCCACGTTGGAGGTATGGGGGTAACCCACCATCACCACCTTGGGGCCAGGTGGAGGCTCGAGGACGACCTTCCAACCAAGCAGCCTGAGCATCCCTGTTGCCAGGCGTTGGCGTAGGCCAAGGGGAGAGTGTACGGTGGGCATCCTTAGGGCAAAGTATAAGCGGCCAAGGTAAGCTTGGGTTAGGTGGGGGATACGTGAAAGCACATAGTCTGCGCCTTTATACCTCCGCCGCCATGCGGCTCGCCGACCAAAAAGCTGCTCGGGGGGGCTACCCCAGCCTGCTACTGATGGACGCCGCGGGGCGCGGGGTCGCCCAAGCCTTGCTGCGGAGCTATCCCGACCGGCGGGTGGTGGTGCTGTGCGGTAAGGGGAATAACGGCGGGGACGGGCTGGCAGCGGCCCGCTGGCTAAAGGTGTGGGGGTGTGAGGTCGAAGTCTACGCCGCCCCAGGGCAACAGGGGGAGGCAGCGGCCATGCGGCAGGCGCTCGAGGCCCACGGCGTGGAGGTGCAGCCCCTTTCGGCATGGGAGCCTAGGCCCCATACCGTGCTGCTCGATGCCCTTTTCGGCACCGGCCTGAACGGCCCCCTGCAAGGCTTTTACGCCGAGCTGGTGGAAAAGATCAACCAATCCGGTCTCAGCGTGGTGGCCGCCGATCTGCCCTCCGGGCTTCCCTACACCCCCCACGTCAAAGCTGACCTCACCGTGGCCCTGGCCGCCCTCAAGCGCGAGCACCTCTTCTACCCCCAACGCGCAGCTTGCGGAAAGATTCTGCTGGACGACATCGGGATGCCTCCCGGGGCCTTGGCAGACGAATCCTTGGCGGAACTTCTCACGCCCCAGGCCATGCAGGCCCTGCTGCCCTCCCGCCCTGGCGACGCCCATAAGGGCAGCGTGGGGCGGGTGCTGGTAGTGGGGGGTTACCCCAACTATACCGGGGCTCCGGCGCTGAGCGCCATCGCCGCCTATCGCGCCGGAGCGGGGCTAGTGACGGTAGCCTATCCCCAGGAAGCCGCAGTGGTTCCCCCGCTCGAGGCGGTACGCCTTCCGGTGGTGGGCTGGAGCCCAGCGGCCCTAAAGCCGGCCAAGGCCGAGGCGGTAGCGGTAGGGATGGGGGCCGGGCCATCGGGGAAGGAGGCGGCACAGGCCGTGCGTGCGCTGGGCCTCCCCACCCTTCTGGACGCCGATGCCCTGCACCCTGAGATCGTAGAGGAGTTCGCCGGGGCAGGGATTCCCACCGTCATCACCCCGCACCCTGGCGAGGCGGCCCGGCTGTTGCAAAGCTCCGCTCAGGAGGTGGCCCGCTTCCCCCTCGAGAGCGCCCGCACCCTGGCCGGGCGCTTTGCGGTGACGGTGGTGCTCAAGGGGGGGCCCACGGTGATCGCTGCAGGAGAGCGCCTGGCGGTCAATACCACCGGCAACCCGGCGATGGCCACGGGCGGGATGGGGGATGTACTCTCTGGGGTAATCGGGGCTTTGCTAGCGGCGGGGCTCGCGCCTTGGGACGCAGCCCGGCTGGGGGTCTACCTGCACGGCCTGGCCGGGGACCTGCTGGGGAGGGTGGGCCTGTTGGCCCACGAGCTCGCCGACGCCATACCCCAAGCCAGAGAACGGCTGGCCCAAGGGCAGGTCCGGCCTTACTGGCATTAGCAGACCGGTCACACTCCGGTATAATTCGCCGCAGTGGTGCGCCTGTACGTTCCCGCAACTTTGGCCAACCTGGGCTCTGGCTTCGATGCTTTGGGGGTGGCCCTGGACCTATATCTGGAGGTCGAAGCCCGCCTTGCCGCGCAGGACTCCTTTTTCTACGAGGGCGAGGGGAGTGTGCCCCCTCACCCTGATAACCTGATCCACCAGGCCTACCGCGCGGCCTGGGCCGAGATCGGGGAACCCCCTCCGGCCATCGCTATCAGGGCCTACAACCCGATCCCGCTCGCGCGGGGGATGGGCTCGAGCTCGGCGGCGTTGGTAGCGGGCGCGGCCCTGGCCGATCGCTTCTCGGGGGGCAGGCTGGGCAAGGACGGGGTGTTCCGGGTGACGGCCCAGCTCGAAGGTCACCCCGACAACGTAGCCCCGGCGGTTTACGGCGGCTTTGTAGCGGCCTTGGCCGATCCCCCTTTGGCCCTACCCCTACCCTCCCCCAAGGGCCTGAGGTTCGTGCTGGGGATTCCCGCCTACGAGGTTCCAACCCCCCTCGCGCGGGCCGCCCTGCCCCCAGCGATACCTCATGCCGATGCGGTCTTCAACCTGGCCCGGGCTGCTTTGTGGCCTGCGGCGCTCTTTTCAGGACGCCTGGATGCTCTGCGCGAGGCCGCACGGGACCGGCTCCACCAACCTTACCGGGCCCAGCTCATGCCGGGGCTCGAGGCCGCCTTAGAGCGGGCCTACCAGGCCGGGGCGTTGGCGGCCTTCGTCGGTGGGGCCGGACCAACCCTGGCCGCCCTCGCCCCTCAAAGTGCAGTTGCGGCCCTGCGGGAGGCGCTGTTGGAGTATGTTGGTACCCAGGGGAAAACCCTAGTCCTGGGCCTGGGCGAAGGATACCGGGAGGAACGCTAAAGAAGGCCACCTGTGGAAGGCAGCTTAGCAACAATCGGGCTTCTAGAACTGCTGGAGATGATCCACGAGAACCGCGGCTCGGGCGAGCTTCGCCTCGAGGTAGGGGGCCTACCGGTGCACTTACACTTCCTCGAGGGCGAGATTACCGGCGGAGGCATTCTGGACTGGGAGGGGCTGGAGGCCATCTCTACCCTGCCGTTGCAGCCTCAGGAGGGCTGGTTCCGCTTCACCAGCGCAGCGCCCGCTGGCCACGGCGACTCGGCGCCACCGCCTGCGCTGCGCTTCAAAGCCCTGATCGGCGAATGGGCGCGCCTTTACGACGAGTGGACCCGCTTCCGCCAGCTTTTCGACTCGCCCAGCCGGGTGTTGGAGGCTTTGCGGGCCTCTGAGCCCTATGGGCTCTTCATAGGTGGAAAGAGTATCCGAGGGGCCGCCAAGATCTGGGAGGTTCCGCTCATCATCGCAGCCGAACGAGCCTGGCGCGGTCTGCGCGAGGGCGACCTGATGCCCCTGCGCAAATACGCCTGGTTCGGGCTGCGTATCCGCCACCCTACCGCCCGCCGCACGCTGGCCGGGCAAGCCCCCCACCCTGACGACATCACCGTTCACCTCGACGGCAGCCGCAATCTAGGGGAAATAGTCCAGAGCGGCTACAGTATCGGCCTGGTGCGCCGTTACCTGATCCAGAGCATCCGCAAAGGCGAAATCGCCCCGCCCGGCAAAGGCTGGCTGCTGCGGGACTTGCTGTGGGAGGAAGAAGCCGAACACAGCGGCACGGTTCGCTGAGGGCACGGGTGACTTGGCTTCTGGGGCCTGAGGTTTTACTCACGCCGGGGCTCCCTCCCCTAAAAACCCCCATCCTTATCCAGGATGGGGGCTGCGAAACTCCCGTATTCGCGGCTACTTCTTGCGGGGGCGGTATTTGCCGTAGCTACCGCGCCAGATCTTGCCTCGACGAGTGCGACGATCTCCCTTGCCCATCCTTCACCCCTACAGGTTGCTACGCCGAAGCGCTGAGGAGCTTGTGCACGCTCCTGGCCAAGCGGGACTTCTTGCGGCTGGCGGCGCGCTTGTGCAAGGTGGAGCCCTTGGCAGCTTTGTCAATCAGGCTCTCGGCCAGGCGTAGAAACTTGGTGGCTTCTTCGGCATTGCCCTGCTGAGCCAGGGCTACGGCCTTCTTGCTGATGGTCTTGATCGTGGACTTCTTGGAACGGTTGGCCGCCCGCCGCTTGAGAGACTGACGGTGGCGCTTCATCGCCGAGGGATTACGGGTGGTTTTTTTCTGTGCCATGCTCCTCCCAGAGTTTGCTTTCTTGCGCCCGTTTCGGGCAAGCCAACCCCAAGGTTACCACACAGGATGGCTTCTAGCAATCGCCGCGGGTGGGCTGGGCACGCCCAGGTTTTTCCCCTGACTCCCTCGGTAATGACACGGGCGGTGCACGGAAACCCCGCATGGTCCCAAGCATTTAGTAGGGATCGAATTTAGTCGAGACCCAGTCATAGCGGACGCTGCCCTTGGCCCGCTCGATGCGGAAGACGATGTCGTAAAGCCCCGGGCTCACCCGGTACTGAAGCTGATCCTTGAAGGTGCCGGTGTAGGTCTTTGGCGTAGAAACGAGCTGTCCTCCCTGGCGAAGCTCGATGGTCACGCTACCTTCGGATAGCCCGCCGCTGAGCATGATCTTGACCGAATCGGCGATCCCGCTCACCCGGAGCTGCTTGGTGGCGGTGCCAGTGTACTTCCAGTAATAAACCGGGATGAAAGGCGGCGCGCCTATGGCCAGACCAAAATTCTCGGCATAGAGGTAAAGCCCCCCCAGCAGGACGGCCAGGATCAACAAGGTACGCACGGGTTTAGTATAGGGGCTCCCCTCGCAGGGCTTGGTTCACTTGAGCATCGTGAGGATGGAAGGCCGGCTATTTCCGTATACTTGGGGGCATGAACTCGGTTGCATCCCCCGTCGAGGCCTTGAAGCAGCTCGAGGCCGGCTCGGTCGAGATCATCCCCCACGAAAAGCTGCTGGAAAAACTCTCTTCGGGCAAAAAGCTCACCGTAAAGCTGGGCTTGGACCCCACCCGACCGGACATCCACATCGGCCATGCGGTGGTGCTCAGGAAGATGCGCCAGTTCCAGGAGTTGGGGCATAAAGTCGTCATCATCATCGGGGACTTCACCGCCATGATCGGCGACCCCTCCGGGCGCAGCGCCACCCGCCCCCCTCTCACCCTCGAGGAGACCCGCGCCAACGCCAAGAGCTATGTCGAGCAAGTCGGCAAGATCCTGATCACCGAGGACCAAGAGCGCTTCGAACTGCGCTACAACTCGGAGTGGCTGGAGAACCTGAACTTCAAGGAAGTCATCAAGCTGGCCTCGCAGCTTACGGTGGCCCAGATGCTCGAGCGCGAGGACTTCAAAAACCGCTACACCCAGGGCATCCCTATCTCCATCCACGAGTTCCTCTATCCCTTCGCCCAAGGGTACGACTCGGTGCCAATCCGGGCCGACGTGGAGATGGGGGGTACCGACCAGAAGTTCAACCTGCTGGTGGGCCGCGAGGTGCAGCGGGCCTACGGCCTCGAGGAGCAGGTGGCTTTCATCATGCCCCTGCTGGAGGGCCCCGACGGGCGCAAGATGTCCAAGAGCTACGACAACTACATCGGCATCACCGAGGAACCCGCCGAGATCTACCGCAAGCTGATGAAGGTAGGCGACGACCTGCTACCCAAGTACCTCGAGCTGTGCACCGACCTGACCCCCCAAGAGATCCGGCAGGTTCTCGAACGAGGCGGGCCAGTAGGGGCGCACCGGGTCCTGGCCCGGCTGGTGGCCGGAAGCTATGCCCTGCCGCGCATCCCGGCGCGGCTTGACCGCGGGTTGTACGAGGAGATGGGATACCGGCTCGAGGCGGCCGGGCGGGATAGCGAACCCCAGGCAGTGATGATCGTGGTGGCACCCCTAACCGGTTACTCCCTCAACGTCAGCGAGACCGTGCGCCAAGCCGAGGAACGGTACAACGAGGTCGCCAAGGGCGGCATCCCCGACGATATTCGCACCGTCCAGATCACCTCGAGCGAGCTCCAGGAGGGCCGGATCGGGGTCGCCAAGCTCTTTACCCTCTCCGGCCTCACCGAGTCCAACGGCGAGGCTAAACGCTTGATCCAAAACCGGGGCCTGCGGCTAGACGGCGAGGTCATCACCGACCCCAATCTGCTGGTCTCGCTGGACAAGCCGCGGGTGCTCCAGCGGGGCAAAGACAAGTTCGTACGGGTGCAGCTCACGGGGTGAGGCCACCACCGCCTCACCCTCCCTCCGCCGGGCGTAGCGGAATCTCGTGGCCGACTACATAGATCGTCCCGGCTTCCTCTTCCAGGCGCAGCCGGGGCAATGGGTAGCGCGGCGGGCCGTATACGGCCTTCCCGGCCTGCAAGGGGTCGTAGGCCCCAAAATGACAGGGGCAGCCCAGGAAGGGATGGTCGGAGCGGTAATTATAGGCGATGGAGCCCACCTCGGGGTCGGGCACGTACCGCACCGTGCAGCCTTGGTGGGTGCAGATGCGCGAGAGGGCCAGGAAGTGGGCCTCGCCCACGGTGAGACCGCCTTCTTGCGGCTGGGGCACCCGGATCAGCACCGCCTCGAGCAGCCGCGTGGCAGCCCCGATGGCGACCGGGTACTCGAAGTAGCGGAAATCCCAGGGCTGGGCCAGCGCAAAGACCCTAGCCACCTCGAGCCTCGGCCCCTCCTTCCACTGCGGCGCGCCGACCCCGGCTTTTCTGAGCTGGATGTTATAGGCCCGCAGGGCGAACCAGCCGAAAAACCCTGCCGTAGCCGTGCTGGGTAGGATCCAGATGAGGTCGCGCCGGGTGAGCTTCATAAACCCCCCAAGTACTCCAGCAATGCTTTCAGCTCCTCGTCGCTGAGCAAAACCGCGGGCATCTTTCCCCGCCCGTTCTTCACGATCTCGCTGACCGCCTGGGGCACTTTGACGATGGGGTTTCCGGCCAGCTTGGGCCCGACTCCCCCTTGGGCCTGCGCTCCGTGGCAGGCGGCGCACTTTTGCAGATAGACCTGCTGCCCCGACGCGCCGGGAGCGCTCTGTTGGGCCTTGGCCGTGGCGATGAGGTTTTGTACGCGCTCTCGAGCCTCGCCGCCGTTGGCCAGGTAGTTCTCCCAAGCCCGGATAGCCGCTTCGCGCTGGCCGAGTTGGAAGTAAGCATTCCCCAGGAAAAGCCAGCCCTCGGTGGCCTTGGGGTCGGCGCGCAGGGCGATCTGGAGGAACTGCACCGCTTCCTGTGGGCGGCCCCCCATAAAGAGCAGGATGCCCACCCGCCGCACCGCCTCGACGTTGCGGGGGTCTTGCTGGAGCACCCGAACGTAGGCTTGTGCAGCCCGGTCGAAGTCCTGGAGTTCCCAGGCCTTGTGTGCAAAAGCCAGCCAGTCCCCCGTCTGCCCACCCTGCTTGGCCCTCTCCTCCAGCCGCTTCAACTCCCGTGCTTCGGAGCGGGCGGTAACCGTGGTCTCGCCGGGCAGCCGGGGCAGGGTGAAGGCGTAAAGGCCCACCCCCAGCGCGATCACCCCCAGCGCCGCCACCCCCCAAAGCGCCGGAGGGAACCGGCGCGGGGGAGGCAGTTCGCCGGGAAGCGGTCCAATTTCCCGTTCCAACTTCACGATCTGCAACAGAAGCCGTTTGCGCTCTTCGCCCTCGGCCTCCTTAGCCTGGGCCTTGAGCAGCTGCAATTCGGCCTGGAGTTCTTCGGGGCGGGGGTTGGGGGGGAAAGGCCGAGCCGCCTGGCGCAACGGTAGCATCGCGTAGCCGATGGCGGCCAGCAAGACTAGCAAGGCGAGGATCAGGGTCATGGTCGGTCGAGTTCGGCTTCGGCGCGGCGCAGCTCCTCTTCGGAAACCTCCGCCGCGCCCGCCTCGAGCAAGCGCCGCCGGGCGGATTGCAGGTAAAAGTACAGGCCCGCCCCGATGAACCCCACCCCCACCAGCGGGGCCAGCCAGACCCAGAGGGTGAGCCCGGAGCGGGGCGGTTCGTAGAGGATCCAGGGCCCATAGCGGCTTACGAAGTAGGCTTTGATCTGCTCCTTGGTCTTGCCCTGGGCCAACTGCTCGGCGATGATGCGGCGCATCTCCTGGCTGATCCCGGCGTTGGACTCCGCCACCGATTCCCCCTGGCAGACCGGGCAGCGCAGTTCCCGGGCGATCTCGAAGACCCGGGGCGAAAAATCGGGGGGTGGGGTGTTGGCAGCGGGTTGGGCGAAGGCCGATCCCAGGAGCCAGAGGCAATACGCCATCAAAATGACCCCTGGTATCCGGCGTTTAGCGTTTGGCGTTTGGCGTTGCGCCATCCCCTATAGCACCTTCCTCAACAACTCCTGGAGCGTGGCCGGGCTCAGCGGCCCGGCGTGGCGGTAAAGCACCTTGCCGTCTTTGCCGATCAAGAAGGTCTCGGGCACCCCGTAGCCGCCATAGTCGATCCAGACCCGCCCGTTTGTGTCGATGCCGCTGGGGAAGGTGAGGCTGAACTCTTGGATGAACCCCAAGGCCGCCCCGGGGTTGGTATCCTGCACGTTCACCCCCAGGATCAGCAGGCGGTCTCTGTAGCGCCGCCAGGCGGCCTCGAGCAGGGGGGCCTCGTCACGGCAGGGCACGCACCAACTGGCCCATAGATTGAGCAGGATGGGTTTTCGACCCAGGTACTTGGAAAGCTGGAGCTGCTCCCCCCACTCCGCTCGGTACGGAGCGAAGGTGGGCAGGGTAAAATCCGGGGCCGGTTTTCCCACCAACACCGAAGGCAGCGCACCGGGGTCGCCCCGCCGCAAACCCCAGAACAACAGCGCCCCCAACCCGACCAGCAGGGCGAAGGGCCACAAGCGCTTCACGCGGTGGCCCCTCCGGGAGCCTTGGCCAAAGCCCGCACGCCCGCAGGCCATAGGATGTAGAGCGTCCCCAAAACCACGATCATCCCCGCCACCCACAACCACAGCACCAGCGGGGTGACGATCACCCGCACCGTAGCCCACACCCCCCGCTCGTCCTGGCCGAACTGCTGAAGGATGAAGTAGTAATCGTTGCCCGGGGTGTACTTCACCGCAGGGGAGGGCAACGGCTGGTTCATCGCCCGGTAGACGTTGAGCCGGGGCCGGTACTGCCCTTCCGCCCACAGGCCCTGACGAGAGGTGCCGCGCACCTCCAAGACCGCGACGGTGGCCAGGCGGTTGGGTTCTTGTAGCTGCCGCAGGTCGATCAGCCGCACCTCGAGCCCCACCTCTTTCCAGGTCTCCCCGAGGCGCAGGGTCTTCTGCGCCTCTACCCGGTAGGCCTGGCTGAAGGCGATGGCCAGACAGCCCAACGCCACCCCCACGTGAACGATGTGGCTGCCGAAGCGCCGCTTGTTGCTGAGGGCGAGATCCGCCAGGGCTCGGGCCGCCGAAATGCCCAGCGATCTGGCCCGCTCGCGCACCCCCTGGTCCACCATCAACCCCACCGCCGCCAGGTTATACAGGAAAAGCCCCACCGCTAGCGAAACCCCTACGGTCCAGCCCCGAGCCAACCCCACCAGCGTGCCGATCAACAGCACCGCCAACAGGATCTGCAGGTTACGCACCGCCTCAGGCTTGCTCCGCCGCCAGGGCAATACCGGCCCGATGCCCATCAGCGTCAGCATGAACACCCCGAAGGGGGCCGCCATCTGGTTGAAGAAGGGGGCCCCTACGGAAACCTTGGCCCCGCTCAGGGCCTCCACCACCAGCGGCCAGACCGTGCCGACCAGCACCACGAAGGTGAACACGGTGAAGAGGATGGCCCCACCCAGCAAGGCCCCTTCGCGGCTCACAAGGCGCACCTCCCCGGCATCGCGAAGCTCCGAGGAGACTCGGGAGAGGAAGTAAAAGCTGGCGAACGCCACCGAGAGCAAGAAGGCCAGAAACACCGGCCCCACCGGCCCTTCACCAAACGCGTGCACCGACTGGATGACCCCCGAGCGGGTCAGAAAGGTCATGAAGAAGGTGGCGACGAAGGTCAGGATCACCAATGCAAAGTTCCAGCTTCGCAACAGTCCCCGCCGCTCCTGCACCATGGAGGTGTGCAAGAAAGCCGTGGCGAGCAACCAGGGCAGGAAGGAGGCGTTTTCCACCGGGTCCCAGGCCCAGTACCCGCCCCAACCCAGCACCTCGTAGCTCCACCAGGCCCCGGCCATCTTGCCCGCGGTCAGGAAGCCCCAGGCGATCATGGTCCACCAGCGGGTCTCGTGCACCCAGCTCTGGTAGCGCCGGGTGGCCATCGCCGCTACCGCATAGGCAAACGGCACGCTGAAGCCTACGAAGCCCAGGTACATCAGCACCGGGTGCACCGCCATCATCCAGTGGTTTTGCAAGAGCGGGTTAGGCCCTGGCCCCTCGGTGGGCGGGGGGATCACCGCGTCGAAGGGATGGGCCAGAAAGACCATCACCGCGAAGAAGAACACCTGCACGGTGAAAAGCACCCCCAGCGCGATAGGGGCGCGGTAGGGATCGAGGCCGTTTTTGCCCCCGGGAAGGGCGCGGGTATGCACCCGCCAGGAGACGATCCAGGTATAGAGGGTTTGCAGGGTAGCCCATAGCAGGATGCTGCCCTCGAGCGCCGCCCAGGGGGTGACCAGCTTGACCCATAGGGGCGAGGTGCTGGAGTGGTGCTCCGCCACATACCGTACGCTGAAATCATCGCTGAGCAAGGCCCACTCGAGCGCCCCGAAGGCCACCAGGGCCGCGAGCAGGGCCAGCCCCGAGGTGCGTCGGGCGGCCTCGAGGTAGCGCCCGTCCCGCTGGAAATGGGCGAAGCCAGACAAACCCAGCCCGATCAGCGAGAAAAGGAGCGCAGCGACCAGCGAGAGTCCACCGAGGAGGCCGGGGGTCATGCCTACCTCCGCCTCACCTCGTGCGTCGCACGGGGTACGTCAAAAGGTCCCTTAAGCGTATCGCCTAAAACGTACGGCTTCATCTGGTCTCCTCGATCAGCTTGCGTACTTGGTCGGGGGTCCAGCCCGCTTTAGGTGCCTGGTAGGACTCCGAGTGTTTTACCAAGAGGGTATCCCCCCGAAAGCTCTGGCCCTGGAAGCGGCCCTCCACCACCACCCCCTGGCGCTCCTTGAAGAGCGCCGGAGGGGTACCCCGGGCCTCCACCGGAACCTCAGAAACCCCGTCGGAAAGGACAAAGCGCAGCTCGAGGGTGTCCTTGTTGTAGCGAACCGTCCCGGCTTTGACGATCCCGCCCAGCCGCACCGGCCGGTTTTGGTAGCGCGCAGGCTGCTGGAAGTACTCCGAAGGGGTGATGAAGTACACCAGGTTCTGCCCCAGGCCGCCAAAGACCATGTAGGCCAGTGCCGCGAGGACGACCAGGATGCCGAGGATGTATTTGGGTTTCATTCTTCCTTACTCCCTCCGCCGGTAGCGCCAGACCAAATAGCCCAGATACCCTAGCACCGCTCCGTAAGTAAGCAGGTAGGCCCAGACCACGAAGGGGTTGGCCGGGTTGAACAGGGGGTTATCCATCCATGGCCTCCTTATGGGCGCTCTGGGCGGCCAGGTACCCCTTGAAGCGGGCGAAACCGAAAAGGAGCAAGGTGAGGGCCGTTAGGGTCACCAAGAGCGCGGGGAGCATGGCCGGGTCGAACTGGCTTTTGCCGGTGGTGAGGTTGAAGCTTTGCACCTGGTGCAGGCTGCGCCACCAGATCACCGACATGTAGCTGATGGGCACGTTGATGACCCCCAAGATGCCCACCGCTGCGGCGGCCTTGGCCCTGAGCTCAGGATCTTCGATGGCCGCGCGCAGCACGAAGTAGCCCACGTAGACGGCAAAGAGGATGGCGGTGGTGGTGAGGCGGGGTTCCCACTCCCAGTACACCCCCCAGGTCGGGCGGGCATAGAGCATCCCCTGCACCAGGGTCAGGCCCATGAACAACAGGATCAGCTCGGCCATCACCGCGGCCATGCGGTCGTGGGCGGGTTTTCGGGTCACCAGGTAGGCCACCGAGTAGGCCAGGCAGCCGAAGCAGGCCAGATACCCCACCCAGGCCGTGGAGATATGAACGAAGACGATCCGGTAGACGTACCCCTGGCTCACCTCAGGGGGGGAGGTCAGCACGAAGTACAGGGCAACGAGAAAGGCCAGGGTGCCGGTTCCCAGGAGGGCCAGGGTCAGGCCGTCCAGGCGGGTAGCAGGGGTGCGCTCGAGGGTCTGCATACGGACTCCTTTCTATTGTCCGACAAGCGGCATGAGAATGGGTACGCTGGGCCGGGCCAGATGTAGAGCATGACGCTCACCCCTCCAGCACCCAGGGAAAAAGCAGGCTGCACACCGTAACGTAGATCACGTCGAAGACCAACAGAAGCTGCCACCAGTGGCGCATCTCGGCCACCGGCGTACCTTGGACCAAGGCGATGGTGGCCTGCACCGAGGAAAGCACCACCGGGACCACAATGGGGAACAAGAGCAAGGGCAGCAGCACCTCGCGCCCGCGCAAGCGGGCCAGCATCCCAGCGTAGAAGCTGGAGACGCTGGCGTAACCCAAGGTGCCCAATAGCAAGGTGAGCAAGAGCCCCGGCCAGGCCGAGAGCGGCAGGTAGAAAAGCCCGGCGGTGAACACGATCAGGACGATTCCCACCAACAGGAGCAGGAGCATCTGAAACAGCAGCTTGCCGAAGTAGATCCACTCCTTGCCGCCGGGGGTGAGCAGCAGGTCATCCAGGGTGTTGTCCTCGAGCTCGAGCCCGAAAGCCCGGCCCGCCAACAGGCTCCCGGCAAAAGCCAGCGCCACCCATAACACCCCCGGCGCGGCCTTGCGCAAGTCCTGGGGGTAGGGGCCAAAGGCCAGCCCCAGGATGAGCAGCATCACCGTGAGGAAAAACACCACCGCCAGTAGCCCGGCCCGCCCCCGCAGCTCGAGGGTCAAATCGCGCCAGGCCAACCAAAAAATCCTCCGCACCGCCCCTCCGCTTTCCAGGCTACCGGAGTACGCTCTGGGAGAAGATTCCACCGCCCTCACCGCTCACCCCTCGCGGTATGGCCCAACACCACCTGGCGGTCGGCCAGGGTGGAGATCCAGGTCCGGTCATGGGTGGCGATCACCACCCCGCCTCCCCTGCGCGCTTGGCGCACGATCTCGCCCAGGAGCTCCCGGCCTTGGGCATCCAGGGCCGCCTCCGGCTCGTCGAGGAGCCAGACCTCGGTCCCAAGCAACTGCATCCGGCCTAAGGCCAAACGCTTTTTCATCCCGCTCGAGTACGAGAGCACCGGCTTCTTGGGGGGTAACCCAAGGTGCGCGAGGAGCTGGCGGATCGCCCCCAGGTCTACCCTGCGGCCCTCCAGGCGCAGGGCATAGGCCAGGTTCTCCTCTCCCGAGAGGTGGCGGTAGAAGGCCGGGGGATTGGCCAGCAGGCCGACCTTGGCCTGAGCGCTCACCCTCCCTGCGGTGGGGCGCACCAACCCGGCCAGCAGGCGCAAGAGGGTGGTCTTGCCCGCCCCGTTGGGCCCCAAAAGCGCCACCACCTCACCCCCGGCCAGACTAAAATCCAGTTCCCGGATCACCCACTCCCGCCCGTAACGCTTGGAGAGGGCCTCGGCACGGAGCAGGTAGGGCGGCGGGGGGGAAGGGGTCATGGGGCGTAGCATACCGGGTAGGGGTAATTATAGCCGCTCGAGCAGCCAGGAAGGGGTGATCTTGAGAAAGAAGCCGTTGAGCTGGGTGTAGTAGCCGCTGAGGAGCAAGGCCCCGACCAGCATCAGAAAGGCCCCGGCGCCGCGCTCGACCCATTTGGTGAGGTGGCCGGTGCGGCGGATCAAGGCCACTGCCCGGTCGGCGAACACCGCCACCAGCAAAAACGGCACGGCCAACCCCAGAATGTAGATAAGCAGCAGTTCGGCCCCCCGCCCCTCCACCGTGGTGAGGGTGAGGATACCGCCCAGGATGGGGCCGATGCAAGGCGTCCAGCCCAAAGCCAGCACCACCCCCAGCACGAAAGCCCCCCAAGGCCGCGCCGTGTCGCCCTGATAGCGCAGGCCCACCCCCCTCGAGGCCAAGCTCTTGAGGCCGAAGAGGTTGAACATGTAAGCCCCAAACAGGATCATCACCGCCCCGCCAACCCGCCCCAGCAGGCTCTTGTGCTCGGCCAGCAGGTTACCCAGCAGGGTAAAAGGCAGCCCCAGCAGCAAGAACACCAGCCCGAACCCCCCCACGAAAAAGAGGGCGTTGAATAGAGGCCGCCCGCGCTCACCCCCCAAGTAGAGCAAATACGTGGGCACCAGCGGCAAAACGCAGGGCGACAAAAACGAGAAAAGCCCCGCGAAGAAAGCGGAAACAAAGGTAAGGGTCATGGCTTCAGATTAAAGGTGTACCGCGGCAGCCATACGTCAGGCGGTTTACACACCCCGCAGGTCCATCCTAGGCAAGGCTTGCGGGACATTCGTACTTCGCCCGGCCAAATGCCTGGGAGAAACCGCCCGGATGTTCTAGGCTATAGAAGATGTTTCGCTGGCGCAAAGCCTCTGCCGAACCCGCCGCGGTGATGGCCGCTTTGCACGAGGCGCTGCTCTCGGACGTGGAGCTCAAGCCGGTGCTGCGTAACCTGCTCTCGGCCACCACCCGCCAACTGGGCGCCGAGCGGGCCTCGATCTTTCTCTATCACCCGGCGGAACAGGACCTGCGGGGGGAGGTAGCCTCGGGGGCTCACCAGACCGTCACCACCATCGCCTTGCCGCTCTCGAGGAAAGGCCCCGTCCAAGAGGCCTTTTTCGCCCCCCCCGAGGGGATCGTCAAAGAAGGCGATTACCTGCTGCCCATCGTGTTGCAAGCGGCCCCTTCGGGCGGGAACCCCTACTGCTGGGTCACCCCAGAGCGCTCCTGCACCATCAGCCCCAAGGCCACCAAGGTCAACCGAGCGCTGGTCTGCCCCAGTTGCCGCCACTTCGGGGCGATGGGGGTGCTCTCCCTGGAGGGGCATTTCCCGGAGGGAACCCGCGAGCTGATGCCGCTCATCGCCCGCTCCACCGCCCTGGCGGTGCGCAACGCCCGGGTCTACGAGGAAGTGACCGAAAGCCGCGCCCGGCTAGCCCAGCGGAGCCGCCAGCTCGAGCTGGTGAGCGCGCTCTCCCGCCAAGTGGTGCGCAACCTCGACCTGGGGGCCATTCTCGAGACCCTGGCGGTGCGGCTGCACAAGGATTTCGGATACCATCGGGTGACCGTCGCGGTCAACCAAAACGACTTTTTGCAGGGGTTTCTCACGGTCAAGGAGGGGCAGGTCTACCGCACCCGGGGGCATAGCCGCATCCGCATTCCCATCCAGGGCTCGAGCGACCCCATGGCCCAGGCCGCCCGTTTGCGCCGCCCGGTGCTCGCTACCAAGGAGCAGCTTCCTCCTTGGGTGAACAGCGAGAGCATGGCGTTTGTGCCCATCACCGCCTTTTCACCTACATTCGTGGAGCCCGGAAAGCCAGCGCAGACCCAGACCGACATGGAGGTGCTGGGGGTGGTAGCGGTGGACCACGGCCCCAAGGGCACCGAGGTGGTGGTGGAAGACCTGTGGTATGTGCAGCTTTTGTGCAACACCGCGGGCGTAGCCATCAAGAACGCGCAGGTCTACGCCGAGCAGGCCCGGCTCTCCGAGGCCTTAGCCCTCGAGCGCAGCAAACTCACCGAGGCGCTCGAGCAGATGGGCGATGGGGTGATCGTGCTCGAAGAGGACCGGGGCTTCGCCAACCGCTTGGCGCGAGAGGCCTTGGGGCTGGAGCGCGAGGTAGAGCTTGGCGATCTGCCCGACTACCTCTACCCCGCGCTCGAGGGGCGGGAGCTCGAGGTGGAGCTAAAAGGCCGCACCTTCAGCGTGCTGGGCACCCGCGAGGGCCGGCTCAGGGTACTGGTGCTGCACGAAATCACCCAGCGCAAGCTAGCCGAGCAGGCCATACGTGAAAGCGAGTCGCGCAACCGGGCCATTCTGCAAGCCATCCCCGACATGCTCTTCGTGGTGAATCAGGAAGGGCGCATCCAGGAGTACAAGTCCGCCCGCGAGGAGCCCCTGCCGGTCTCGGGCGAGTCCTTTTTGGGCCGTACCCTTTCGGAGGTACTGCCTCCCGAAGCGGCCAACCGGGCCATGGAGGCGCTGCACGCGGCCCTTACCCAAGGCCGCCTGCCCTTTTTTGAATACCAGATCCGTACCGATGGGCGCTTGCGCGATTACGAAGGGCGGGCCGTGCAGATCGCCCCCCAGCAGGGCCTGCTCATCATCCGCGACGTGACCCCGCAAAAAGACGCCGAACGGATCAAAAGCGAGTTCATCGCGGCGGTGAGCCACGAGCTGCGCACCCCGCTGGCGGCCATCATGGGGTTTGCCGAGCTGCTCACCAGCGGGGAGATCCCGCTTGAAGAAGGCCAGGAGTTCTTGCGAATCATCTACGACAACGGACGGCGGCTGAAGAACATGGTGGATAACCTGCTGGACTCCTCGCGGCTCGAGGCGGGGCGCTTTGAGGTGTACAAGCGCCCGGTACAGCTCGAGGAAACCCTGCGGGGGGTAGCCGACAGCTTCGCCGGGGTGGCCCAGCTCTCCCAGGTGGAGTTCCACCGGGAGATCCCCCCCCTCCCGCCGGTCGAGGCCGACCCCGACCGCATCGGCCAGGTGATGGGCAACCTGCTCTCCAACGCTTTCAAGTTTACCCCTAAGGGCGGGAGGGTCACCCTGCGGGCCAGGCTCGAGGGCGACAGCCTGAAGATAGAGGTGGAGGACACCGGCCCGGGCATCCCCGAATCCGAACAAAGCCGGCTGTTCCAGCGCTACGGGCGCACCCAAAGTGCCGTCTCGCGCGGGGTGTCGGGGACCGGGCTGGGACTTTACATCTCCAAAGCCATCGTGGAGGCCCACGGCGGGCGGATCTGGGTGGAATCGGAGGTAGGCAAGGGCACCACCTTCAGCCTGACCCTCCCCCTCCATGCAACTCAGCCGCAACCAACCTAAGCAGCTCCTCCCCGCGAAAGGGTTTGGCCAAAAAGGCCTTGGCCCCCAACCCAAGGGCCATCTCCTCGTCGCGCTGACTGCTGCGGGCCGAGATCACCACCACCGGAGGGGTTCCCCGCACCGCCAGCTTTTGCAAAAGCTCGAGCCCATCCATCACCGGCATGGCGATATCGGTAACCACCAACCGGATCTCCGGGTGTTGCAACAAGACCTCCAGCGCCTCTGCCCCGTGGGCGGCTTGAAACACCTGATACCCCGCATTGGAGAGGATACGGGATGCCAGCAAGCGCATGTGGGGCTCGTCGTCTACCACCAGGAGGGTCACGGCCATGATATCGGCTTCAAGTGTAGCCCATTCCCCGAGGGCGAAAGGTGTTTTTGCGTCACGTAAGGACCCCGCTGGCTATGTCCTACCCCCCTCTAAGTGTGGGTAGCTACACGGCAGGCTAGCTGCCTCGAACCAAAAGGACTTGAGCTGGCTGATTATTCTAAGAAGATCATCGAGCCCCGGAGGCTTGACCACATACGCATTGGCTTGCAGGGCATAGGCCCTCTGAACGTCAGAATGGGCGTTCGAGGTGGTAAAAACCACTACCGTGAGGTGGCTAAGCTGAGGGTCTTGACGAATGGCCTGCAAGACATCAAAGCCGCTGAGACGTGGAAGATTGAGGTCTAATAGGATGAGGTCCGGCAAACTATCCTGGCTACGCGCTCCTCGAAGGAGTTCCAAGGCTTCTTGACCGTCACGGGCCAATAAAAGGGTATGCGGCAGCTCGCCCAGCTCTAGGGCTGCTTCCATCAAGAAGACGTCGGCGGGATTGTCTTCGACAAGAAGTATGCGGAGGGGAGGATTAGCCATGATGCTCCGGATCGGGGAGAAAAAACGTAAACGCGCAACCGGCGCCGGGAGTAGATTGCAGGGTCAAGCGGCCGCCGTGTTGCTCGGCAATCTTACGGCAAAGGGCTAACCCGATACCGTTACCCGGTGCATCCTCACGCCGTCCCAGCCGTTGAAAAAGGCCGAACACCTGCTCATGGTACTCTGGCGGAATTCCTGGGCCGTGATCACGCACGGTGAGCTGCCAGGCTCCTGGCACACGCTCGAGCTCTACCTCAATCCGGGGAGGACGCCCACCAAAAGTCAAAGCATTGCGCAAAAGATGCAGCAATAGGTCGCGTAGGCGCTCGGGATCTGCCTGAAGCAAGGGCGCTTGCTCCGGTAGGCGGAGGCGAGCTTGAGTTTCCCGGATCTGCGGTTCTAGCTTAGCCAGCACATCCCGCAGTACCTCATCCAGCGCCACCGGGCGGCGGGTTAAAGGGGGTGCCGAGAGCAGCGCGGTGTAGGCATAGAGGTCTTGGGTGAGAGTGCGTAGCCGGGCTGTCTCGTCGAGCAAAAAGTGCAAGATCCGCTCAGCCTGTCCATCCAATTGCTGACGGTAACGCAAGGCGAAAAGTTCGGCGAATTGCGCGATCAGACGTACCGGCTCTTGCATATCATGGGCGATCACGAAGGCGAGCCGTTGCCACTCTGCATTGGAGCGCTCGAGGGCAGCGTTTAGCGCCCGCAGCACGTGCAACCGCTCCCCCAATGTCGCCGTCAGGGCGCGCTGAAGGTCTTGGGCCTCTTCCAGTTCACCGGGATGCCAAGGTTCGGACCGTCCTCGCACGGTCTCTACATAAGTGGCAAAGGAGCGGCGTGGCCCTAGGGAATCCTTGGCGCTTTGTGGGGTAGCCCCACCCCAGCGGGCCACGGTAGCGATCTCGGGCCGCAGCCACACCACTCCTTCCGCCCAGTTGTTGCCCACTCCGATGGCTAGCAGGCCGCTGGCCCGGTCGCTAAGCTGGGCCGCAGGCGGCCAAAGTTCAGCCAAAGCGTCGGTATACAGAAAAGAGCCTTCCTGGGTGCGCAGCCAAGCGAGAAGGTTTTCTATCTCCGTGGGAGAAGGAGTCTGTCCACGAGCCCGCCAGCGCCCTTCAAAAAATACGATGACCCCACTGGCCCGCATAAGCCCAGCCAAGTCCAGCCGTTCGTCGCTCAGGGTTTCGAGAGGATCCAACGAATGGGCCACCGCTTCTACTAACCGTGCGTGTTGAGCATGCAAGCGAGCCCGAAAAGCATCGGTGTCGGCACGGGATTTAATCTGCACCTGCAAGCTAAGCAAGCGGCCTAAGTACTCCAACGCGGTGCGAATCTCAGGTGGTACTACGTAGGGGGTGAGGTGGTGGCAAGAGATCAACCCCCATAGACGCCCTTCCACCACGATGGAGACCGACAAGCTGGAGGCTACCCCCATATTCCGCAGGTACTGTATATGCATCGGCGAGGTAGCCCGCAGCACCGCTCCGCCCAGCGGGGTAGGTTGGCCGTTTTGGGGGTTAAGTAAGGGTTCGAGCGGCACAGGCTGAGCCTCCACATTCGCGGTCATCCGCAACAAATGCCGAAGGTAAAGAGCCCGAGCCTGAGCTGGAATATCCGATTCAGGAAAGCGGTGCCCCAAAAAGCTAAAGAGATCGGCCCGGCGCGCTTCAGCGATAACCTCGCCGCTAGCGTCGGGGGCGAAACGATAGATCATCACCCGGTCGAAACCGGAAATCTCTCGAACTACTTGCGCTGCCACCTGTACAAGCCCGTCCAACGTCGGTGCCCCCTCGAGGGCAAAAACCGCGTTGCGCAAGGCGTGCGGACCGGTTGGGTCATACCCTTGGCTGGCCTCGAATTCCAAGATCAGCAGATCCTGTACCCGGTGGGCAGTCAGCGCCCGGCGGCCAACCGGCAGATCCAGCGTGGTGCGGTACTGAAGGTTATCCGGCGATCCGACCGGCAAAGCGGCCAGCATTGGCTGGAGCGCCGCTTCTGACAAAACAGTCGCCAGCGAAGACCCACGCAGGCTTTCCGGGGGCTGACCAAGGTGGGCGGCGGTATTAACGCTGGTTTGCAGGATGAGCTGAGTATGCGCATCTACCGCGAGCAAGGCCCCGTGGGGCTGGATACTTCCCGGAATATGAATGGGCTCGCGGTCGCAGTTGTCAGGAGTAATGACCGGCCCGCCCAGATAGGTGGGGGGCAACAAGCCCGCCTCCTCGTAGCCCATGCTATCCCCCCCGCAAGAATTGGCCAAATAACGCAAATGTACAGCGCGCCCCCTCGGCGACCTGCTCTTCGCTGCCGGGCAGTACTTGCTGCCGCAAGATCTGACCAAAGGATTTCCACATCGCGCTGGTCTTGGGACCGTAACCAACGAAGTAGCGTAGCCCCCGCTCCGGGCTGAGGCCTAGGCTATTCTGGAGGTGCCGCGAGATCAACTGCCCGCCCAAGCTCGAGCCCTCCAAGACGTACATGGCCCCCAAGGCTTCCGGCACCTCTTGGGGCAGCCAAGACAAGGCCGTAGGAAGAGGGGGCAACTCCGCGCCCAAAGCAAGCAGGTCCGCGCGCAGCGCCGGGCTTTTGAGTCGCTCGCTAAGGCATAAAGCTGGCGGTAAAGGTAAGGTGCTCAGGCGGGATTCGAGGGGAGCCACTGCCTGATAAATCTGGCTCAGTAATATCACATAGCGCCCGCGGTCAAAGGCCGGATCGAAAACCGGCAGCAGCGCCTCAAGCCGCTCATGTTCACCACGGGTGGCCTCTTTTAGGTAGAGCATGATATCCGAAGCCCCCCCTCGTACGTGCATATTCATCCTCATCTCTACGGATTATTCAAAACTATAGCACCTTGCAGTTTAACATCTAAAACAAGTAGCTAGAATAAAATGGCGATAGAATTACCTTCGATTGCGATCTCCCCGCATAGCCCTCGAGCGTTAGCCGCAAGATCAGGGATAATCGAGGGGTGCTGCGGGTGGAGGAGGTGCGCAAAAGCTACCCCGGTTTCGTCCTCAGGGCCACCTTGGAAGTCCCTCTGGGGCAGACCCTGGCCCTTTTGGGGCCCTCGGGTTCGGGGAAGAGCACCCTGCTGCGGCTGGTGGCGGGCCTCGAGACCCCGGAGGCCGGGCGGATTACCTTTGGCGAGGCCGACCTCACCCCCCTCCCTCCCGAGCGGCGGGGGGTGGGGTTGGTATTCCAGGACTACGCCCTCTTCCCGCACCTCACCGTCTACGAAAACATCGCCTTCGGCCTGCGGGAGGGGCGCTGGAATGAAGCCCGCATCGCATCTCGGGTGCGGGAGATGCTCGAGCTGACCCACCTCTTTCCCCACGCCCGCAAACGCCCCGAAGCGCTCTCCGGCGGCGAGCGTCAGCGGGTGGCGCTGGCCCGGGCGCTGGCCCCCGAACCCCGGCTGCTCTTGCTGGATGAGCCCCTAGGGGCCTTGGACCTGCGGCTTCGTGAGGAGCTCCTGCTCGAGCTACGGGACATCCTGCGGCGCACCTCGGTCACGGCCTTGGTGGTGACCCACGACCAGGCCGAGGCCTTCGTGTTGGCCCATCGGGTGGCGGTGTTGCGCGCGGGCCGGGTGGTGCAATCGGACGCTCCGGAACAGCTGTACGCACGGCCTAAAGACGCCTGGACGGCCCGGTTCTTAGGGCACAAGAATGTTTTGAGCGCCCAGGAGAGCCGAAGCCTGGGCCTGCCCGAAGTCCCTCACCTGGTTCCCCCGGCGGCCCTGGAGCTCGGGGAAGGACACCCTGCTCGGGTGCTGGAGCGGCTGTTCTACGGGAGCCGGGTGGGGTTGTGGCTGGAGTTGCGGGGGCTCAGGCTGTACTGGGAAGGCCCCGACCCCGGGCTCAGCGAGGGCCAGGCCGTCGGCCTCACGATCCGGTTCGAGCACCTTTTGGCCCTCAACGAGGAGGCGGCATGAGCCGCTTCGCCATCCTCCTCTCCGGGCCGCTAGTACCCACCGCCCAGCTGAAGGCCCAATTGGCCGGGGCCCGGGCCATCGCCGCCGACGGCGGCATGGCCCACGCCGCCCCGCTCGGCTTGGAACCCGAGCTCTGGGTGGGCGACTTCGACTCGAGCCCCCCCGAGCTGCTCCAGCGCTACGCCCACGTCCCTCGCCAGGTCCACCCCACCGCCAAGGACAAGACCGACGGCGAACTCGCCCTCGAGGCGGCCCTGGCCCTGGGGGCGCGCGAACTCTGGCTGGTGGGGGCCCTGGGCGGGCGCACCGACCAGACCCTCGCCCACCTCACCCTGGCCCTCCGGCTGGCGGAGCAGGGCCTAAGGGTGCGGCTCTCGAGCGGAACCGAGGAAGCTTACCCACTGCTACCCGGAAAGCTCAGGCTCGAGCTGGCGCCGGGAAGGCGGCTCAGCGTGGTGGGCTTGAGCGACCTGGAGGGCTTGCGCCTAGGGGGAGTGCGCTGGCCGCTCGCCGGGGCGCGGGTGGAGCTGGGCTCGAGCCTCACCCTCTCCAACGAGACTCTAGGCCCGGTAGGGCTCGAGCTCAGCAAAGGCTACGGGGTAGTCTTCGTCTACCTCGACGGCGTAGCATAGGGCCATGACGCCGGTCGCTACCTTTTCCCTCGTCGCCCGCGACCCAGAAACCGGCGACCTGGGCATCGCCGTGGCCAGCAAGTTTTTGGCCGTGGGCTCCGTGGTGCCCTGGCTCGAGGCCGGGGTGGGGGCGGTCGCCACCCAGTCGTACGCCAACCCCCGGTTTGGCCCGCAGGGGTTGGCCCTGCTGAAAGCCGGAGCAGGGGTAGAGGAGGCGCTCACCACCTTTCGCCGCACCGATCCAGAGCTGGAAAAGCGCCAGTTTGGCCTGGTGAGCGCCCAGGGGGAAAGCCTCAGCTTTACCGGGGCGGAGTGCCACCCCTGGGCCGGGGGCCAGGCCGGCCCCAATTACGCCGCCCAGGGCAACCTCCTGGCCGGGCCGGAGGTGGTACAGGCGCTGGTAGAAACCTTCCATAGCCGCACCGACCTGCCCTTCCCGGAGCGCCTGACGGCGGCTTTGCTGGCCGCCGACCGAGCCGGAGGGGACCGGCGCGGACGGCAGTCGGCGGCCTTGGTGGTGGTGGGGGCGGGCAAGGGCTATGGCGGGATGGACCGCTGGGTCGACCTGCGGGTGGACGACCACCCCGACCCCTGCGCCGAGCTCGAGCGCCTCCTGAGGATCCACCGCCTCCTCTTCAGCAAACCGCAAAACCCCGAGCCCCTCTCGCCGGAAGACATCGCCTGGATCCAGGCCCTGCTGCGGCGAGAAGGGCACTATGCGGGAGACGTCAGCGGGGTCTGGGACGAGGCCACCGAGAGGGCCTTTGCTGAGCTCATCGGGATGGAAAACCTGGAGGAGCGCTACCCCGGCGGGCCCTACTTGGACCCGGAGGCCCTGGGCTATCTAAAAGGAAAATTCGATTCGGCAGAACCTGCCCGCTAAAAAGCCCGGCGGGGCCCCCTCGAGAAATGTGCGAGAATCTAAGGCAGGGTGAGGACGTGAGCGTTGTGGGAGCTGGAGGAGTAGTGCTTAACCAGGCCGGTGAGGTGTTGCTCTTGCGGGACCGCATGGGCTACTGGGTCTTCCCCAAGGGCCACGTAGACCAGGGAGAAAGCTTCGAGCAGGCCGCCATCCGCGAGGTGCGGGAGGAGACCGGAATCCAGGCCCGGGTGGTGAGCGCGCTCTCCCCTACCCGCTACACCAACCACCGAGGAATCCAGCGGGAAATCCACTGGTTTTTGATGCGCGGCGAGGGAAAAGTTCGGCTCGAGCCCGGCATGACCGGGGCGGGGTTCTTCGAACCCGAGGAGGCCCGGCGGCTGCTGGCTTTCCCTGAGGACCTGAGGCTGCTGCAAGAGGCCCTGGGGCTTGCCGGAGGTGCGCTTTGAGCGTGTATCGGCTCGAGGAGTGGGAACCCAACATCCACCCCTCGGCCTTCGTGGCCCCCGAGGCGGTGGTGATTGGGCGAGTGGAGGTGGGAGAAGGAGCCTCCCTATGGTTTGGCGCGGTGGCGCGGGGCGATGCCGAACGAATCGTGATCGGAGCGGGGAGCAACGTACAAGACGGGGCCGTCCTGCACGCCGACCCCGGCGATCCCTGCCTGCTCGGCAAAAACGTCACCGTAGGCCACCGGGCGGTAGTTCACGGGGCCACCGTGGAGGACGGGGCCCTGATCGGGATCGGGGCGGTGGTGCTCAACAAGGCCAAAATCGGCAAGGGGGCGGTGGTGGGGGCCGGAGCCTTGGTCCCCAGCGGGATGGAGGTACCCGCAGGGACGCTGGTGGTGGGGGTCCCCGCCAAAGTCAAAGGCCCCGCGGAAACCCCTCAGAACGCCCCCCGTTACCGAGCGCTGGCCCAGCGCTACAAGGGCGGGCTGTACGAGGTCAAGGCGATGCCCCATTACCGCCTCACGCTGCGGGGCCAGGACGCCCTCAACCCCTTCAGCGACCTGCACCTGTCGCTCAAGCGCGAACATCCTCAGGCCATCGGGCTTTTGCGCAGCGTGGCCGAGGGAAAATTGGAAGGCCTCGAGGGCAACGGCCCCATCCTGCACCTCCTCCTCCGCGAAGGGCTCATCAGCCAAGGCTAAGGGGGCCACCCGAGGGACGATTGTCCTGAGCAAGATGGCATACTCAGGGTAAGGCCATGCCACCCGCCCTACCCAACCCCGCTTCACGCCGCCTGACAGGAGCCGTGGTTGGGTTGGTGCTGTGCGCGCTGCTGGCCTCCACCGCCCATGCGCTGCGGGCCGTCCTA
The DNA here is from genome assembly GCF_003226535.1 of Meiothermus sp. Pnk-1. Taxonomy (NCBI): domain Bacteria; kingdom Thermotogati; phylum Deinococcota; class Deinococci; order Thermales; family Thermaceae; genus Meiothermus; species Meiothermus sp. Pnk-1. The sequence continues at coordinate 191,703 of NZ_QKOB01000001.1, read as the reverse complement.
CTGCTGCCCGAGGTGGCGCAGGCCGTATCGGCGCCACCCCAAGCGATGGGCCCGATGGCTCATGCAGACCACGAGTCCCCCGCCCACCCTCCGCATGACCACCACGAGCACTGCCCGCTCTGCACCATCCAGTTCACCGATCCTGGCCCCAGTACCGAGCGCGTGGTGGGCTGGGGCAGCCCCAGACATCAACCCCGGCTGAGGTTCGGCCCCCCGCAACCCCGACGCATCCACTATCTACCGACGGCCAGCCGGGCCCCTCCTATACCAGGCTTGAGTTTTTCGTGTCGGCTCGCCGGCCCTCATTCCGCTTGGCGAAAATGCGCCTCGGCTTGAGCCAGGAGAGCCCTACGACCTCAAGCCCTCGAGCCTAACCGGTGCTCACCGGTTATAGGAGTGTTCTCATGAAGATCCCACACTGGATCGCCGTGTTCGCCCTTGCCCTTCTACCTAGTGCCTTGGCCCACGCCACCGTCCGCACGGAGGCTGGCTTGGCCGAGTCCAAAACCGGAGCCTTTGAAACCTACCGCCTCCAGGTCCCGGTGGAAAAACCCCTGGCTACCGTGGAGGTCCGGCTGGTGGTGCCCGCGGGCTTCGTCCTCACCCGCTTTCTGCAAACCCCTGGCTGGGAACGCAGCGTGGTCAAGGACGCCAACGGCCTGATCACCGAGGTCACCTGGAGGGGCCGGATCGAAGAGGGAGAATTCGCCCGCTTCGTCTTCCAAGGCCGCAACCCCCAGTCGCCCACCAAGCTGTACTGGAAGGTCTACCAAAAGTACGCCGACGGCAGCGTGGTAGCCTGGGACAAAGAAGACCCCAGCGCCGATACCCCGGCTTCGTCGGTGGAGATCAAGTGAGGAGGCCCACATGCACCGCATCGTTGGCTGGATGCTCGCCCTCTCGCTGGGCTCGCTCGGCTTAGCCCACTCCCTGCAAATCGAGAACGCCTGGGTACGCCTTCTCCCGGGAAACACCACCGCGGCCTACATGACCCTCATCAACCCAGCGCTTGGGGAATCGGTGAAGATCGTGGGGGTCTCGAGCCCCATCGCCGCTCGGGTCAGCCTCCACACCACCTCGAGCACCGAGCACATGGGCCACGGAGAGATGACCGGCATGAAACCCCTGGACTCCCTCACCATCCCGCCCAAAGGACGCCTCGAGCTCAAGCCCGGCGGGATCCACCTGATGCTCGAGGGCCTCAAGCAACCCCTCAAGCTAGGCCAGAAAGTGCGCTTGGTGCTGCGCTTTGCCGATGGGCATACCCAGGCCCTCGAGGCCACCGTGAGGGACCAATGAGATCGCTGACCCTGCTCGCCGCCCTGGCCCTAGCCGGGGCGGCCCTGGCCCACGCCCTGCTCACCCAAGCCACCCCAGCCCCCGATAGCACCGTCAAGCGCCTGCCCGCGACCGTCCAGCTAGCCTTCTCGGAGCCGGTGGAGATGGCCCTCTCGAGCTTCAAGGTCTACTCGCTGGGTCCAAAGGACCTGGCCTCGGCCAAGCGCGAAGCTGCCCGCGTGTTCAGAACCCTGCTAGGGTCCACCAACGACCAGGCGCAACGGGCTGACGCCGGGGTGGTGGGCAACCCCCAGACCGCCGAGCGGGTGGAGCTCAAGCTCAAGGAAAGCCTCAAGCCCGGAGCCTACGCGGTGATGTGGCGGGTGCTCTCGGTGGATACCCATCCCAGCGAGGGCTTCTACGTCTTCGTCTACCAACCCTAAAGGCCCATGGAGCACGCCGAGGTCACCGCGCGCCTCCTGCTGTACCTAGGGGTTTTCGCCCTGGTGGGGTCGGGCTTCTTCGCCCGCTGGATCGGCCCCGAGCTGGCCCAAAGCTGCCGGGCCGCGCTGAGGGTTTTGCTCTTCGCCGGAGGTTTCCTTACGGCGACGGGCTCGTTGTACCTGGTCGTTCACATCAGCGAGATGCTGGGAAGCCCCTTTTGGGAACTGGCCCCGCGCTACCTCACCCAGACCCAGCAGGGCCAGTTGCTCCTGCTGCGGCTTTTGCTGGTAGCGGTCCTGCTCGCGCTGGGGCTAGGCCGCCCCTACCCCCTCGAGCGCCCCGCCTTCGTGCTGACGGCGCTGGGGCTGCTGGCCACCCTCACCCTCACCGCCCATGCTGGGGCTCAGGGGGGGCTGGCACTGCCCGGCCACCTGGTCCACACCGCCGTGGTAGTGGCCTGGGGGGGGAGCTTGCTGGCGTTGGGCCTGTTGTGGGACGGGCACCCTGAGCTGCGCCCTGCGGTGGAGCGCCTTTCTAAGCTGGGAGAGGTAGCCGTGGTTGTCTTCGTGCTGAGCGGGAGCCTGCTGGCCCTTATTCACCTCGGCGGCCGCCAGGAGCACTTCGCCATCAGCCTACCCCGCGCCGCCGCCAACCTCACCGCCTCGGATTATGGCGCAGCCCTGATGCGCAAACTCCTGGGGGTGGCGGCGACCCTGGGTACGGCGGCCCTCAACCGCTGGTGGCTATTGCCCAGGGTGCAAAGCGGGAACCGGCGAGCCTGGCTGGGCCGGCTGATCCGGCTCGAGGCCCTGTTGTTGTTGGGGGTGCTGGCCCTGACGGGGTTCCTGGCCAGCACTTCACCGCCCCCCTGAGGGAGCGGGCTCGATGGTGAGGTTCGGCTCGTTGCCGGGCTTCCACTTGATGGAGCAGCCGATGGCCAGCGCCTCGGCAACCGGGGGTTCACGGCCTTCCCGGAGGGCCTCGAGGGCCAGCTCGAGGGTGTGCTCACGTACCTGTGCCGCGTCTTTGGGCACGTCGTTGACCCGCCCGTGGTAGCGAAGCTTACGCTCCCGGTCGAACACGAAGAGCTCGGGGGTGCGGGTGGCTCCGTAGGCTTTGGCCACTTCCTGGCGTTCATCGAGCAGATAGGGAAAGGGGATGCCGTGTTCGGCTATGAAAGCATCCATGGCCTGAGGGGAGTCCTCAGGGTAGCGGGTGTAGTCGTTAGGGTTGATCCCGACGAAAGCCACTTGCCCCCGGTACCTTTGGGCCAGCGCGACAAGTTCGGCGATCGAGCCCTTCACGTAGGGGCAGTGGTTGCACATAAACACGATGGCCAGCACCGGCTCGCGGAAACCGGAGAGGCGGTAGAGGCGGCCCTGGGGGTCCGGCAATTCGGCGTCTATGAGGTCACTACCGAGGGGAAGGTTGGGGTAGTGCAGCATGGCTTTATTATTTTGCAGAATTCGAACGCGATTATAGAACCGCGAACAGTTATCGCCTCCCCACCTGGGTCGTACGCCAATCGCCAAGGGCCTTACAGCTCGATTAGGGCGTACTCGAAGGCGTTCACCACCCGCACCCCCTCTGGGCTCAGGTATTCCCGCTTGGGTTGCGCCTCGTAGAGGTGGACGTGCCCGTGCACGTGCAGCCGGGGGCGGTAAAGCCGGTGAAACAGCGCCAAAGCGGGGCTGCCGCGGTGGGCGAAGTCGCTCCCGGCGTGGGGGCCGGGGGGTGGGGCGTGGGTAAGGAGGATGTCTACCCCGTGCCCCCGCAGATAACGCCGGGGGAGGAGGGCCGGCGCCCAAGAGAGGACTCGAGCCGCGACCTCAGCCTCGGTGTACTGCCCGAAATCCCGGTCGTTGTAGCGGGGTACGCCACCCCATCCGGCGATGCGAACCCCGCCCACTTCCACGATGCGCCCGTGGGCGGGGATGGCTCCCCCCGGGGGAGTCAGGTGGCCCAGGTAGTCCTGTACGTATTCCTCCTTATGGTTGCCGTGAACAAATACCAAGGGAACGCTCACCTTGGTAGCGACGAACTCGATGTAGCTGCCAGGTAAATCTCCTGCGATGAGCACCAGATCAAACGGCGGCAGGTTCCCTGGGAAGCGGTTCTGGTGGATAAAGGGATGAATTTGATCCGATAGGGCTAGGATCCGCACGGTTTGGCCTAGATTACCCTACCTTTTGCGGGCAAGTAGAATACAGCCCATGGAGATCTCGGCGCTGGCCCTCGAGCCTCAGGCGGTCCCGCGGGTATGGGGTGGTCCTCGCCTGGCCCGCTTTACCGCTCAGGAGAGGCCTGATCCCATCGGGGAACTCTGGCTGGCTTACGACGAGAACCTAGTCTCGAGCCCTCCTTTCACCGGGCGGCGGCTCAACGAGGTGCTGCTCGAACTGGGGCCGGCATTTTTGGGACCGGTGCCGTACGGGCGGTACGGCTCAGAGCTGCCCCTTTTGATCAAGTTTCTGGATACCGCCGAATGGCTTTCGGTGCAGGTTCACCCCGATGACGCGTATGCCCACACCACCGAGGCGGCCAGCGGCTTTCACGGCAAGACCGAGGCCTGGTACGTGCTCGAGGGTACCAGCGAGCTGGTGTACGGCCTAAAGCACCCTATGACCCGCGAGGAACTGCGCCAGGGGTTGCTGGATGGGAGCGCTTGGGAAAAGCTGCATCGGGTGGATGTGGGGCCCGGAGAGGTTATCTTTGTCCCGGCGGGAACCATCCACGCCTTGGGGCCGGGGCTGCTGATCTACGAGGTGCAGCAGCGCTCCGACCTAACCTATAGGCTCTACGACTACGGGCGAGGCCGGGAATTGCACCTGGAGAAGGGCCTGGCGGTCTCCCGGCTCGAGCCTACCCCTGTCCCTAGACTACAACCCTACGCGGAAGGTCCCAAGGAGATCCTGCTGGCCTCGAGGGCTTTTGTGCTCGAACGCCACCGGCTTCAGGGGAGCGCTACGCTCCAGGCCCCCTGGGAGAGCTTCCTCCTCCTGACGCCGGTACGGGGCCAGGCCAGCTGGGAAGGGCGAGCGCTGCGTTGGGGCGAGACGCTGTTGATAGGGGCGGGAAAGCAGGTAAGACTTGGGGGGGATGCCGAGGTGCTGGGGGCGTTTATCCCTTCGCCGGAGCGGTTAGAGGGCTATCCATCGGCGGTGCAGTGCGGTTCCAGTTCCTAGGGCTCTGGTAGAGCCCATTAGAGTACCCAGCGATCTGTGGATAAGCTGTGGATAATTTTGTGGATGAATCCAGTTTCCCGGTGTTACACCTACAATTTGGACTCAAGATCTGTGGATAACTCGGGTATCAAGGTAAACCTGTAGATATAGCGGCGTTCGGGCGGTAACCAGGTGTACTGCACCTCCTCGACCCGATACTTTCCCAGATCGCGCCAGCGGTTAGGACCCTCGCGAGCAAAAACCCGCATGGGGCGTTTATCTGTGTAAGCCTCCAGCAAAATCCGGTTGCCCCCGGTGGGTTGCTGGTTACCCCGTAGCCCTTCTCCAGGGTAGACGATCCGCCCATCGGGCAAGAATTCGTTGCGATAACCGGACTCCCCCCTATCTACCAACAAGCTCCCCGAACCGATGCCCCGTAGGGTTTTGTGAATCCCTAAGACCTCCCGCCAGGACATCTGTGGCGAACCGCCTTCGGGGTGCTTAGCGTCTACCCTATACTTTCCCGATCTGCTTGACAGCCTTTCCCCCCTCGACTATCATCCTATGTGCTGCCCTTTGGACAACCCAAGGCAGCTGAAAACTGGCCCGGTGGTGTAGTTGGTTAACATACCCGCCTGTCACGTGGGAGATCGCGGGTTCAAGTCCCGTCCGGGCCGCCAAAACGCGCGCCGTGTGCGGCTGAAGCCCACGCTGTGCCCGGCGCGCCGCAGGCCAAGGTAGCTCAGTCGGTAGAGCATGCGACTGAAAATCGCAGTGTCGGCGGTTCGATTCCGCCCCTTGGCACCAGGAAAAAAGCCGATGGGGACGGCTCAAAATGAGATAACCGGGAGTTGAAAAGACTCCCGGTTGCTGCGTTCTGACGGCAACCTGACGGCAACGCGCTTCAGGCGGTGGGCTTCTCCGTGCCTAACAAATCGCTCACCGCCAGGGCGGCCTTCTTGCGCTGGAACGCGAAGACGTGCTGATAGGTCTGCTGGGTAAAGGCGACGTTGGAATGCCCTACCCGCTCAGAAAGTCCATCCCGGCCAGGGCCAGCAAGCTTACATGGGTATCGCGCAGATCGTGGAAGCGGATTCGCTTCACCCCGGCGCGCTGGATGATCCGCACGAACTCACGGTGAAGGTTCCCCGGCTCGATCGGCGTGCCTAGCGAGGTCGTGAACACCCAATCCTCGCCCATCTCGAGGCGTTTCTTCTCCTGCTTTTCCCGGTGCTGCCTGAGCACCTCGAGGACGTCCGGTCCCACGTCCACGGGGCGGTTTGACCGGTGGGTCTTAGGGGTGTGGATGACCTTTTTTCCCCAAACCACCGTGTAGTTGCGCCGCACCCAGATGCCGCCTGCGGACCAATCCACATCTGCCCTAACCCTCCTCAGGCTTGATCAGGCGTATCTCCAGCCTACAGCCGAGCGCGTTTGCGATTCCGCGGAGGCTGCGCACGCTGTGCCCGTCATAGTTGGGCGAGAAGAGCCGGGCGATCGAGGGTTGCTTCACCCCCAACCGCCGGGCTAGCTCGGCCTGGCTGAGCCCCGCCTCTTTGAGGGCCCGCGCTAGCTCCAGGCTTACCGGATTGGGCTCATGAGTGGCCTTACTCATCGTCATCCGGGAGGGCCTCGGTCACGGCGTCCATGCCATCGCGGGCGACCTCGGCAGCGGACTCGAGCTGGGTGAGCTGGGCGTAGAGGTCGCCCTCCAGGCGCTCGCGCTCGGCCTCGTCGAGATCGCCGTGGGCCAGCCGGTTGCGCAGCTCGAGGAAACGGATGCACTCGCGCTCGAGTTCGAGCAATTGGCGCTCGCTGCGTTCGCTAAGCCGTTCGAGTTCGGTCTTGACCATAAATCCTCCCAAGGCAGAAACATCGAAACTCCCTAGGGGAGCTTCTTTTCTAAGCGTTCAACCAGCATCTCGTGTTTGCGAATATGGGTTTGCCAGTCGCGGATGGCATCCTGATCGGGGTCGGGCTTGGCCAGCTAGAGGCGGATTTTCTCTTGGTGTAAAGCGATCTGGCGGCGGTGGCCCTCGATCTTTTTGCGGATGTCCTTGTTCCTGCCCACACCCCTACCTTAGCATATTTGCTAAAGATAGCGTATCTGAGAGGTGCTAAGCGTCTATTGCATCCATCCAGCGGCGCTCGAACCTCGGGGTAAAAGTGGGGGGGTGGTGGGTTTGAAAAAGTCCGTCCAGGGCACAAGCAGAAACGTCGGGATACACCTGAATTAGACCTTCGCCGTGTCGGCGGTTCGATTCCGCCCCTTGGCACCAAGGGTACCAAGCGCAAGGGTTGGAGAAGTAAAACATCCTGATTTACTGCCCCAGTCTGTGCGCCGAAGCACGGGGGGCAGTATGGTCATTGATGAAACCCCTGTAAACGCGGCAATATGCCGGCTCGAGCCCCGGCTACGCGCATCCAATAGGAAAGCGTCAAACCACTTCCCAAGCGTTGTTTCCATTCCAGGTTTATGACGTTTTAGCCCGCTCGACTTGCGCGCTTTCGCCCCTCTCACACCTCCACCCCAACGCCGCGCGTCCTGGGCGGCTCATAGAATTGCAGCAACAAAAAACACCAAAACGGCATTTTTACCGTCCTGGTGTTATCTGGAGCCGAAGGTGGGATTTGAACCCACGACCGCTCGATTACGAAGTACAATCAGGCGTATCCCGGCATTTCCACTTGTGTCCTAGGCGGGCTTTTTCAAACTCACTATTCCCCACTTTTACCCCTGGGTTGCCGTCAGGTTGCCGTCATCCCTTCCCTGGATGGGAACTAACGCTTGAACAACTCGAACCCCGCCGCCAGCACCCCCCCCAGCAACAGCCACACCACCGCCTGGATCAGCCCCGCATATTGTTTTTGTCCCTCAATTTTGGCCTCGAGCCGCCCTATGGCCTGATTGATCGCGGCCAAAGCCGAGGGCAGCCCCTCGAGCGCCTCCAGCCGCCGGGAGTGCTCATCGAGCACTGCCGAATGGCGCTCGTTGCCGCGCTCCAGGCGCTCGAGGCGCTCGTAGATTCGTTGCATCTCCGGCTCCATGTTTCCTCGCTCACTGCGCAATAGACGTCGTTTACTCTCTTATCTCGAGCGAAACTTCTCCGTCGAGCCAGATAACTGGATCATCATCGCTGGAGTCGTAGCTGTAGAGCCGCAGCGCGAATAGCCCGGTGGGGACGTTTGCTACGTCGCTTAAATCCACAGTCAGCCGCGCGCTGGCTGCCTCAAGGCTGAAGGCGGTCGAGTTGGTCAGTTGATCGATTGCGAATACAGCCTGGCCGAAGCGTCGCAGCTCCAGCACCCAGCGAGCGATGCTCCCTAGCTCGGCTGCAGGGGCTAGCTCCCCGTTTACCCGCAGCTCCAGCACCAGCGGGTTACGAGCGCTAACCCAAATCACAGCGGTGTTGTTATACGGCATCAGGGCTCCAAAGTAATTTTGAAGCTGGGGATGTTTACCGGGTTGCCGTTGGTGGTGGCCTGGTCGCTGGTTTCCTGCTCAACCCAGAGCAACCGCTCTAGCCCGGAGGTCACGTCCACCAACCCATAGCGCAGATCCCCTGCAGGGCGGGTGGCTGCCCAGGTAGTGCTTTTGGCTGCGAACACCAACTCGCGCCCTCCGCCTGCGCTGTTCTGGTGAGTAATGTCACCGCTGGCGATGGCGACCTCGGGGGTGAGCCGGGTCTTGCCGGTCGTGCCATCGTATAGGGCACGGGCCTCGGTGACGCTGGCCGGTTGCCCGGCGAACACGATGAGCCGCAGGTTCCCTGCAGCGGCGACCGCCTTAATCTCGTTGAGCCCCTTGTCGCAGATGTCCGGATGTACGTATGTTGGCATATGCCCTCCTTTACCTTATCCGCGCAGTTTGCGCGGGAGAAACGAGCCGAGCGGTGTATTTTGGCTCAATTAGACGCACCGTAAACGCCGTGCCTTCGAGCCTCGAGCCATACACCGCGATCAGCCGGCCCCTGATGTGTAGGACCCCCGAGGCTACAACCAGGGTGCTGGGGCCGAATAGAGCAACTGGCTGGCCCTCGAGGCGCAGCCTCCCGTTAGTGAAGCCCAGCAGATGGGTCTGGTTGAGAGAAAACGCCTGCCCTCTGGCGTGCAACCCCCCGTTTGTCAGCTCGAGGGCATTCCCGCTGGCCACCGCTAGCGCCCCCCCCCCCTTGGTGTGTAAGGGAACACTTTGCAGCGCAATCAAGTGGGTCTGGGCCAGGGCAATGCCCTGACCTTTGGCGCGTAGCACCGAAACCGCGAGCTGGAGCAGGTGGGACTGGCTAACAGCGACCCCCTGACCCCTAGCTGCGAGCGCTCCGCTAGCTACAGCCAGCAGATGCGTTTGGCTCAAAACTACGGTTTGCCCCTTGGCGCGTAGAGAGGTGCTGGCCAGAGAGAGAGCGCTGGTGGTAGCAACTGGGGCTGCGAAGACCAATAGAGTGTGTCCGGCCCCGTCGGTGGGGGTGGGGGTGCCAGCATTGACCTGATCGCGTCCTGGCTGGAAAGTTAGGCTGGCGTTGACAGGGTTGGATGTCGTCTTCCACCCGTAAAACGCTTTGAAGTTAGCCCAGGCCGCGCCGTTTTCTACTAGCATGTAGCTACCGTTATCCACCGCGGGGGCCGCACTCCAGGCGTTATCATCCTGGCCAATCGAGGTGTTGGCAAAGGCCCCGAACAGATAGAGGCTCGGTATCTGGGCGGGTGCCTGGGCAGGGATGCTGCGGGGGTTGATGCTGGCAGCTTGCACATAGGCCGTGAGGGGATTTTTGCGCACTACATAAGCGTCGCCTGTGCTCACGGCAATTCCCAGCGTTTGGGAGAAGGTCAGAGTGGTAGCGCTGACGCTCGCGACGATTGCGGTCTGTGCCGCGTTGGGACCAATCTCTACGTAATCCCCTACCTGCACTCCCAAAGCGACGAAATCCTTTCCGCTATCAACGAGCGTCGAGGTGCTCCCGCCGGTGGCGGTGCCGGAGCTTCGCACTGTCCAAGGACTCGATCCGGGGAAGCGCAAGGTCGTGGCCGTCCAAACTCCCTGAGCCCCCAGGTTGGTTTGGTCGAAGGTATAGCGCTCCGGTTGGTTGCTGCTGGATAATTCGGGCACGTCAGTATAGCGGCGCATCCAAACATACAGCGAACATCCCCCTGTATTGATCTTGTTCAAAAGCGCCAGGCCAGCGGGAGGTTCTTTGTTGGTACCGGTGTCGGTGGTGAGAAAAACCACCAAAGCGTCATCCGCCTGGCCATCCCCCAGTTTGATATCCCCCGCAATATAGGCATTGCCTGGTGGTTCTGTTTTGGCGTAGTAGGTCTCGTGCATTGATACCAAATAAGGAGCCGACGGACCCGGATCATCTACTTCTTCAAACGCGATGAGGACGGATTCCCACCACACCGCCGCCGACAGGGTCTCGTCTACCAATAAATCAGTATCGGTCCCAATGTAGTAGCCGCTGTGGACGCTGACATTTGCAGTCGCGGGGGCTTTGGCGGTGCTGCCGATAGAGATGGGGTTGGAAAATCTCGAGTCAGCAGTCAGCGTTTTCGGCGTTTCGCGATACCCTAGATCCCGGAACCACAACCGGGAAACCCCTGCTGGCAGTGGTTCAGCCCGTGCTCGGGGGATGTTGTTGGGCATCGAGCCTCGCTCGTCGTTTTCTTTGATGTACGCAGGCACAATGACCTTACCGCTCGAGGCTTGCAGCTCGTGCACCAAGCACACATATACATCCGTGTTCCAGCCACCTTTGGCTTGGAGGGTGATGATGTCGGCGGCGGAAATATCTTCTCCCAAACGAAACAGCCAGTGGAAATTCTCCACCGAGTTGGTCTGGGCCACGTGCCCGAGGACTTTCAGGGGACGCCCGTTTTTGTTGATCCGCAGCCGCAGCCCAGTGGCGTATTCTTGGGCTTCAGCCTCACTCCCGCCGCTAAAAAGCGGTTTGCAAAAAACCCGGATGTAGAGGTAGCGCCCGGACTGAACCGCCTGGTTTAGCTGGAATGAGTATGACGAAGTGGTAACCCCTTCGTATACTCCACTGTGACGTAATCCGACAACATTGGGCGCAGCCATACAGTCCTAGTTAGGGGGGCGCAGGGCACCCTCGATGTTTCCCGTCTCGAAGCCCACCAATCCTGAGGGGGTAGGGCGATACTGGGCTCGAGGTCGTGGCGGGGAGTGCGGAGAGCCGCACTCCAAAGGGGGGGCTCGAGGACTGGGTGAGCCCCACTGCTAACAGCGCCGCCAACGCTAATCCTGCGCGCATACCTACCCCAGCACCGCTTTGGCCTGATCCTTGCCCAATAGCTCCCGCAGCGCTTTCCAGGCTTGGTAAGCAGCTTCCGCGATGGATTTGGCAATTTCCCGCTCCCAGGAATCCACGCCGGGGTTGTCGATGAGCCACCGCGCGACATCGCGAAACCCAGGGGGCAGCAACGACACCGCTGCGTCATCGGCCACCTCGAGCAAGCTCACGCACCGCTCGGTTAGATCGGCCAGCTTCTTTTCCCCCGGCTCGTCGAGGTCGGCTAGCTCTGCTGCGATTTTGATCAGCTCGAGAAAGATTCCGCTAAACTGCATGGGTTCCTCCTTATAAGTCCTTTACTGCCTGAACCAGCGCCCCCGCCAGACGTAGCCGGGCCCCCCTGCCCAGTACGCCCGGTAGCGGGGCCCGCTCGATCCCATCCACTTCCCACAGCACCGCCGGGCGCTCATCGGGGAACGCGTCGATGTAGAGCCCGCCAAAGCGCGAATCGCTCGAGGGCCAAACCCTCGAGAGCCCGGCCCTCCGGGCCAGCCCCCTGGCGAAGCGCTCGGAAGCAGCCCCCGGCGCGTGGTAGACCAGCCCGCCCCCGCCGATCATGTTGAAATGGATGCTCACGAATAGATCGGCCCGCAGGTTGGCTGCAAAGCGCAGCCGCCAGGCAAGATCCGGCTTGCCCGAGATGCCCTGCCCGTTGCGGGTGAGATAGACATCGTGTCCGTCCTGCTCGAGCAGCATCCGGCAGGAGAGGGCCAGCTCGAGTGCCGCCGCCGCTTCGTGCCGCCGCAGGGGTGGGGGCCCTATTACTCCAGGGTCGTAGCCGGGGCCGGGAAAATTGCCGTGTCCGGGGTCCAAAACGATCCGCAAACGAAAAACCCCCTTCAGGTGCGGCTTGGCCGCTTCCCCTGAAAGGGGTGTCTACATTCAGTGTAGCACGTTATCGGCGGTTTCAATCCTCACTCGAGCGAAGGCTTGAGTGCGACCCGTTACCAGCGGAAAGTGGGCGGGGTGTTTTCTATCAGGTCCAGGGTGTAGTCCGTAGAAGTGCGGGTAAGCTGCGCCACCGGGGCGGCCCCGTTGGGAATAGCCGGATAGTTGGTGGTATCCCCCTCGACAAACAAGAGCCCCCCCAGCCCCACGCTCATCGGCTGAGAGACCATCTCCGATGTACTGGGATCGGTGTAGCTGTCGGCAGGGGATGCTAATTGAGGGAACGCCGCCATCACCACCCGGCATTTGGTGCCGGTCGCTGGGGTGGAGGGCAGGGTCAGGGTCTCGTCGATTATTTGCACCGGGGCCAGTCCGTCCAGGGTGAGCCCCAGCCGATTCTGCACCTGGAGGTCAAACCCGGTAAGCGTCACCGTCCCGGCTTCGGCGATACCGCCCGCGGAAAACAGAAAACGGCACAGCGCCTCGAGCTGGTTAGCCAGGGCCTCGGCGTGGCGGTCTAAGTGATATTCCTTGATGCGTCGGACTCCCCCTGATCCCGGTAGGCTGCTGATCTCGGTGTAGGGTTTGTAGGTTGGCATCATTCCTCCTTATAAGTATGCGCTCAGGCCGTAAATGCCCTCGTCGTATTGGGTGAAATTGGTTGCGTCGCCAAATACGTTGCGGGTAACCTCCAACTCAAACTCGCTATCGGCCTGCACCCCACCGGTGCTGTGGGCTTCGAGGTAGCGCCAGGCCCGCACCGTCCCCTCTAGCAGCCCCGGAGTTCCATCCGGGCGGGGAATATACACGCGGCGTCCCAGATGCTCAGGCCGCACGAGCATGTTCGCCGCTTGGCGCACCCGATAAATCTGCTTGGGGTTGAGTCCTTTTTCTACCTGATTTTGCGCTATAGCCATAGCCTGATCGGGGGTGAGCTGATAATCGATGTCCAGAGTTTTTTGCCGTATTCCATACCGCGACTGGCTGAGCGATAGCCCCGGCGCGATGTCGTAGGTCTCGCCAAAGGTGGCTACAACAAGATCGCCCCTGTCCAGCTTCTTGGCTAGCCCGGCTAGCTCTACCCGCACGCCGTAAACAGATAGGCCGGTGCCGTTGAAGCCAATGCTTTGTGAATACAGATAGAGATCATAGTCCAGCCGCACGCCCTGGGCCTGGGCATCCCACGCTGCGTATACCCAAATGTGGCCGTAGGAAAGCGGGGCTCCTAACTGCAAGCTCTCTTTGAATAGCTCGACGCTCGAGCCGTCCAGGGGGATGGTGGCGCTGCCGCTCTTGGGGTAGCCGGTAGTCCCTCCGTACTGTCCGGTGGCTAATTCGTAAATCCAGGTAGTTAGTATCCAATTCACCTGCAGGGTTTGGTCTCCCAGCACGGTTTGCGCTTGCAGCGGCCAGATGGCTAGCGTCCCGCGCCGGGTCTCTTTGCCGTATACGATGGGGGCATCGTTGAGCGCTTTATTCGTGAGGTCGGAGGGAGTGGGGTGCTCGACGGTAAATAGCGGGTTGGCTCCTTTGTTAGGATCAAACGAGCCCCGAAAGCCGAATGAGGCAGGCTCCAGCACCGCCACCGGACTGGCCGTGAAGCTGAATCCCTGGCTGCGCACCGTGCAGCGGTTGACCACCGTCGAGGGGTCAATCTCGCCGGGATCTATTTCCAAAATATCGGCGTTGGCAAGGGTGGGCCCTGGCGTGGCTTCAGGGGCCCAGGGGGGTGGCACCAGCATTAGGCGATTGGTCAGTGAGTTGATCCGTAAATAGTAACCCTCAAATGGAGCGACAGCCCGCTGGATCAGCTCGAGGAGCGACGGGGGATCGGTTTTATCCTCGGCTTTGGGCGGGAAATAGGCATAACCGGGGATATCGATGATGAAGGGCCCTTCTGCTCCAAGCAGCCGCAATTCCGGCAGTGGGTCGTAGTTTACGCCATACGTGTCGAGGATGGCTTGCAGACACTGTTTGGGCGTGTAGGGCCCCCCGCTGGGCGGCAGCAATACCTGACGGGTTGCAGGGATGCGGTCTAGCCGCCGTAGATAGGTCTCCCCGGTATAGTCCACTAGACCCCGGTTAGGGTCTATGGTGTTGATGAAAAACTGGTACAGCGAGGTATAGGGCTCAAGCCGCGAGCCAATGTAGTATTTGTTGTCTCGATCTAACTGGCCGCGATTGAAAAGGGCAAAATCGATGCTGGCGTCCACCACCGGGCCGGTGAGAGATTCTTCAAGTTGCAGCCGGACGGGGTCGGAGATGAGTTCGGGTGGCAGGTTGAGATCAAACTCGTACAATCGCAATTCAGAGCGATGCAAATCAAACGCGAGACAATAGCTCGGGCCCCCCAGCAGCGCTTGATTGCCTATCCCGAATAGCGAGCCGTTATAAAGATCCAGCCGGTTCCCCCGCCAGATGGGCAGAAGCCCACCTCCTGGGAGAAGAATTCCTTCCAGGATGTAAAACGCCAGGTCGCTGGTGTGGTTGGGGTCGGTAACGGGCAGCGGCATATTCACCCCAAGCTGGAGGGCGGGGACATGGCAAGCATGCCAAAATACGCCCAGCTATTTTTGTCAGAGTAATAACGCTGGGCTAGGGTTTGTGGGCCAGCGGCCACCAGCGGCAGCCATTTGATCTGGGCAGGCTCCCATAGGTAGCGATTGTTGTGGGGGTCATAGGGCTGCTCCACGTCCACCGGATCGAACAACTGGACGCCGAACACTCGGCCTACATAGGTATGCGCCTCCTGGGAAAACACCAGCGTGCCGTCATCGGGATTCCAGCCGTGTACCAGGTTGCCACCATAAGGAGCACGCACTTGGATTGGGCCGAGGCTGCCTGAAACCACGTTGCCGTCCGCGTCAAGCTGGATTGAAAAAGCGAACAAATCGCTGTTTATATCTAATAAAACTCCCTCCAAGCTCCCCGAGTATTGCTGGCGCAGATACGTCAAATTGGCACTATAGCCGTGTATCCACTCCGTGTTCCCTGCAAACTGCAACCCCGTTAGTTCCTGGGTATCCGGGTCTCGTATCAACTCCAATCGCTCTATCAGGATTCGATCGGTTAGCGGCACAGCAATTAGCAAATGGGTTTGGGTATCGTTGAACCCGATAGGAGTGATTACCCCGGCTTTGGGTGGGCTAGTGCGCAGGATATACGGCCCTATCCGATAATTTTCTGTCGGAACATAATTCACCGGCTCCCTCACCAATCCGACTACATAACCGCTGCCCCCAAACGGCGGGGTTGCGAGTACGGCAAAATAGCGCTCATCCCCCCCGAAAGGGCCGGGGACTTGGCCTTTAGCGATCCGAATGTCGGGATTTGGCCCCAGAGTATACGGGAACAGGGTCACCGGATCCGTAAGGTGAAAGGCGTACGGCTTGGGATCAGAACGGAACAGTCCCCAAAACGCTTGCGCACGAATCTCCCCTGCGCCAGAGTGAAAATATGCCCCGAACAGCCCCACCCTGGCGTAATCTTCCAGCGTCCACCAGCGCTTGACGCTGGGAAGCTCAAAGTTGCTCATGTCCATCGGGTAGCGCCGTACTCGAGGCGGCGTGAGCGGCGAGACTCCGAGATTCACAGTTCCAGCACCCCCTCAGCCGTCCAGATAGCGTCCGCTCGGTAGAGGATCACACTCAAACTGATGCCCTCGCCGGCGGACTTGTTATAGCGTTTAGCCGCCAGCACCAGCGCTCCAACAGCCGCGTAGCTGCGCTGAGTGGCCGTGTAGTGCTCAATCTCTTGCCACTCCACCAAAACCAGCCGAGCGGGGGGATCAGATTGCACCTGACGTTTGCCGTCCCGGCGAATGTCTTGCTGTATGCGCTCAGGTGATCCAGTGAGCACCGGCTCTGCCAGTGTTGGCAGATCTATAGGCTGCCCTGACGCATCCATAGGGTCGATAAACTCGAAGGTAACCGTGTTGGTGGCATTCTCCACCGACTCCGGCATGGGTAGGGTTACGGCGCTCCCTGCGGGATTGAGGGGGGTGACGGTGATCGGCGTGTAGCTCATCGAACGAGTTGCACCTCCTTGAGCACGTCTAGCGCTACCTGGCGCATCAGACTGCGTAGCTCGGCCCGCGTCGCTGGATCTTTGAGATCCCCCTGCAGTGTGGCGTTCAGGACGGCCTCGACATTGTAGGTAATGGAAGGGGTCGAGGATTGCAAGCTCGAGCGCTCGGCGGCGGCTTTTTGCGATGCGGGCTCGGGTTTGTTGAAGAGAAAATTGAGCAATAGCAACCCTGCGCCAATGGCTAGCCCTATTGGACCTAGCACGCCGCTGCTGGCAATGGATTGAGCCAGTTGGGTTGCTATGGGCCCCAGGATGGCCTCGAGCATTTTATTGAGGAAGAAGTCCGTGGCTGAGCCCAGGGCTTGCTTTAGGGCCCCCGCCACGTCCCCGGAGAGAATCCCCCGGACCAGGGCTTTGGGGAACGACAGGGCGATGTCGGTTAGCTGGGCTTCGAATTGCTGAAGCTGCTTCTGGGATTCCTCCTCGCGCTTTTGCCGGTCGCGCTCGAACGCGTCCATCCCCTGGTCGCTGCCGTAGCCCTCGCGCTCGAGCTTGCGGTAGTCGGTGGACCCCAAATTAGTCGCATCGCCAAACGCTTGGCCCCTAGCCAGGATGATTTGCCGCAGCGTATCCAGTAGCTCTTTGGCTTTCTCGTTGCCGCGCTCGGCTTCAGCTTCGAGGTCACTAAAGAGCCCGCTGAGGGAATCGTCGGATAGATTGCCCTCGATAGTCACTTGCAGGCCGTCCCGCATTTCCCCTTGTTTGCGTACAAAGCGGTCGAGCGGGGCTTCGGTGCCGCGCAGAGAGTTGGTGAGCTTATCCAGCAAATTGGAGACGATCTCGAGCTGGGCCTGGGCTCGCTCGGCTTCCTGGGGCGAAGAGAACCCCAGGGCCAGCGCGTCTTTGAGATTCCCCTCCAGCACGGCTAGCTGCTCGATAGCGGCCAGGGGGGTACCGGCCGCTGCGGCTAGGGTTTCCAGGGATTTCCTGAACTCGTCCAGCCCGGTTTTAGCGTAGTCGGCGCCGTCGGCCACCTTGCGCCCGGTTTTGACGATCTCGTCGCCGTACTCGGCGCTCTCCCGGATGGCCCGCTCGATTACGGCGGGATCGGCGGTGAGGGTGGCGATGGCCGTCTTGAGCCGGTCGATCTCGTTTTCCGCGTCTATGCCGTACTGCTCGAGTTCCTTGACATACTGCTCCAGCAGTTGCGGCGAGAGCCCCAACAGCTCCTCGGGGGTCATCTCGCTCACCCGCAGTCGGAGCATCACCGCATCGGTCTGTTTCTGCAGCCGCTCGGGGATTTGATAGAACTCATCCAGGGCTCGCTCCCCCGCCCGCTGGGCGGCCGTGCTCAGCCCCTGGCCCCAGGTATCGCCCAGGGAATTGATGAAGCTCGAGGGAAACGCCAGTGCGGCCAGCATTTGGGCGGCGTCAAACTTCAAGCCAGTTTTGAGCAGGTCTTCAAAAGCGCTCTTGAAGTCGGGGTAGCTGCGGCGCACGGCGGCCAGGGTGGCTTGTATTCCGTCGCCGTAGAGGGATTGCAGCCGGGCCAGGGCTTGCTGGGATAGGAACTCTGCGGCTTGGGTGCCGCTTTCCTCGAGGGTTTTCTGCAACTCCTTGCGCCCTGTGCTGATCTGTTTGAGCAGGTCGTCAACGCCCTTTTTTGCCTGCTCCGTGGTGGCCGCTCGCCCCAGGGCCTGCGCTTTCTTCTCCAAGCTCGCTAATGCGCCCGCATACTGGTTGACGTTACGGGTGTCGGAAAAGAGCGTTTTTTGTCGCTCTAGCTCATCGCTGAGGGCTTTTATGCGCGTTTCAAAATTCGATTTGGAAATATCCTCGAGGGTCTTTTTGACATCGGCCAGCCCGCCCAGCACCGCCGATTTGCGCTCGGTGGTGGTGGCGGATTTCTCGAGAGCTTGAAGCTGCCGCCCCAGCTTCTCTAGCTCGGCGCGGTATTGCTCGGCGGAAAGCCGCCCCAGGGAAAAGCGGTCCTGGAGAATCTTTAGCTGGTCCTGCAGCTCGCGGGCTTGCTTGACTACGGCGTCTTCGGATTTCTTGTCTTTGCCGGGGGAGATGTCGGGAATGGCAAGCGGTTTTGGAGACGGTGGGGATTCCTTACGCGGAGGCGGCGTTTTAGCGTTAGCCGCCTGTAATTTCGCTTCAGCTTCCTGAAGTCTGCGACGCTGTTCCTCGAGTAGCTTTAGGTCGCCCTCGAGCGAGCCGGTGACGAAAAAACGTCCCACCGTGATCGGTCCAACCTTTAGCGGCTGTCCCTCCGGGCTGGTGGTCTTCTCGAGCTGCTGCACCGCTTCCCGTAGGAGCCGCACCTGGGAAGCCACCGGGGCGGTGCCATTTCGTACAGATTCGATTTCCCGGCGGTAGTCCCTGGCCGCTTCCGTGGCTTCACGGAATCCGGCGGCAACGTTCCCCACCCAGCGGGCGAACGGCCCTGCCACGTTTTCCAGGAACAGGGCGATGGCGGGTTGCAAATTTTGCCCGATCTCCCGGCGGGTGTTGGCGATTTCCGCTTCAAGCTGCTGGAACTTGCCCAAAGCGGTGTCCTTGAGGGTATTGGCTAACTGCTCGGTGGCTCCGCTGGCACTCTCCAGCCCCTTTCTGAAGTCCCCGATAGCGTTAGCGGATTTGCCCAAGGCTACAGCGGTGTTGAGGGCGAAGGTGTCCATCCCCTGGGCCAATAGCTGAATCCCCCTGGGCCCGGCGGCTACCCGATTGAGATTTTGTAAGACTTCGGCGTAGCTGCGGGTGGTCCCGTCGGCTTTCAAGATGGTGAGCCCCAGCTTTTCGAACGCATCTTTGGCGGTTGCCGGGGGCTGAATCAACGAGTTGATGACCGAACGCAGCCCGGTGGCTGCTTCCGCAGCGGGGATTCCTTTGTCTTTGAGCGCAGCGAAGGTCGCCCCTAGGTCCTCGACCTCGAGCCCCACGCTCTTGGCTGTACCTGCTACGCTAGCGATGGCCGGCACCAGGTCGGCTAGCGACAGCTTCGAATCCTGGGCGGTCTTGCCCAGCACGTCTATAATCCGTCCGGCTTCGTTTATGTTATAGCCCAGCCCGGAGACGATATCCGACACCGCCTTGGCGGAGTCGGTGAGGTCGAGAAATTTCCCGGTGGCGGAGTTGATTTCGGCGGCGGCCAGATTGGTGGATTTGGCCGTCAACTCCATCGCGGTGCTGGCGTCGTATCCGGCTTTGACCAATTCGCCCAGGGTGAGGCTCACGTCGGTTTCGCTAAAGACTTTCGACGCTTCGGCAATCTCTCTGATCTTGGCGGCGGCGGCCCCCAGGTTTTGCTCCCCGGCCAATTTGAGCTGGACCAGCCCTTGCTCGTAGCGGGCGAACTCCTGCACGGATTGTCCGATGAACTGTTTGGTGGCCCCCAGGGCGTTCTGGAAAGCGTTATACAGAGCGTTGCCCAGAAATACGCCTACCGCATCCAGCCCCAGCGAACGCACCAGCTGATCCCCTGGGCCGATGGCTTTTTTGGCTTCGGTGCTGAACGCTTCCCCGAACTCGCGGCCGCCCGCGCCGCCGCCCGATTTGGCTTTGGCTTCAGCTTGGCCCAGCACCCGCTGCAGGGCTTGTAGGAACTCATCCTCGTTAGCGAAGCCCAACCTATAGATGAGGTCTCCCAGGTTTAGCTGCTCGGCCACAGTCCCCCCTATTTGCCGGTGAAGGCCCGCAAAATGCTAATCCACCAGAACTCCCCCAGCCCCTGCTCGAGTTCCCAGCGCATGCTGTGGTCGGCTAGCCCAAGGTCAAACGCTAACGCTTGGCGGGGGTCAGTTAGCCCGAGCATCTGGCTGGGCCGCATCCCGTAGCGCCGCGCCGCTTGATCCAGCAGCTTGGCTGAGTCGCTGACGAAAAAACTCCGCCAGTTGGGCATCCAGCCCGTTCTGGCGGCTCACCTCCACGAGCACTTGCTGGGCTTCGGGGATCGTGAGCATCGCCGGGTCGCAGGGATCCAGGGCGCAGGCTACTACCCACTGCCGGGCGGTGTTCACCAGCCGCTCGAGCAGGGCTTCCTCGGGTTCCTGCCCCCGCGCTTCCTGCACGGCGTACGCCAGCAAGAAGCCGGGGATTTCCTTGAGGGCAAGCACCCACTGGGCCGGGGAAAGCGGCTTGAGCCGCACCACCTGGCCCCCTACACGCACCTCCCCCGGCTGGCCGGAGGTGGAGCCGGGGGCGGGCTCGAGCGCGGCCAGACGGGCTTCCAGTTCGGCCACGCGGGCGCGTAATTCCTCGATTAACTTGGCCTGGCTAGCCACTAGCCCTCCAGGTAAATCGAAACGATCTTGTTCTGGGTGGGATCGTAGAGCCCATCTACCGTGACCGGCACGCTCATGCCGTTTTCGCCGTCGGTGTTGACGGTGATGTTCCCGTTGATGCTCAAGACGGCCCGGTAGAAGATGGCCACCAGCTTGCGGCCGTCAGAGTACTCTTCCTCCAGCTTGATCTTGCGCTCCACCACAGTGGTACGCGAGCCGATGGGGAACTCCACCCGCGCGGTGCGGGTCCAGGTGTAATCCACCTCGAGCGTGGCCTGAGCCGGGATAGCCCCGGTGGAGAGCCGATAGATCACGCTGCGCCCGAACTGGTCGCGGGGAATGAAGATGTAATCGGTCCCGGCCACGTAGGTGGTGGTGCCGCCGACGTTGGTCACTACCGGGGCTACCGAGGTCTTGACCGGATTGGCCAGCACCCCGTTGCCGTTGGCGTCCAACACAACCTGCTCGTTGGTCACCACCACGTCACCCCCGGCCAGGGCGGTGAGGTCGGAGTCCTCGAGTCCGAAGGCCAGGCGCAGGTTGTCCTGAGTGATCTCGTGCAGCACCACCTGGATCTGCGCCGACTGCTGGTTGATGGCCTGCTTCACCACCACCAACGGGGCCCGATCCTGCTTCTGCTTGGTGGTCTGCCCGATGTTGAGGGTAGCGTCAGCCCCCAAGAGCCCCAGGGGGCGCAGACTGGCTTCACTGGCCCCTACCGGGCCCTCGAACATGCGGGCCCCCGCACTGAATCCGATTTTGTTGGTGTCTACCGCCGAACGTCCCATGTGTCCTCCTATGCGATGCGTAAGCGCACCGTAACCAGCACGCTGATGTATTCCTGATCCTGCGTAAGCTCCATTTGCTGGCTCGAGACCCACTGCGCCTGACGCAGCGGGCCCATTTCCCAACGGGCCAGGGAGCAGAAGTTCTCGATCTCCTCAGCGATCTCTGCGGCTTGGAACACGTCTTCAGCCCAGACCAGCAGATTGACCTCCCAGTCCCGCAGGGCTTCGTGCGTCGTGGCTTTGCCGCCCTGGTTGCGGCTGCCCAGCCCCAGCACCACGCCGGGGATGGGATGGGGGCGAAGCCGCACCGAGTCCCCGATGATCCGGGCCCCCGCGTCGAGGGTGGAAGCCCCCAGCACGTGGCCGGTGAGGGCCACCAGGGGCGGGTAACTCTCGAGCGCGGCGTAAAATTGCCGCAACGCGGCGGCTTGAATGCTAGCCACGCTGATACCCCCTGACGAAAGCGGCGGGCGCAATCGACTTTAGCCGTGTAGCCACGGTGTGCCGCAGCACGCTATGGCCCACCTTCCCCGGCGCGAGGTAACGGCTGACCTCGCCCCGAGTGCGCCAGCGCCCAAACACGTTCTTGTTGCCGATCCGGCGGATGCCGCTGGCCCCGCCGGGGCCGCTATCCAGCCGCGATCCCGGCCCGCCTACGTAGAGCCCGGCGACTCGACGAGTTAGCTTCCGACTATTCAATCCGTGCCGTCGCATCCAGACGCCAATGTATGCTGCTGGCACCCAGTGAGGGCGGAACCCTAGTTCAAGGGCCGCGTTTTTGACGTTGCCGGGTAGTCCCCAAACCACCGAACCGTTGGGTAGTTCGGCGTGGGTGATGGAGTTACGACGCTCGCCAGTGTCCACGTGGCGGGTGGCCCGCACCTTGGCTTCGTTGGTGAGTTCTACCGCCACGCTCACCAGCCCCGCCGTGAGCTTGCGGCGCAGCTTGGCGCGAACGCTGGGATCAAGGGCCACGGCGCACCTCCCTCGAGGCCAGCTCGAGCCGCCATTCCGGGCCGCTGTTGGCGTGGCGCAGAATCCGCCACTGGCGGGATTGGCCGCTGGCGAGGTCTTCGGTTACCGCGATGTCGGATGGGGTCAAATCCTCGGCGCTTTGCACGTAGAGCGTGGCGGAGAAAATGCCCTCCAGCGCAGCGGCCCGCTCCCAGGGACGGGTAGGGCTGACGAGCTGAGCGGGCTGCTCGAGCAGCAACGCACCGATCTCATCCACGCGGAATCCTGCGTCGAGGCGCTGCTTGGTGGTGTAAATCCTGGCAAGCACGTTATTCATGCCAGCCCTCCAGCGATGCGGTTGACGTAGGGAGCCAGATAGGTTTCAGCTTCCGGCACGCTGAGCTGGGCGTAGCGCATGGAATAGCTGAGATCACCCCGGCTGGCGGTCGCCATCTGGCTGCGCTGCGCGTCGGAGAGGCCCAGGTAGGCGTTGATCAGCAAGCTGGCCGCTTTGAGCACCCCCTGGGGGATGGCGGCGCTGCCCCGCTGCCCGGCCACCGTCCACACGCCGGGGGCCCAGGCCACCAATCGGCCCTCGGCGTCGGTGGCCTCGAGCCCCAGGGCGGTGAGGGTCCAGGTGATACCGGCGGGCGCGGGCTCGCCGTTGATGGTAGCGACGCTGGTAACATCCGGCGGCAGGGGCAGGACGTAGGATTTAGCGCTCAGATAGACGCGCTGAATGAAAGGCTGGCTCGAGCCCCACACGCGGCGGGTGTAGCCCTCGATGGCTTGCTCGGCATAGGTCAGTGCATCCCCGGCCAGGGGATGCGGGGAAGGATAACCCGCCATCCGGAGCAGGTCATCGGCATAGGGAGCGAGCCAGCCCACGTTACTCCTCGTCGGCGGGTACGGCCTCGAGGGCGTACTCTTCGCTCAAGCGCTCGAGTTCCGCCGCAGGAATGAGCGGCCAGTCGGCACCCGCCGACTTGGTGCGCTCGACCACGACGGTGCCCACCACCACACGGCCGTAGGGCGCGTCGGCCTTGAGCCGCACCGGCACCAGCCCCTCGGGGGCCGGGGTGGTCTTGAGGGTTTCGGCTTTCTCGTTCTTCTTAGCCATGCGTTACCCCCTACTTGGGCAGCACGCCGGAGCGGCGCACGATGGCATCCGGCCACTGGTAGCCCAGGCCCACGAACTCCTGCAGCTGCAGCACGTTGATAAAGTTCTCCCGGCGGTAGGGCTCGATGCGGATGGAAAGCGCGTCCCCGATCACCGGAATATCGCGGTGCACCAGATAGATGGTGGCGGCGTTGCTGCTGCTGCCCTGGGTCTCGTTGGTGGGCAGGTGGGGCACGGAGTAAATCGGGATGCCCCGGTGCACGCCGATGGGCATGGGGCCGGGCTGATTGGCGAAGCGCTGCAGCCAAGCATCCCCTCCAGGGGTCTGCCGAGCGGCCAGGATGTCGCCGTAGTCGTCGCCCAGGGCTACCGGCAGATAGTACGCCAGCCGATTGACGTCGCTGCGATAGCGCACGGGCATGGCCCGCAGCAAGCTGGTGAGAATGTCCTGGGTGAACGCGTCGCCGTTAGCAGAGGAAGCCACCACGGTCACGCCGGTTTTGTAGCGCAGCCCCAGAATCTTGGTGGGGTTGGGAGCTACGCCGTTAGAGAGAAAGAACGCCCGGTCCTCCTCGTACTGGGCCGCGCCGCGCATGGCTGGGAGCAGCACGCTCTGAATGAAGCTGGGCCCCTGGGCGTTGAAAAGGCTGAAGCTATCCGGCACCGTTACCTTGGAGTTAAGTTCAGTGACCTCGATCTCAAAGGTGTCCAGGGTGGGGTCGCTCTCGGTGATGGCGGTGGTGGAGGTGCGCCCCCAAGTGTGGCTGATGCCGCCCCGATCGAAGCGGGGGAAAGTGCGCTTGTTGGTGCCGCCCATCGGCACGCTGGCCCAGTGGTTGCGAGCGATGATGTCGGGCTCGGGGCGCACCACGAACTGCCGGGCCAGCTCGTTGTAAACGACCGTGCCGTTGGCCTCGACGCTGATGGCGCGGGTGTCAATCCCGTTGCGGCGCAGGATGTTGTCGATTTCCTGCCGCTCGGTGGGCGTGGGAGAGCGCCGCTGAAGCTGGGGGATCACCGAGCGGGCCAGCACTTCAGAGAGAATCTCGTCGGTAGTCTGACGGCGCGAACGTACCGAAACGCCCCCGTCGGTCACCACCGCCAGGGGGGGCTCGGGCAAGCGGGATAGAGCTTCGGTGACGGCCTGAGCGGCGGCGCGAGCAGCGCGTTCCTCGAGGGTGGGCTCACGCTCGGCGCTTTCCAAACGCTCCCGAAGCTCAGGGTTGCCCTCGAGTTCCTGCCGCGCCTGGGCCTCGGCCTGGGTCGGCGGGGTGCCCTCGGCCTCGAGTTGGGCGGTGCGGGCCTGAAGCCAGCGCTCGAGGGCCGGGGGCTGCTGCTCCCGAGCCGCGCGCTCGGTGGGGGTTTCTGCCACACCGGCGGCCCGCTCAGCGGGGGTGCGAAAGTCGAGGTTGATGTTGAGGTCAACCTGCTGGCTGCGCTCCTGGTTAGGAGCTTGGGATTGGGCCTGTTCTGCTTCCATGTTTTCCTCCGTAGTACGCATACCGATGCCTAGGGCCGTGTGCCGTTGTAGGTGGGCTCGAGCGCGGCGGGCCACCTCCTCGCGAGATAGGGTCGCGGTGGCGGGCACCTCGAAGCGCCCGGCCTCGAGATCCGAGAGGGCCCGCTCGAGCAGGCCCTCGTCCACCGCGTGGGTGCGGGCGTCATGGTGGGGGAACCACATCAGCCGCGCCGCGTCTGTTAGGCTGCGGGCTTCGAAGACCGCCGGGTCCACCACCGCAAACTGCCAGGGGGCCAGGATGTCGGCCCGAATCTCGAGCACCTCCGCCCCCGGCACCGCCGGAAGGTCGGTGAGGGTCAGCCCGGCCAGCTCCGGCTCGGAGGCCAGCCGGTAGTAAACCTCGCTCTCTTTGCCCCCTACCGCTTGGGTGCGGGATTCGAGGGGCACGAACTCTAGGCTGGCCCCGGTGATCCGGCCCGCGTCTACCAGGGCTTGGGTTTCCGGGTCCAGCACCTCGACCTCCACCTCGAGCTGGGGGGCGAAGTCTACCCGCCGGGCCAGCCCTACGAAGGGCTTTCCCCGGATGCCCCGTAGCTCCGGCAGGTTGTGCTGCAAGGAGATGGTGCGGTGCTGCAAGAACGCCGGCAGCCAGTCGCGCATCAGCGCTTCGACGGTGATGGTGGTACCGTACTCATCCACCACCGTGTCGTTGCTGGCCCGCACCAGCACTACGCCCTGGCGTAGCTGCCGCAGTTGCAGCGGGATGCGGTGGGTGGGGTTGTGGGAACGAATGAGCAAAGAAAAATCCCCCTCGAGGTGCCCGGTGGGCCTTCCCCTAGGGGGATGTATGAGTTAACTATAGCACATTCAATCTTCGTATGTGGCGAGTTCTTCGGGGGTGAGGGGGTCGGCCCTAACTTCGGAGGCACGAACCCACTCGCCAGGGATGAGGCCGCTAATGGCCTCGGCCTCGGCCTCGGAAAAGCCCAGTCGCACCAGGTATTGGTAATGCTCCTGGGGCGCAGCGACTTTCCATTCCTCGAAGCTCTCCGACATGGCGGTCTTGGGTTAAGGCGCTTACAGGCGCTCGAGTTCAGGCCCCCGTTCAACCTGAACGTACTGGCTATACCACTCACGGGGCGAATGCACCAGCAGGGGCTCGAGCTCGTCCCCCTCGTCCCCCACCGCCTCCAGGAATTGAGGCCACAACCGGTCGAACGCCGCCCGGTCCCACCAGCCCGCAGCACGAAGCTCCTCTACCTCAAGGTAAAGCTTTTTGAGCCGCTCGAAGTCGGCCTTTTGGGGGCGTGGGCGGTTATGGGCAAGGGTCATGGTAAACCCAACTCCTCTCGAACCTTTCTGATCATAGCATAGCCGACAGGGTCATGCTTTTGGAGCAGGTCACGTTCGTAGGTATATGCCGCGAAACACTCCGCGAAATACTCCTTGGTGCCCACCGAGGCGCGGAACGTGAGCGGTGTGCCCAGTTTGGCAGCTTCTATAACAGCGCCTTCAAGTGGGGTGGCGAAGATTTTTCGGCTGAACACGTGGTGTGCTAGTTCATGGATCAAGCTGCGCTGGATGGCCTCTAAGAGGGTAGGGGCCAAAGCGGATACGGTGGGAGTTGCCCCCAATTTGAACGGCTGAGCGAAGGTCCGTTCGCTCCTGCGTGCATTGACCCATAACTCCTGCGTCTGCTCGTCATACTCCCCGTTAATTTGGCGGCCCCCTACTACCTGGGCCCTTACCACATCCAACCGAGCCAGAGGGTGTTCCCGCAAAAACCCTTCCAATCCTGCGGTGTTGATGGCACGGAATACCTGTTTGGTCTTACTACGCGACAACACGCTGCTGGAGGCGAGAACGTGCACGCCAATTTGAATTTGCTCTCGCTCCACGCCCTTCATCGTACCCTCGAGCACCACCCCCACCACCGTACACCGGCAGTTCACCACTTCCCCCGCCGGAGCCCCCAGGCTGCGGTCACCGGGGTACCGCAGCCTCGAGCCCGCCGGGGTGACGAAGGGCTCACCGATGGGCACGGTCACCCCGTCCATGCGGCGGTGGTCAAACCTCGACGAACCGTGAGCCGCACGCACCCGGTTATCCCGCGCGGTGAGCCAGCGCAGGTGGGTATAGCCCTGGGCCAGCAGCGCTTCGTACTGGGCGCGGTTGGCCCCGGAGTTGTAGAGCGTCCGGACCAGGCGCTCGGCGGAATAGAACTCCGCTCCGTATTCCCGCTGCACAGCCTGGATGATCTGGGCGGTGGTTTTGTTCTCCCCCCGCAGCTCGGCTAACCGCCGGGCCAGGGTAGCCGGGTCGGTGAGGGTGCGCCAGTAGCTCGAGAGGTCGGATTGGAGCAGGGCTTTGAACTCTTTCTCCAGCGTTGCCGTGCGCGGGTCGTTGGGGAGGAAGCCGTATTGCAGGGCGATCTTCCGCCCCAGATCGAGCAGGTCAGGGGCCAGGTCGGTAGCGTCCGGTTGGGGAATTTGCACCGCTGCTTGCCGGATGAGCTGCTCGAGCAGCACCGCCTCGGGGGGCGGGGTGCGAATGGAAATCAAGCGCTCGAGGTCGGGGCGTATCCGGCGCAACACCAAGCGCAGCCAGCGTAGCCGCCAAGCGGCCACTCGTTCCCAGAGCGGCTTGGCGTACTCAGCCACCGCCGCTTCCACCTCAGCCAGATGGCGGCGGCTGGTGCGGGGGCTATTCCGGGCTGCCATCGTCGGGGCCGGGTGGGGGAGTTAGTCCTCCTACCGGAACTAGCCCGGCAGGCACCAGCACCTCATCGTCCCCCCGCGGCTCGTAGCCGATCAGCTCACGGGCTTCGTCACCGGTCAGGATGGGGCGCCCAGCGGCTTTGATGACCGCCTCGATGCGCTGCTGCAGGATGTCCACATCACGGAACTCAGCCACCAGCCGGTAGTCGGTGATGCCCAGCCCAGAGGGCGGGGGAGTGCGCAGCACCCGATTGAACATCGCCAGCAGGGGGGCCGCGAAGGGCTCGAGCACCTGCCGGTCAAAGTTGTCGGATTGCTGCTCGGCGGTGGCCCGATAGCCGCCCTCGGGAAGCCCCAGGTTGATCAGACTCACGTGGCGCACCGCCATGATCTCATCGCGGGCGTTGCTGGCGGTGGTCCCGAAGGTGGGGTCTTCGATCTTCTGGTCCATCGGGGTGACCTTCACCAGGATGCCCCCCGGATAGGAGAGCACCAGATTCCGCCCGGCCATCTCCCCGGCGTTGGCTGAGAGGTAGTTGACGATGAGGGCCCGCACCTGATCCACCTGCTCCTGCGCCGGTTGGGGGCCGCTCCAGCTTGGGTCCTGGGTGACCTCGACCAGCCAGCGGGGGGCGGCGTGAGAGCGGAAGAAGCCCCGCAGGTAGGCCCGGTGGGCGTTGTCCACTTCGACGCTTTGCCGGGCCTCGATCCAGGGCGGCAGCCCGTAGACGTTGCTCACGCTGTTGGGTAGCCGTTGGTGGAGGAACTCGCGCTCGGGGGCCCAGGCTTTACGAGTCCCGAACGGCACGAACCACTGCTGGCCCCAGTAGGGATCGAGCTGGTAGAGCATCGGCCTGCGGATGCCCTCCTCGCGGCGGAGCACGTAACTCACGAATTGCGGAAGCAGCACCACCAGACGTACAGGGGCGCGACCGGCCCGGTCGCGCACCACCTCCACAAAAGCGTTGCCCGTCTGATCCAGATGCAGCGCCAGAGTACGCGCTAGCTCGGGCAGGCTGTACAGACTGAGCCCGTCCTGCCCCAGGTCCTCGCGCTCCAGCCAGGCCATGCCCTGGTCGTACTGCCGCTCGTCGTGGGGGGTCTGCCCCGGCCCCCGCCCCAGCCGGGTCCCGTCGGGGCGGCGAGGAATGGGCTCGAGGTCGTAGCGGGCTGAGGCCAGGGCGTCCCCTAGTAGCCGCCCGATGGCCCCCAGCCAGGGGCTCCCGTACCAGACGTCGATCAGGGTAGCGGGGTCCAGCGGCCAGGGAATGGGGCTGGCCTCGAAAGCGGTGAGGCTGGCTAGGCTCTCCTCGATGCGGGGGTTGGTGGCCGCGTCGGGGGATAGGCGCAGCTCGAGGGGGGGCGGTTCGGCCCACCCGACACTCTGACCGGTCACGTCAAAACGTTCTAGGCTCATCCGGCTTGCTCTCCTTTCACCTGCCAATCACTCGCCAGGCTCAGCCCGTCCCACAGCGCGGCCAGGGCATCCACTTGATCGTCGTGCTCATCGTCCAGGCCGGTGAATGCGGCTAGCTCGCTCAAGAATTGCTCGAGCCAGGGGGCGCTCCTGGGCACCCGGATGCGCCCCTCGTTCCAGGCGGCGATGGCCGCCTGGGCGCGGGTGAACTTGTCCCCCGCCCGGCTTGCGTCGCGCAACACGATGGGCAGGCGGTGATCGCGGCGGAACAGGTCCACCGCGCCCCGCTCCACTCCGTGAGCGTAGATGTACATGGGGCTGGGGTCCATACTGGCCCTGCGGGCGAACACCGGAGCCTCCACCTGGGCCCGCCAGCAGTCCTCGAGGTAGAGCACGCCCTCGCGCTCGAGGTAGCGCCCGGTGAGGATCACGCTGTAATCGCTGTGGGTGCGGGTGGAATACGCCAGGTCGAACCCGCGCCCACGGCGATAGCCGTCTACCGGCAGTTGGTCGTAATAGGTGGGCTCGCGGAACAGAGTGCCTCCCCGCGGCCTGGGCTGGCCCAGGTAGAGCGCATGCCAGTCGTACTCACCGATCTGGCGGCGCTGGGCCTCGAGCCACTGCAGGGGGCGACGCTGAGGCCACAGGGGCTCTCCCGCCTCGTTGATGGCCGGCAGGTTGACCCACTGCCAGCCCTCGGCGATCAGTCGCCCGGCCAGGTCGTCGGGGTGCCAGCGAGTAGCCACCACCACCACCGACGCTCCGGGGTGTACGCGGGTCAGGGCGGTAGAGGTGAACCAGGCCCAGGTGCGCTCGCGGTGGGTGGAGGATTCCGCCTCCTGGCGGTTTTTCACATAGTCGTCTACAATCAGCACCCCATCCACGGCGTAGCCGGTGAGCGGCCCGCCGATGCCGGTGGCCACCACTCCTCCCCCCTGGGCGGTGCGCCAGCGGTCGAGGGATTCGCTTTCGAGGGCTAACCCGGCTTCCCTGGCTAATAGCGCGGCTTGATACATCTGGTCGCGGGCGAACTGGGAAGCGTAGGTCACGTACGCATGACGGCGTGTAGGGTCGTGCAGCAGTCGCCAGATGAGCGAGTGCAGCACCACCGTGGATTTACCGTGCTGCGGGGGCGTGCTAATCACGGCCCGCACCGGCTCCCGCTCAGCCCGCTCGAGGGCCGTCACCACCGGCTCGAGGTGGCGGGGGGCCTCGAGGTGGGGGCTGACGCGGGGAATGAACTCCAGGAGTCCCTCAGCGTCAGGCCTGGGCGTGGATGGGAGGCTGCGAGGGAGCCACCGCTCCAGCTTCCGCACGCTGCGCTCTATCCGCTCCAGCGAGTCGAGCACCGATCACCTCCTTGGTCATGGACACCTCGGACAGAATTTTCAGCGCCCCCGCCACCGCATGGATCGCGTTGGGGTCGCCAGGGTCAGCCTCCCGGGCGGCGCGCTGGAGGAAGCGGATGGCCTCGCGGATAGCGGGGGCCAGCTCATTGGCCCACTCGCGCTCGAGGGCAGACTTTTTAGTAACAACAAATTGTAACAATTTAGGATCGTTTTGCATCCGCTTACGGTAGCGGTGTAGCGTCATCAACGATATTCCGTAGCGCTGCAATACTGTTGCCTCATCCGTGAACGCTGTCTCAGCCAGCACCGTGGCAGCGCGCTCGTAGTTAAACACCCTAGCCATTGCTTTCCTCCGCGCAGTACCGCACCCGCACCCCACCCCTACGCCAAGCTTCCCCCCACTCTTCCTGAAGAGCGCTGGAAGGGCGCACAATCCGCGTAACGCTCAAGCTGCTAATCTGCCCCCGGCGCTGGAAGAGCAGCCCCGACAGGGCGATCAGCACCGGCTCAGCCGCCGCCGTGATGCGCGGGATGCGGTGCTCGGCCAGATCGTTGGCCGTCGGTCGGTCCATCTCCAGGGGATAGTACAGGTCGAGTTGCAGCTCGAGAAAACCCTCGGGGATCAGCGGCGAGCGCTCGATCTGATCCAGCACGGCCCGGCTAGCGTGCATGCGCCAGCGCTCGAACTCAGGGGTGCCGAGCTTGGATTGAGGTCTACCGGGGATGAGCAAGACGCCCTCGGGGATGGCAGTTCCTCCTGCCGTTTCCCCTAAAGCGGGGTGTATGGATTCAGTATAGCGCAATCAATCCCCCCTCATAGTCGCCCCCGCCGCTCCCCAGGGGCTAGCTACTCCCATCCTTTGTCGCTTTCAGGGATCGGACCTGATAGCATTTGGCGGTACCTCGCGGCTAGGCCGCAGAAGGGTCAGATATTGCCATTCGCTTTGCTAAATCTTCGTAGGCAGCCCCTTGGCGCTCGAGCATCTGCCAGATTCGCCAAGCCAACCGAGCCCCATATCGCATCTCGTCGTCAGTTCGAGCTCCGTCCGG
This sequence comes from Meiothermus sp. Pnk-1, assembly GCF_003226535.1. Classification (NCBI taxonomy): domain Bacteria; kingdom Thermotogati; phylum Deinococcota; class Deinococci; order Thermales; family Thermaceae; genus Meiothermus; species Meiothermus sp. Pnk-1. The sequence continues at coordinate 160,455 of NZ_QKOB01000001.1, read as the reverse complement.
ATCTTTCAAGTTACTCAAATACTCCCGGTACATCTCCAGATAATCAGGGAGCGCTTCGACAGGATCTTGCTCAAGGCTGGTGGAATCGTGCCGGGGGCCGTGGGTCTGAAGGGCGCAGCGGATGTCCAACAACAACGTGTAGAGCATTTTGTAGCCAGCGTCCCAAGGTTCTACCTGGCCGGGCAGTTCGTGAATGGCCCGCTCGATCTCGGCCAGATCGTGCAGGCGCGAGTTGGTGTTTGCGACCCCTTGAATGGGCATAGGTTCCTCCTTTTCTAGACCGATGAGCATTTCTATCCAGCTAGAGGCAGTGTTTGGGTAGGGAGTTTCCTGAATCAGCGACTCCACCAGGTAAATTTGCCAGCCCAGATCTTCCCGGGCTGCCTGATTTTCTTGATGGATGGCCCCGCGTTCCGTCCAGGGGGTTTTAATCAGCTCGCGCCAATGCCGATACCGTTCTAACCAGCCACGCAAAAGCGCGTAGCGCTTTTTCTGAGGATTGGCCCGCAGTTCTTTGAGCAAATGTATCGGAGGGCGGAGGCCGTGGCTTTCCAAACCATTCAAACAGTCCTGGCATAGCGTTCCAACCATTCGGCGCAATGGCGGTTCTGGTTGCAACTGGCGGCATTGTTCAGCGAGGGAGGAGCCCCAGAACCGGGCAATGCGGAGGAGGGGGGTGGGTTCAGTCATAAAGGTTCCCCTGTCCCACAGTGGGAGCGTAGTGGCCCCGCTAGTGGCCCCGCCTTTACCTCGTTCTGATCGATAAAAACTCTAAACGGGGCCACTGGGGCCACCAAAATAACCAACTTACAGAACAAAAATTCGGCAAAAATTTTTGCCCCCCGTACTAACAAAGTACTTAAGTACTTAATAGATGGGGGGGCTTCTACCTCCCGTTTCACGCGTATAGGGGTGATATAAAGAGTGGCCCCAGTGGGAACACTATGTGTTTTATTTGTCCTACACACAGAATTCCCCGGGGCCACTAGCGGGGCCACTACGGGGCCACGTGGCCCCGATTTAAGCTCCATTCTCATTCTCTTCGCCATAAACCATAGGAACAGCTACCCAGCGGTATTGTTCGCCCTTGTAGCGAGTTTTCACCTTATAGCGCCGTTTCCCCTCTACCTGCTCCACCTCAATCCACCCAGCTCGAGCCCACTCCGGCAGATGCACTTCCAACCCCCCATACCGCCGCATGACCCGCTCCACCTCCTGTCCGTTAGGGTTGATAAACCAAACCCCTCCCTTGTAAAACGCCTGTAGCTCCTCCCGTACCCGGATCTCATCGGTCGGCTGGTCGCCAGCTCCGGCATAACTGCGCAGAAAGTCGCGCAGCGCCTCCATCGCCCGCCCTGCCAGGCTGCCGTGCCGCTCGCGTAGCTCCACCAGGCTGCGGGCCAGGTAGGCCACAGCCGCTTCATCCTGGCTCTCCCCCTCCCACCCTCCAAGCACTTGAAGGATTTGTACCCCTAGCCCCACCAACCCGCACAGGTCGGTCATATCTGCCGGGGCGCCGGTCTCCAGGGCCAATCGGCCTAAGACATCGATTACCTCCCGCACGTTGAGGTCGGCGTACAACTCGAGCAGCGGGGTGCGGGCTTGCCCCCAATGCTGAGCCGCTTCGCGCAGGATTCGGGAACGTTCGGCCCCCTCCGGTCCTTTGCCCACGCCAAGAGGGTAGTCATCGAGCTCCACCATCCGGTTCACCGCCCCTGAACCCAATGTCTCCCGCAATGCGCTCACCTCGCCAGTGAGCAAGGCCACCCCTCGCCACCGCCGGGCCGGGCGCTCGCTGCCATCGCGCTTAAGCCGGGCTTTTTCGGCGCCTCCAGAAAGCAAGTGCACCAGTTCCCCTACTTTGCGGTCGTCATAGCGTTGTAAGTCGTCTAAACCTAGCGGCAGATCCTGGCGGGCCATCATTCGACCCATCAATCCGTTCACCGTGGCGTCTTCGAGGTAAAGCGTTTCGTTGTACTCCGGGCTCCCCCAGATGCTCAGCGCGAAGTACACCGCCGTGGTCTTCCCCGAATGGCTGGTGGTGGATAACGCCAAGATGGGGTTCTTGACCAGCCGTGCGGCCCGCACCAAAGGCGCTGTCGCACTGAGGGCTGCTGCGATAAGGGCCGGGGTCACCCCCCAGCTTAGAAGGGCTCTCAGGCCCTCCAGCCACCCTTCTAGATTGCCCCTTGGTCGCCAAGGCTCGGGATCCACCTCCAGCACTTCCACCTCGCCGCCGGGCAGGATGAACGTTTTCCCCTGCCAACCCAGGTGCGAGGTGACTCGCCGGTGGGGTAGCGCCCAGCGGTTGTGGGAGAGGTACATCTGTAAAAAGCGCGACAGCTGGGCAGCGTTGGGTTCGTCCACTGGCAACCCCTGGGCGGCCAAACGTAACAGCCCTTGCCGGGTCATGGCCTCCCCCATCGGTACCAGCCTCTCTACCACCGTGCCATCCAGGTCGGGCCAGAATAGCCGCAGGTGCTTTTCGCCGGTGGCCAGATCGGTGTACACCTCGCGCACCCCAATGGGGCGGGGGGCCAGTAGCTCTATGTCCTCCACGATCCCCCAACGGGTGCTGCGCACTTCGACCTTTACCAGCCGCCCCGCCTCGTCCAGGCGGTACTCGGGAGGGAGGGATAGGCTCTCGCCAGGGACGGCGCCTTCCAGGGCCTCGCTTTCGGAGGCGGAAAGCACCCCCAAGCTCACTCGGCCTTTCCCCTCCAGGCCAGGCACCATTTTGCGCAAACTGGAAAACCCCAGAATCGACAGCCCCTGCTGATATCGGCGGTAGCTGTTGGCCACCGCGCTGCGGCGGTTGGCGGGCTCCTCATCCCCTGCCTCGCGGCAAATCCGCTCTACCAAATCCAGCGCCACCTTCTCCGGCACCCCGTGGGAGGCGCACCATCCGCCAAAGGCCATGGCCTTCTGGTTACGCTCACCGACATGCCAGTGCTCCACCAATAAGCGTAAATCGTGCTCGGAGGGTTCCCAGGGGGAGAGCCCGGCTCGCATGGCCCGCTCCAGCGACGGGGGAAGCGCCGGAGGATCCTCGACCTGCAGAATTGCCTCCAGCCGTTCTCGCGGGAGGCGCTCGTCACCCAGGTACAGTAGCTCGACCGGCAGCGGTCGCTGGGGGTTTTTACTGTGGCATGTGCCGGGAACCCGCAGGATTCTGGCGCGGTCGTAGGCGGACTCCTCGGGGTTATAGGAGCGAAACAGCTTGATCAAGCTTTTGTTGAGCCCCTCCAGCCACTTCCCCTCCTGGGAAGTGGTGAGCCCCCAGTACACATGTAGCCCCTGCCCGCTATACACGGCGGCCAGCGGGGGTAGCCCCAGCTCTCGAGCTTCGGGTTCCAGGTCCGCCCAAAGCTGCTCCGCGCTCCGGCGAAGGATCTCGGGGGGTGCCTGTTTCACGCTCTTCTTGTCCCAATCGGGAAGGTAAAGGCTCCCTGCTAAATCCAGCTCGAGCCAAGCAACACTGCCTTGCCGTACGTGGGCGGCGTTGCCCTTACGGGTATCGCGCAAGAGAACCCCGAAGTAGATCTCTTCACGAGGAAACTCATAAAGCCCATCAAAATTCTCGGGCGGGGGCCACTCCTGCCAACTCTGCTTTTTAGAAGGCAAAGCGCGAAACTCCAAAAACCCGCGCTCCTCCGGAAGCCTGAGGTGCTGGAAAAAGGCGTAGGTGGTAGGAGGAGTTAAAATCCCGGTCATAGCAGCCTCTCCAGTGCTTCGACCCCGTCTATGACGTGCACCTCGCACCCTTCCTGGCGCAAACGTTCATGGAGCGCTTCTTGCTCGGGGCGTGGTCTCTGGCCGGGCCTTTTGACCTCGAGCCACAAGCTGCGCCCCTTCCGCACGGCGTAGAGGTCAGGAATCCCCTTAGTCTGAAATACCGTCCCCCCTCGCCGGGCGTTACCTTTGATCTCCAACACTACCCAGCCCGTAGCCCGTAAGTACCTCACAATCCCTTGCTGGATTTCCGCCTCGCTCATGGCCTCAGCCAGACGACGGCGGAAGCTGTGGATATCCATGGCCCCGGGCATCAACGAACCCCCACCGGCTGGGAGGCGTAACGCTGGAACCGCGCGAGCAAGCTGCTCGGCTCGGAGGGCATAGGCTTGGTGGCGTTGGCCCACCAGGTCTTGGTTCCCATTTGAGTGAGGATCGCGAGCTGTTCCTCAGCTCGCGAGATCGCCGTATACCACCAGCGCCGGGAGTCAAAACCAACTGCCCCCGGCTGCAAGATAAACACCTCCTTCCACCCTGACCCCTGGGCCTTGTGAGTGGTGATGCAATAGCCCAACTCGAGAAGATCTGGAGCCAGTTCCAACGGAACTTCTACACTTCGCCCTTCAATTTCTACAATTACCGAAACCGGTTCGTAGGTTTCGCGGTCGAGCCTAACATCCCGGACAATCCCGGTCTGACCGTTCATCACCTCCAGGGAGTAAATGTTTGCCCGCACCACGATTTTGTCCCCCGTCTTCACCGCGATCGGGGCTCGTTCTTCCCTGGGGAGGGCGCGGGGCCAGTACTCGAAAGCTTTCCCCCCGTGGGGGTTGAATATTTTTTGCAACTCCAGGTTGATCCGCTCGCGGTCAGCGTTTCTGTACGTGATGGCCTGCCAGTCCAGCAAAGGGGGTAGCCGACCCGGGTCGAGCAAGGCTTCACACCAGTAGTTGAACTCGTAGGCAGAAAGATTGGTGGCGCAGATCGAGGCGTGCAAAGGTGGGGGCTGGAGGGCTCGAGTTCGTACTGCTTCGGCCAGCTCAAAAATTTCCCGCTGGTTTTCCTGGCGATAGTTTTGGGTCAAAGTTACGGTGTGAACCCCAGCGTCGATAAAGTCTTTGAAGGGGAACCCGGCGTCTATTGGTGGCAACTGAGCCACATCGCCGACTAGCACCAACGTTGCCGAGGGCTCTAGCCGCGCCACTACCTGGGCCAGCAGCCAATTGGGCACCATGCTGGCTTCGTCGATGATTACAACGGACTCCGTAAAGCGTTCCCTGCGGAATCCCTCCCCGGGTTTGTAATCCAATCCGCGATGCAGTGTGCTGACTTCGGCAAAATCCTCACAACCACGCTCGGCGAGCGCCTGCCTGACCCGCTGGGCGGCCTTTCCCGTAAACGCCATGATTCTTGCTGCCCCGGCCCCTAACCGCCTCACTGCCTCAGCGATCACCGTGGTTTTACCGGTTCCTGCCCCGCCCGTGACGCAAAGAGCGGGGACAAATCCGGGGCAGGACATCTTTAATACCGCATCTACCTGAGCCTCGTTTAGATAAGTAGGAATGCCGTTAGGCATGATAAAAGGGTTAGTGGTTGGCCGCGTTGCCTTTCCCAAAAAGCGGGCCAAACTTTGTTCGGCCCTGAGCTCGGGCTCCAGCCAAACGTACTGTGCAAACTCCGGGGAATCTTGCAAATCAGGTTCTAGGAGGATGTCACAAAAAGCTCCCCATAGCTCGTGCCGACGATCAAAAAGTCCGATCTCCATTCGTCTGGCCTGGTAGAGGTCGAGGGGCATCCGCCCCCCGGCTTGCCGCAAAACCCAGTCGTTGCCGTAGCCGTGTCGGATGGGGTCATCAGGGGAAATCCCAAAATGCGCCTGGGCGATGCGGTCAGCCCGACGAAAACCGATGCCCTCTACTTCCATCAGCCGATAAGGATTTTCAGACAAGGCCGCCAAGGCTTCGGCTTCACTCCCAAAGTGGTTGGCGATCCGCTCGGCCAAACCGGGCCCCACCCCAGTGAGTTTGGTGAGTTTGCTATGGTCCATAGTCGTCCCTTCGAGCGTCAAGAAGCCCCTACCCAAAATCCTGGGTAGGGGCTTGCGGGATTCCTAAACAGGGCGCTTCTTCTTGCCGCTCTCACCACTGGAAATCGGCAATACGTTTTCGAGCTTGCTGTATTCGATCTCTTCGCCGCTGCTGTCACGCTTGGGTTTGCCGTCTTTGTCTTTTTTCTTTTGCGTGGAGAACACCAAAAGCACCTTGCTATCGGAGCTGATCAGTTCCTTGCCGTGGACCTTGATGCTCCTGACCTGGAGCGGGCGCACCTCGTCTTTTTTGGCAAACAAGTTAGGCATCTTATCTCGGGATAGCACGTCCTCCCAGGTGTCGAAGCCCGGCCCCAGATCGATCTCCACAGCTCCAGCGTCCTCTTCGGTGAGTGGGCGGCCAAAAAGGGCCCCTACATGCTTCCAAAAGCCGGCCTTTTCGTTGAACTGGAACGCCCGAGGGAAACGCATCGGCTGAGTCTGGTAGATATCTCCTTCAGCATCCTTGTAGGTGAAGCGGAAATGGGGATAAGGCTGATCCCGACTACCGTCGGGCTTGAAGGGCTCATACAGCCCAGCCTCGATCTTCTCCAAGGTGAACTCGAGCGGGGTGTTGGGGGGGAAGACCACGCTTTCAGTGCCAAAATCGTTTTGTTGCGGTTTTCCCATCACAAACGGCATACACACACTCCTTTTGCCCCCTTGGGGCTACACATTGCCAGCGGCATTCGCCGCGATTGGCCGATCAGAATCAAGCCGCGCCAGCCGCAACACCTGCCGCTCGGTCCAGGTCTGGCAGGTGTTGGTCTCTCGAGGATTTTTGGCCGGGGTGGTGGCGGGGCGATCCCAGCGGAACTGCCCCGCGCCATATACCGCGCGGAAACGGCGGAAATCGCGGAGGTCGTCGGGCATCACGGCAGCCTCCGATCCATCCAATCCAGGCCCCAGGGGACGCCGAAGGCCAGCCCCCAGGCGATAAGGGCCAGGAAGAAGGCCGCGAAGAAAGCAGGCCAGTCGAAGCGCTTACGCATAGAACTCCCCCGTGCGGTAGGCTTCCCGAAGCGGGCGCTTTACCCGCACGTGCTCGATGCCGTCTGAGCGCTCGAGGGCCTCAATCTCGTTGATGAGCCGCTTAGCGTCCTGCCAGCCCTGATAGGGCCGGGCGGCGTACTCTGGGGCCTCGGCGTCGTCCTCGAGGTTATTGACCAAAAACAAGGCGTATTGCTCATTGCCGCCATGAGCCCGATGTAGGGCAATCCGTAGGGCCTTCTCGAGCCTTTCTTTCATACCTCCACCTCCCTCAGCCGACCGTCGCACTCGGCATCGCAGCGGAGGCCATACGCTGCGACCCACTCGGGGTTATGGATCGCACCGCAACGCTCGCATTCAAATAGCGATCCGGCCATGCGCAGGGCGGTGCGCAGGTTGCGCCGCAGGGACCGGGCCTCGAACAGGGCCTCGTCAACCCAGCCCCATTCGAGGCTGTCCGGGGCCAACCGCGAGCGCTCCTCGCGCAGCCGGGCTACGTGATCCTCGACCTGCTGCAGCATCCACTCCAGCCGCGCCTTGTCTGCCTGTGCTATACTGTCCTTGAGCATTTGATCCTCCTTTCCCCCCCCGGAGCCGCCGGGGGGATTGCCTTATCGGGGGGCTGTCGCCTCCCGTTCAGCCCCAACGAATTCCGCAATGGCATTGACTGGTACGAGCCAGCGGCTACCGTTGCGGACAGCCCGGATATGCCCCGAGCGAATCTGCTCGTAGATTTGCCTGCGGCCCATGCGCAAAATGGCTGCTACCTCATCCGGGGTGTAGGTCACACGGCGGCCAAAGCCGAGGGATTCGGCTACTTGCCAGATGAGGGTGGGGTCAGTCATCGGGGGGCCTCCTGTTTGGATTCTATCAACAGTGCTGCTGATAGCTCTGAGCTAGGAATATCCAGTGCCAACGCTATTTTCTTCAGTGTAGCCAAGCTAGGGGTACTGATTCCTGTTTCTATGCTCGCCACTAAAGATCGAGAAATCCCGGCCATCTGCGCTACTTCTTCTTGCGTTAGATCGCGCATACGACGGGCCTTTCTGATCAGTTTGCCTAAGTTGCTGGTCATCTATCAGCCATACTGACACAAAGCTTACGATCAGTCAACACCCCTGACAGGCTGTCAGCTAGACTAACAATCAAAGGGGGAGGTATGGTTTTGGTAGAGGATCAAGCGGCAGATGCTATTCGTCGGCGCATACGCGATTTAGGTTTATCGCAGCCTAAAGTTTCCCGTATGGCAGGGAAAAGCGCATCGTGGTTGGCTACTCAGGTATTGCCCAATCCTGAAAGCTCTTTGCGTTATTTGTGGGCTAAGGAGCCCATTACTTTAGAACGCCTTCTTCGCGCTCTCCAATGGACCCCCGAGCAATTCACTCGAGAAACCGGTCTCGAGCTTCCCGGCTTCTCCCGTCCCCCCGACGCCCTCCCCGTCCGCCGCTACCGCATCCCTATAGTAGATGCCGGAGCGGGCCTCCCAATGTGGAACGAGGGAGGGGAGTTTGTCACCCTCGACCTCCCCGAGCTGCGGGGTAAACCGGAGTCTGAGCTATTTGCCGTTCGGGTGCGCGGCGACAGCATGAGCCCCACTTACCTCAATGGCGACGTGGTGGTGTGCTGGACCGAGGGGCAACCCGAGGCGGGCCGGGTGGTGGCAGTGCACCAGCACGGGGATGGGATCATCCTCAAGCGGTTGCAGTACGCTGGGAATCAGCCCATGCTGTACTCGGATAATCCCGCCTACGCGCCCGTCATGATGGGAGAGTATGACCGCATTTATGGCGTGGTACTGGGTATGTGGAGACCGGCACGGTAGGAAAGAGTAAATGACCTGACGATAGGCGAACATTGGTGTAAGTTCAAAGAAATATGAAGAACCTTTATATAACAGCTGTGTTAGTGGGAGGAATCTATGAATGCCCCTAAAAAGGTGGCTGAGCGTGTTAGTGCGGCCCTCAAGCGGTTTATACCCGTCCTTAATTCTGCCTATACCCGGGATGTGAACGAGTCAGATACGGTTATGATCGTATCCGACATTCTCCAAGAGCTATTTGGGTTTGACAAGTATTCAGAGATCACTTCTGAACTGGCCATCCGAGGCACATACTGTGACCTGGCGATTCGTACAGATGGAGCGATCCAGATGCTTATCGAGGTCAAAGCTATTGGCCTCGAGCTCAAAGACCAGCACGTCAAGCAAGCCGTGGATTATGCGGCCAATCAAGGCGTTGAGTGGGTTGCGTTAACCAATGGGCGAATTTGGCGAATCTATCGCGTGATCTTTGCCAAGCCAATCACCCAAGAGCTAGTGTTCGAAGTCAATTTGCTTGAGTTCAATCCTCGCCTGGCCAGTCATGTAGACACCTTGTACTTGCTTACTCGAGAAGGCTTGAGCAAGTCCGCCCTCCCTCAGTATTACGCCCAGCAGCAACTTGCCAACCGCTTCTTCATGGCAGCTCTGCTACAGACTCCGCCGGTTCTTGAAGTTATCCGTAAAGAGATCCGTCACTTCAATCCAGATATAAAGCTAAGTCTTGATGAAATTCAGCGGGTCCTGGTGAACGAGGTCATCAAGCGAGAAGCGCTCGAGGGTGAGCGTGCAGCCGAAGCTGCTAAAACGCTCAAAAAGCTTGAAGCTAGGCGCAAACGCACTAAAGCAAAACCGAAAGCGGCTGAAACGCCCACAGACAACAACCTTGGAGAAGGAGAATTTAAACCCACGAACTGACTTATGCCCTCCCATCCCACCCCCCGCCGCAACCCTTTGGCTTCAGTTAACCAGAGCTGTACTTAGGCGAAAGCTCGAGTGAGGATTGAAACGCTGAATGGTAAATGACCCTAAGTTGGGCGAACATTGATGTAAATTCAAAATAGATTAGGTGAAGCTTTGGAGGGAGATATGCTATACCTTTTATGGCCAATCGTTTTCATAGGGTTGTTGGTTTTCGCTTTTCGTAAACCCAAGGGGAAACGTTGGGGCTGGGTGCTAGGAGCAATCTTATGGCTATTAGTCTATCCCTCGCTTCTAGTCGCTATGACTCCTGGTTCTACTACAGCTACTACTCCCAAGCCAAGCATTGCGGCCAAACAGGGTCCTGGCTCGTTGCGAATTATTGTAACCCCCAGCGACGCTCGCGTTACCGTTCAAGGCCCGAATAATTACTACCGCAAAGCAACGGGATCAAACAAATTTGGTAATTTACCGCCTGGAGACTATACAGTTACCATCAGCAAGCCTGGTTATGACACACTAACTAAAATAGTCAGCGTGACCGCTGGGAGCAATCAATCCTTTACCTACCAAATTAAGAGCCTGGCCCAGATCACCGCTGAAAAGCAGGCCGCTGAACTGGCGGCACAAAAAGAAGCAAATTGCTCAGGTATACAACTTATCATTGAGGATTGGCATTGGAGCCAGATTAGCGACAGTTTTGTAAAGGCCGAGGGTAGGGTGACAAACGTGTCAGGCCAAAGCTTGGATAAAGTTGTTGCTAAAGTTTCTTTCTTCACCAAAAACGACGAGTTCATTACTTCTCAAGATGCTCTTATAGATTACCAGCCGGTGCTTAACGGTCAAACCAGCCCTTTCAGCGTAATTGCTACTTATAACCCGGCTATGCGCACCGCCCAACTTGAACTAGCTGAGTTTTGGGGAAGCACATATCGGTACACAGATCGCAAAACTTGGAACAAGTACGCGTGTGGGTCTTGATCAATGAGAGTGACCAAACCACTTACAGATTCTCTAGTTAAGGTGGTATAAATGGTGAACGGAGATTTTTATGCCCCACAAGCCTACCCCGGAAAGCGAACTCGAAAGGCTCACCCGCAAGGTCAGCCGGGTAACTTTGGCCATGATCGAGGGGCTAGAAGCAGGTTTTCGTCAGGCTGGGGTAAAACCGGAGGATCTCGAAGCGCTGGCAGCTCAGTTCGAGCAAGATCAGCAGAGTCGGCGCGCCCGGATGGAGGCCGAGCATGAGCAGCGCGTTCGATCTCTTCGGGAGCGATTCGGGCGTTCTTAAACACTTTCTCTATCTCGACGATTACCGGGTAGCCTCTTATATTTCGCAATTCAATGGGGGCTACACTTTCCTCAAACAACTGCGCGAGTTTTCGGCTGATGCGACGCAGGATGTACCCTTGGGGTATGAGAAAGAGACGAAGATCGAGCAAAAGGCTTCGGGCAAAGCGGGCGCTGGGGTCTTAGGGGTAGAAGGCGAGAGGGCTCAATCAGAAACCACCAAGCTGGTTCGGGGCGGCCAAACGCGCTACCAAGCCGCCTCGACGGGCCTCGACGAAATCCGGGTGGCTCACGACAACCTCTACCTCGATTTGGAGGCTGAGCTGCTCAAACGCAAGTTGATCCGGAGCGCCGATGTGCAGCTGAGTCCCGGAATCGTCAGCTGTACCGGGTTTGGCCGCTTCGTGGAGCTAGCTCCAGTGCTCGAACTCTTTCAACACCCTGAGGACCTGGCGCCTCTCTTTGAAGGCGAACTGGCAAAGACGTTTAAATCAATGACCAAAAATGGCAAAGCTTTTGCGCGGTTCTTCAAAGCCACAGCCTTTACCCCGCTGACGCTGGTAGTACATACAAAAACTAGGACCATTGCTGCTCCTCTAAACCTCACTCATCTACGTTTGACCCTTGAGCAGCTCCGGGCGGGCTACGCGGGGGATCAGCTGATCACGCTGGTGGGTTATTTACCTCAGAAAAGCGTAGAGCCTAGGAATATCAACCTCTTCGCCGACATAAACCTTGGGGCATTGCTACCCACCATCATTGGCGAGTTTGACGCGATAATTGAGCCTTTGGCTATTTACATAGAGCAGCCGATCGAGTAGATCGTCAATCGTCCCCCACTGAACAACCCCTATTATGAAACGCGCCAACAATGAAGGCACCATCTACAAACGCGCAGACGGGCGCTACGAGTATTCGTTGATGATCAGCGGTAAGCGCCACCGGGGGTACGCCAAGACCCGCAAAGAAGCCGCCAAGAAGCTAGCTGAGTTGCTGGTGGCCTATGGCCGCAATTTGCTCCCTGACCCCGACCGGATCACCCTCAAAGAGTTTTGTGAGCGCTGGCTGGCTTCAGTAGAGCGCCGGGTCAAACCTACCACCCATTACGGGTACAAAGTCGCCCTTGAGAAACACGCAATCCCTATATTGGGGGATATAGCGGTGCAGCGCTTACAGCCGCTGCACTTGACTCACCTTTACGCTGATTTGCTTAAGAAGCGCATTCACCCCAATGACCCCAAGCGGCTTAAGACCCTCTCCCCAACGACCGTCCGGCTGGTGCATCGGACCTTGCACGCCGCGCTCGAGGACGCCGTGCGTTGGGGATTGTTGCCCTGGAACCCAGCGGACCGGGTCAAGCCCCCTCAGGCACCGCGCTACACCGGTGAGGTGTGGACGCCCGAGGAAGTCTGGCGCTTCCTGGCTGAGGCTCAACACTCCCGCTTGTATGCCCTTTTTTTCTTGGCCCTCATGACCGGGATGCGCCGAGGCGAACTGCTAGGGCTGAAGTGGGCGGACATTGATTGGCAGGAAGGCGCGATCTGGGTGCGGCAAAACCTCACCAAAGCTGGCAGCAAGCGGGTTGTTCAATCCCCTAAAACGTACCGCTCGAGCCGTCCGGTAGACGTTTCAAGCGATGTGCTTGAGGTGTTGCAGCAACATCGGGAGCGGCAAGAAAAGGATCGCCTGGGGATAGGGGACGCCTGGGCTGACGAGGGCTGGGTGTTTACAACTTCTGTGGGAACCCCCGTCGAGCCGAGCAACCTGCGTCGGGAGTTTCTAGCCATCATCAAGCGGGCTAAAGTCAAAGAAATTCGCTTCCATGATTTACGGGATACTCACGTCTCTCTGCTGGCCCTGGCCGGGGTTGATCCCAAGGTAGTCTCAGAGCGGGTAGGGCACGCCAGCGTAGCCTTCACCCAACAAACGTACCAACATCTGTTCAGGGCGCAGCGTAAAAAAGCCGCCCTGGCCGTTGGTGAGTTGCTTGGCCCCAGGGAGGACAGACCCACCGCTTAAGGAGCGTTGCCGTCAGGTTGCCGTCAGGAATCAATAACCGGGAGTCATTGCAACTCCCGGTTATCACATTTTACATCGTTCTACACGGATATTTTTTTGGAGCCGAAGGTGGGATTTGAACCCACGACCGCTCGATTACGAATCGAGTGCTCTACCGCTGAGCTACTTCGGCAAGACCGGTCCGCCTAAGGGCGAACGCTTAGGTATTCTAGCGGTCCCACGCTCGGGAAGCAAGCGACAGCTCTTACCCCCCCTCGAGCCCGCGCATTTTTAGGCCTCAACGTGGTACCATTCAGCCTTAGATGAACCGTAAAGACGGCCGTACTCCCCTTCAGATGCGCCCGCTTTCCATTCAAATCGGCTATAACCTCTACGCCGAAGGTTCGGCGCTAGTAGAATTGGGCCATACCAAAGTGCTGGTCACAGCCTCTCTCACCGACGGGGTGCCCCGCCACGTCAAATCGCGCGAGGGCTGGCTGATGACCGAGTATAACCTACTACCCCGCTCTACCAAGGAGCGCAAAGAACGCGAACGGCAAAAGCTCTCGGGGCGCACCGCTGAGATCCAGCGGTTTATGGGCCGGGCCTTCCGCGCGGTATTGAACCTCGGCTTGCTCCCCGGCAAGACGGTGGTGATCGATGCCGATGTGCTCCAGGCCGACGGAGGAACCCGCGTGGCCTCGCTGATCGGGGGCTATGCAGCTTTGCACCAAGCCCTCGATAGGATGGTGCGCTCGGGGGCCCTGGACGAGTGGCCTTTGCAGGAATTTGCCGCCATCAGCCTGGGTTGGTTTGGCCAGGAGCGCATCCTGCTGGATCTCACCCATGTGGAAGACGAAAATGCTTGGGCCGACCTGACCGTCGTCGCGACCAAAGAAGGCGAGGTGATCGAGGTGCACGGCGGGGGTGAAGGCCGGGCAGTACCCCAGCCGGTGTACAAGCAGATGCTCGAGATCGGCCTAGGCTTCATCCCTGAGCTGGTGCGCCGTATACACCAAGCGCTCCCCTGAAATTGGGTAGGCTAAAGAGGAATGCGTGTCCTGGCGACCACCACCAACCCCCGCAAGGCCCAGCGGCTCCAAGAGTTGTTGCGCCCGCTGGGCTGGCAGGTGATCTCGCTGGCTGAAGTGCAGGTGTCCATCCCCGAAGTGCCCCACCTGAGCCCTTTAGATAGCGCCCTGGTGCGGGCCGCCGCCGCCGCCAAAGCCAGCGGCATCCCGGCCATTGCCGATGAGTCGGTGTTCGAGCTACAGGTAAACGGCAAGCTCGAGCACTACTCGGTGCACTTTGGCCCCTGGAATACCGCCTTGGAGCGCAACCTGCGCCTTTTGGAGCGGCTGCGCGGCCTGCCCATCGAGCGCCGTGGGGCCCGCTTCATCACGGTGGTGGCCTTGGCCCAGCCCTCCGGGGCGCTCGAGGTTTTCCAGGGCGAGGTCGCCGGTCTTATCCTTCAGCGCGTGGAGCGTCAGGGCGGAATCGGCTATGATCCCCTTTTCTTCGTCACCGAAATCGGCAAGACCCTAGCCGACATGACCCCTGAGGAGCGCGAAGCCGTCTCTCCCTGGCGGCGGGCAGTGGAACGCCTGGTACAAGCCCAGGCAGCCTTCAACCCCCGATCCGAGCCCACCAAGCCCCAACCCGAGGTCGCCAAACCCGACCCCCCCAGTCCCCCACCTGTTCTTCCTATGCGTGTCCTGGTAGCTACTTCCAACGCCGGAAAATTCAAGGAACTGCGCGAAGGCCTAGCCCCCCTGGGCTGGCAGTTGTTCTCGTTGCTGGATTACCCCTTCAAGATGCCCCACGAGGACGGCTCGACCTTCGAGGATAACGCCATGCTCAAAGCCGCCTTCGCCACCAAGCAGGTAGGGATACCCGCGCTGGCCGATGACTCGGGGCTCGAGGTGGAAGCCCTTCAGGGCGAGCCCGGGGTGTACTCGGCCCGCTACGGCGGCAAATCCAGCGACATCGAGCGCAACCTCTACCTGCTGGACCGCCTCAAGCACGTCAAGGGCGAGGAGCGCCGGGCCAGGTTCGTGGCGGTGCTGGTGCTGGCCTACCCGGATGGGCACCTCGAGGCCTACCGCGGAGAAGCCCACGGCCTCATCCTGGAAGCGCCACGCGGCGAAGGCGGCTTCGGCTACGATCCTCTTTTCTACGTGCCCGAAGCCGGAAAAACCTTCGCCGAGATGAGCCTGGAGGAAAAGGCCCGCTATTCGCACCGGGGTAAAGCCCTACGCGCATTGCTCGAGGCGCACCGAAACGGCCCGCCCCCCCGGGAAATCGTGGCGCTCGAGTAGGGGTTTGCTACATCCATCCCGTCTACGGTTTGGCGCGGCATGGCAGCGGAAAGGGGGTCGTCCCCGGTTCGGCTAGCGGCATCAAGCGAGGCGTCACCCGCGGG
The DNA here is from genome assembly GCF_003226535.1 of Meiothermus sp. Pnk-1. Taxonomy (NCBI): domain Bacteria; kingdom Thermotogati; phylum Deinococcota; class Deinococci; order Thermales; family Thermaceae; genus Meiothermus; species Meiothermus sp. Pnk-1. The sequence goes on along the minus strand of NZ_QKOB01000001.1, from coordinate 145,200 downwards.
TGAGGTCTTGGCGAACCGCGAGCTGTAGCGCCAGCGACGAGTTCCTAGCGGTAGCAGCCGGCATCGCCCAGGGCACATTAGTTGAGCCCAGGCTATACGAATCCCAAAAGAGGCCCTATGCTACGTTCATCGCTGAGCACCTCGGGTAGGAGGTTTTTATGAGAAAGATCTGCACAGCTCTTGCACTGGTTAGCTTATTGATGGTCTCCGTCGCCGTGGCTCGTCCCCCCTACCGCCTCCAGGCCATCGCCCAATTCCACCTGGTCGCTGACAAGGACAACACCCGCACCGTAGGCTGCATTTACTGCCACGTGAGCCCTAACGGCGGCGCGCCCTGGAATCCTTTCGGGGAGAACGTGCGCGCGCACTTCAAGGGCAACATCGCTCAGGCCCTTTACGATGCGCTCAAGGCCAACAAAGACTCCGATGGCGATGGCTACACCGATGTGCTCGAGGTCTTCGCCGGAACCCTGCCGGGCGATCCCAACAGCAAACCCCTGGTAGACCCCGCTTTCTTGCAGCAGTCGCTGGACAAAGCAGGCGGTGTGGACCTGTATAAGCCCGCTCAGTAGGGGCCTCGCAAACTCCGCCGAACAGATTTACATTGAGGATATGCTCAAGGGCAAAGTCGCTTTAGTCACCGGGGCTTCCCGTGGAATCGGCCGCAGCATAGCTCGAGCCCTGGCCTGGGAGGGCGTGCGGGTGGGTTTGTTTGCCCGCAGCCAGGAACAGCTGGCCGAGGTGGAGCAAGAACTCAAATCCGCCCGGCCCAACGGGGGGGAGGTGCTGAGCCTACCTGGGGACGTCACCCGCCCCCAAGACGCCGAGCGCGCGGTGGCCCAGCTCGAGGCCACCTTTGGCGGGCTCGATTACCTGATCAACAACGCTGGGGTGGGAATCTTCAAACCCGTTCAGGACCTGAGCCCAGAGGAGTGGCAACAGGTGTTGGAGACCAACCTCAGCGGCCCCTTCTACATGACCCGCGCCGCCATTCCCGCCCTGCTGCGGCGAGGAGGCGGCTACATCATCAACATCGGCTCTCTGGCCGGGAAAAACGCCTTCGCCGGGGGTGCCGCCTACAACGCCAGCAAGTTCGGCCTGATCGGCTTCTCGGAGGCCGTGATGCAGGACCTCCGCTACTACGGCATCCGGGTGAGCACCATCCTGCCTGGCTCAGTAGACACTACCTTTGGCGGCAACTCCACCGGCGCCGGGTGGAAGATCCAGCCCGAGGACATCGTGGAGGCGGTGCGCTACCTCCTTACCAGCAACCCCCGCACCATCCCCAGCCAGATCGAACTGCGCCCTAGCCAGCCTCCCAAAAAGCAGTAAAGCGTTGCAAAGAACGAGTCCGACGTGCCGCCGAGCCTTGGCTATCGAGCCTCCAGCGATCCTCGAGGGAGATATGTCCCTGCTTTACGGCCAGGGCAAATGGCATAAAATGTACCCGACGCGGCATGAGGGGCTCTAGCTAAAAACCTAAGGCTGCTTTGTATGCGTGTGGAAGCGCTGCCAAAGTGCTGGCGTCGTTCGGTTCTAAGGAGGAGTGATGAAAAGGAGCCTTCTAGCAGTAGCCGTGTTGGCCATGGGCTTGGCTATGGCCCAGGGCAAGATCACGGTATGGACCCACTACAGCGGCCCCGAACTGGCCTGGCTCAAACAGCAGGCGGAAACCTTTAAGAAAACCAGCGGCACCCAGGTCGAAGTGGTAGAGGTGCCGTTCGGGGATATTCAGAACAAGTTCATCTTGGGCGCCCCGCAGGGCCAGGCGGCTGACCTCATCGTGAGCATCCCCCACGACTGGGTGGGCGCTATGGCTTCGGCAGGGGTGCTCGAGCCCATGGGTAAATACGCCACCTCGAGCTACCTGCAAGGGCTAAGTGATGTAGCAACCCAAGCGCTTTCTTACAAGAACCAGCTCTTCGCCCTGCCCATGTTCGCCGAGTCGGTAGCGCTCATCTACAACAAGAAGTACGTCAAGGCCGCGCCCAAGACCTGGGACGAATTCCTCAAGATCGCCCAGGACAACACCAAAGGCAACACCTTCGGCTTCCTCTACAATATCGGCGATCCCTACTTCAATTACGGCTTCTTCGCGGCCTATGGGGCCTCGGTTTTCGCCGGCAGCGGGGGAAACCTCAATACGGGCGAAGTGCGCCTAGGCGGGGAGGCCGGGGTCAAGGCGCTGAACTTCATCAAGGACCTGCGGTACAAGTACAAGCTGGTCCCCGAGGGGGTGGATTACGGGGTAGCCGACGGGGCCTTCAAGGACGGCTCGCTGGCTATGATCATCAACGGCCCCTGGGCGATCGGTGATTACAAGAAAGCCAAGATCGACTTTGGCATCGCCCCCTTCCCCACCCCGCCCGGCGGCTCGGCCTGGAAGCCTTTTGTAGGTGTACAGGGGGTAGCCATCAACGCCTACTCCAAGAACAAGACCGCTGCCGCTAACTTTGCCAAGCTCCTCGTGAGCGAACAAAGCCAGATCTCCTTCAACCAAGCCGGGGGGCGCATCCCGGTCTCCAAGGCTGCGGTGGCCAAGCTGAAAAACGATCCCGTAGTGGCTGGGTTCTCGCCGGTCATCGCCAGCGGTACCCCCATGCCCAACATCCCCGAGATGGGCAAGGTCTGGGGCCCCTGGGGCAACGCCATCCAGCAGGCCGTCCAGAAGCCCGACACCAACGTCCAGAAGATCGTTGACGACATGGTGGCGGAGATTCGTAAGGGCATCACGGGCAAATAAGCTCCATGCTGGCCCCCACCCGTGCGGTGGGGGCCAAAGTTTTACCCGTCCTCGCCCTGACCTTATCGAAATCAAAACCTATCAAAAAGGATTTATCCCGAGGCGGAGAAAAGCGGGTAGATCGCGAAAAAATCCCTTCCCCATGCCCAGACTTTCTTTGGAAGCACGTTAGAATCTGCCTGAGCTAATAGGAGGACTTGGCTATGTACCGATCCCCTCCCGGCGCGCGGGGTTTTTTCCTGACCATCGGTCTGCTGGGCGGAGCCCTGGTGGCGTCCTTTGTGCTCGGCCTGCTGACCTACTGGGGATTACAAGCGGCATTCCCCCGCCCGTTGGATAACCAGTATCCTGGCTACCTCACCTTGATCTTCACCGCGGTGTTTCTGTTGCCACTCACGGTCTTGCTCGCCCGGCGCTTTCCCTTCATCGCCGATTGGTACTACCTGCTCCCGGCCATCGTGTTCTTGCTGGCCTTCACGGTGTACCCGATTATCCTCACGGTCTACTTCGGCTTCACCGACTACACCGGGCTCAGGAACGGCAAGGCCGACCGCTCCACCGAGACCCCGATCGTGCGGGTGGAGGGCAACACCCTCATCGCCGCCTCCAATGCCGCCCAGAGCCTGCGCTGCGAGAGAGCAGACTGTGCGGGCGAGCGCCTGGAGATCACCACCACCATCCAGCGGGCCACCGTGAGGGTAATCCGGGTCGAAGGCCCCCAGATCGTGCTGAATGCCCCTCCGCCCTTCACCCCCAACCTGGCCTATCACATCAACGCCTACCGCTTCATCGGTTTCGGCAACTACGTGGAGATCTTCTCCCGAGCCAGCACCATCCTCTGGCCGGTGTTCGTGTGGAACGTGGCCTTCGCGGCGGGCGCGGTGGCGGTAGGGGCCCTGGCCGGACTCATCTTGGGGCTGCTGCTCAGCAACAAACAGCTCAAGCTGCGCGGCTTTTACCGCACCGCCCTGATCATCTCCTGGGCTATCCCAGGGGTGATCAGCTACCAGGTGTGGAGTGCGATGCTCAACGTGAATTTCGGCCCGGTGAACCGCCTGTTGGGGCTGCTGGGCACCTACCCCATCCCCTGGCTCACCGACCCCGAATGGGCCAAGGTGGCGGTGCTCCTCACCAGCCTGTGGCTGGGCTTCCCTTACTGGATGACCGCTACCTTGGGCGCCCTCACCACCATCCCCGACGACGTGTACGAGGCCGCCAAGATCGACGGGGCCACGGGCTGGCAGACCCTCACCGGCATCACCCTGCCCCTGCTGCGGCAGCCCTTCACCCCCCTGCTCCTGGGCTCCTTCGCCTTCAACTTCAACAACTTCGGCCTCATCTACCTCCTCACCGGGGGAGGGCCCGCCGCCCAGGGGCGGCCTTCCACCGCCCAATCCACCGACATTCTCATCTCCTGGGCTTACAAGACCGCCTTCCAGGCCGACGGCGGGCAGGCTTATGGGCTGGGTGGGGCTATCTCGGTGATCATCTTCGTCATCACCGTGGCCATTAGCCTCATCAACTTCCGGGTGACCGGGGCGTTGCGGGAGGTGCGGTGATGCGGGTCTCCCGCTGGCTTTCCTGGGTCATCGGGGCGGCCATCCTGGGCTGGTTGGTGTTCTTTTACGCCCCCGAGCTGGCCGGGCGGGTGCAGCCGCGGGTTCCCTTCGGCTTCGTGCGCCTCGAGCACGGCTGGCTTTACGCGCTAGGCGGACTTTTAGCCATCGTGGGGGTGATCCTGGTCTACAGCCTGGCCCTCACCGCCTACCACAACCGGCGCCGCGGAAGCCGCAAGAGCCCCTGGCCGCTGTTCGGTCAGGGCGTGACCCACCTGCTCTTGTGGATCTTTTTGCTGTTTGCCTACTACCCGGTGGTGCAGATCGTGGCGGCCTCCTTCGACCCCACCAACAGCCTCTACAAGTTCGGCGCCCCCAAAACCGGCAACCTGCTCATCGACTCGAGGGTCCTCCCCGACTTCTCCCAGGCCAGCCTCGAGAACTACGCCAAGCTCTTCGACGGGGTGGTGGTCTACGGCTACCAGTGGCTGCTCCTGGCTGCCGTTGCGGTCACCCTGCTGCTGTTGCTGGGGGTCGCAGTCTACCGGCGGCTGATCGGGGACACCCAGGAGAATAGCCGCTTGGCCAGCCTCCAAAACCGCTACCTAGCGGCTTTTGCCCTGGTGACCTTCCTGCTGGTCGCGCTGATCTCGCCCTCCCAGTTCACCAGCCCCAACACCGAGGCCAAGTTCGTCCTGTGGGTGCGCAACACCCTCTTCGTCTCGGGGCTCACCGGGCTCTTGGCGGTGCTCCTCACCGCCACCGCGGGGTACGCCTTCGCCCGCTTCAACTTTCCCGGGCGCTACCCCCTGCTCCTGGTCTTCATCTTCGTGCAGATGTTCCCCGGCTTTTTGGGGCTCATCGCCATCTACACGCTGATGTCCAACCTGGACCTGCTCAACACCTACACCGGCCTGATCCTGGCCTACTCGGGCGGGATCATCAGCTTCGGCACCTGGGTGTACAAGGGCTTCCTCGAGAGCATCAGCAAAAGCCTGGAGGAAGCCGCCACCATCGACGGGGCCACCAAGTGGCAGGTGTTTTACAAGATCCTCCTGCCCCTTTCGTCCCCGATGTTCGTGTTCATCTTCCTGTTGCAGTTCGTGGGTACCTATTCCGAGTTCATCGTAGCCAACCTCTTCCTTACCGGCTCCGAGACCTGGACGGTAGGGATGGGGCTGCGGAACTTCACCACCGGCCAGTTTCAGACCAAGTGGGGTCTCTTCGCCGCAGCCTCGGTGCTGGGCTCGATCCCGATTCTCCTCACCTTCTATGGGTTCCAGCGGTACTTTGTCTCTGGCTACACCGCTGGCTCGGTAAAGGAATAGAGCGATGCATTATCACGACTGGGAACCCTTTTGCGTCAGCCCCATGACCCCCGAGCTGGGGGCCGAGGTGACCCTCCGGGTGCGGACATCGGCCAAGGCCGGGGTGTTACTCCTCGAGCGTTTTGGCGAGGTCGAGCGCAGGCCGCTGCAGGCAGTCCAGGGTGGGCTGGAGATCACCCTGCCCATGCACGCTTCGCCCATGCGTTACTGTTTTTTTCTCCCCGAGGAGAAAGTCTACCTCACCAGCGGCGGGCCCTCGAGCACCATGCCCCGCTACGATCGCTTCTTTCACCTGCTCGCGGCCCCCAGCGTGCCGGAGTGGGCAGTGGGGGCGGTGTTTTACCAGATCTTCCCGGACCGCTTCAACAACGGCGACCCCTCCAACGACCCCCAAGACGGCGAGTGGATCTACCTGGGCCAGAAGATCGTGAAAAAAGCCTGGGACGATCCGGTAGACCCCAAGCTCGGACCGCTGCAGCACTACGGGGGCGACCTCGAGGGCATCCGCCAGGCCCTCGGCTACCTGAAGGAGTTGGGGGTCGAAGCGCTCTACCTCACCCCGATCCTGCCCAGCCTCTCCAACCACCGCTACGACGGGCTGGATTACCTCAACGTGGACCCTTACCTGGGGGGCAACGAAGCTTTTGATAGGCTGGTCGCCGACCTCCACGCCCAGGGCTTGAAAATCGTGCTGGACGGGGTATTCAACCACATAGGCGACACCCACCCGGACTTCCAGAAAGCCCTGCACGACCCCGATGCGCCCGAGGCCGGCCAGTTCACTTTCCACGCCGACGGCAGCTACGCCGCTTTCATGGGAGTCAAGACCTTGCCCAAGCTCGACTACGCTAGCCCGCTGGCCGTCGAGCGCTGGCTGGACGGCTACCACGCCCCGCTGCGCCACTGGCTGCGCAAGGGCGCCGATGGCTGGCGGCTGGACGTGGCCCACCAGATCGGCGAGGGCGGCACCGACCGGCGCAACCTCGAGCTGCTGCGCCTCATCCACCGCAACAGCCGCGAGGAAAACCCAGAGGCCTTCGTGTTCGGAGAGCTTTTCTTCGACACCATCCCCTACTTGCGGGCCCACATCTTGGACGGCTCAATGCACTACCACGGCTTTGCCAACCCGCTGCTCGAGTGGCTCAGCGGCAGGAATATCTACGGCTGGGAGGTAAAGGTGAGTGCCGCAGAGGCCTGGCAGACGATGTGGGACCATTACGCCGCGCTCCCCTTGCAGGTTCGCCAAACCATGTATACCCTCCTCGACAGCCACGACGTACCCCGGGCTTTCTGGCGGCTGCGAGGGGATGTTGCGCTATACAAGATGGCCCTGGGCGTGCTGCTCACCTTCCCCGGTGCGCCCGGCCTATACTACGGCGACGAAATCGCCCTCAACCAGACCAACCCCTACGAGGTCTGGAACGGCGACCCGATGTGCCGGGGAACCTTCCCTTGGGACGAGTCGAAATGGAACCGGGAGGTGCTCGAGTGGACCCGTCAGCTCATCCGCCTGCGCAAAAACACCCCCGCTTTACGCCGGGGCGGGCTCCTGCCGCTCCAAGCCCCCGCCGGCGCGATCGCCTACAAGCGGGTTTACCAGGGCGAGGAGGTCTGGGTGTACGCGGCTCCCACCCCGGTGCGCCTCGAGCTGCCGCCCAGCCAAAACCTCCTAAGCGGAGAAAAGACTGGCGGCCAGATCGCGCTGCGTGGTCTGGGAGTCTTCCGGGTAGCATAGCCGAGTATCCCGCGGACGTAGGGCCCCGGGGCGGGAAATCAGGTTGCCAGCGCACCAGCGGTCTGGTAACTCGATTCGTGCTGATCGCATGTCCTACGTCATACGTCGTACGTCCTACGTCATACGTTGTACGTTAAACGATGAGGATCGTTCCTCGGGTGTACCGGCCCCGCCGGTCCCGATAGGGAATCTACCTCTAGGTGTACGGCGGTACGCCGTCCCGATAGGAAATCTACCCCGGGTGTACCGGCCCCGCCGGTCCCGATAGGGAATCTACCTCTAGGTGTACGGCGGTACGCCGTCCCGATAGGAAATCTACCCCGGGTGTACCGGCCCCGCCGGTCTCCCGCGTTTAGCGTTTTGCGTACGACGTAAGTCGTGTTTTGCGTACGACCCAGCCAATTGCAGGCTGGTTTAGGATAGCTCGAGGGGCATCGGCTATACTGAGCCTTTGGTATGCGCGATGCTTTAGAGGCCCTCGAGTTTTACCGTATCCGTCAGGCTTTGGCGGACCGCGCCTCCACCTTTATGGGCCAGGAGGCGGCTCTTGCTATCGCGCCCAAAGCCTCTCTCGAGGAGGCCCTGGCCCAACAGGCCATCGTTGCCGAGGCCCTGGCATACCCTTACCGCCTGGGGGGGATTAGGGATATCCGGGCTCCACTGGCCGCGGCCCGCGAGGGGAAGCGGCTCGAGGGAATGGAGCTACTGAACATCGCCCACACGCTCGAGGCGGCTACTGCGCTCAAACATGAGCTGCTGGAAGTCGGTGAGCGGCTCTCGGCCCTGGCCGCACGCATCGGGGAACACACCCTCTACCGCCGCCGGGTAGCGGAGATCCTGGACTTCGACGGAAGCGTCAAGGACTCAGCTAGCCCCCGGCTAGCCCAGATTCGCAAACGGTTAGGCCCGCTGCGCGAACAGATCCAGCAGCGTCTTTACAGCATCATGGACCGGGCAGGTAGCGCCATCCAAGAGCGCTACATCACCCTGCGCCGGGAGCGATATGTGATCCCCGTCAAGGCCAGCCTTCAGCATCAGGTCCCGGGGATCGTGCTCGACCAATCGGACAGCGGGGTGACGGTCTTCCTCGAGCCCAGCAGCGTGGTGCCGCTCAACAACCAACTGTATAGCCTGCGCCTCGAGGAGGAAGCCGAGATCGCCCGCATCCTCTTCGAGCTCACCGATCTCTTGGCGCAAGACCCGGAGCTGGACGGGACCCTTTGGGCCCTTACCGAACTCGATCTGGCTCGGGCCGCCGCCGCGCTGGCCGAGGACTGGAAGCTCAGCAAACCGCGTTTCAACACCGAGGGCACCTACCACCTCGAGCAGGTTTGGCACCCGCTCATCCCTGGCGCGGTGGCGAACGACCTCGAGCTTTCCCAAAGCCCACGGCTGCTGCTCCTCACCGGCCCCAACATGGGCGGTAAGACCGCCTTGCTCAAGACGCTGGGGTTGGCCGTGTTGATGGCCCAAAGCGGGCTTTACGTAGCCGCCAAGGCTGCTAACCTGGCTTTTCCGGACAAAGTATTTGTGGATATCGGCGACGAGCAGTCGCTCGAGGCCAGCCTCTCGACCTTCGCTGCGCACCTAATCCGGCTGAAGGAGGTCCTGGCTGAGGCTACCCCGAGGAGCCTGGTGCTCATCGACGAGCTGGGTTCCGGCACCGACCCCGAGGAAGGAGCGGCGCTCTCGCAGGCGTTTTTGGAAGCCTTGCTCGAGCGTGGGGCGCGGGGCCTCATCACCACTCACCTCTCCCCGCTCAAGGCCTTTGCCCAAGAAACCCCGGGCGTGCACAACGCCTCGATGCGCTTCGACCTCGAGCGCCTGGCGCCCACCTACCAGTTGGAGGTGGGTACGCCGGGCCGCAGCTACGCCCTGGCCATCGCCCGACGGCTAGGCTTCCCCGAAGCCCTCAACGCCCGCGCCGAAGCGCTGTTGGGTCCCGAAGGGGGGCGGGTCGAACGCCTGTTGGCCGCGCTGGAGGCTGAGCGGGACAGCCTCCGGCAACGGCTGGTCGAAGCAGAGCAGCTCCAAGCCCAGGTCCGGCGGGAGCGGGAAGAGCTTCGGGCCCGGCTGCATGAGCTCGAGCAAAACCGCGAACTTCTCCTGGAAGAAGCCCGCCGCGAGGCAGAAGCCCTGGTGAGGGAGGCCCAAGAGCGGTTGCGGCAGGTGCGCCTACGAGGCAAGAGCGAGGGGCAGGGTAAAGCCCTGCAAGAGCTGCTGCAACTGCGGGGCCGCTACCACAAAGCGCCCAAACCCCAACCCTCGAGCCCTGGCGTGGTGGCCGGGGCCACCGTGCGGGTGCCCGAGTACAACGCCCAGGCCCGGGTGCTCGAGGTGCGGGGCGGCGAGGCCTTGGTGCAGATGGGCTCGGTCAAGATGAGCCTGCCCCTCTCGAGTCTGCAGGCGGTGGAACCCCCCAAGACTTCCAGTGGCGGGATGCGGGTCAGGAGCAATTTCGAGGCCGAACTCAACCTGCGCGGCATGACCGTGGACGAGGCACTACTGGCGATTGATGACTTCCTCACCGAGGCCAAGAGCCTGGGCGAGACCCCGCTGCGGCTGTTGCACGGCAAAGGTACCGGTGCCCTGAGGAACGCCATCCGCGAGGCCTTGCGGCGCGACAAGCGGGTGGAGACCTTCCACGACGCGGTGCCCTACGAGGGGGGGCACGGGGTGACAGTGGTGCATTTGCGGAAGTAGCCGAACCCCCTCTTGCGAGGGGATTCATCGTTTGGCTTCATGGAGCCGGACGGCTGTAGAACGGGAGTCCTGCCGCGAAGGCTGGGCGGTGAAACCGCCGAGTTCCGCGGCTGGGGTTGGGGTTCCCCCCACCCCGTGTCCGCCGCGGCAAACTTCACAACCTGCTTATCCGCGCTTTGTGATCCTAAAGCCGCAGGATGAACTCTCCTTCAAGGGCCTCAAGCCTGGATTTTGGGCGGCGGTGGGGCTTCCGGCCGCGCTTGGGCCTGGGCTTGCTGTAAGCCGAATAAAAACGAGAACTTGACCAGGTGCAACACCCGCTCGGCTTGTCCCGAGCGCACCAGATCCCGCACGAACTCCTCGAGCCCCGGCGGTTCGGGGAACTGCTGAAGCGCCTCCCGGTTGTCTTCCAGCATCTTCTCGAGCCATTCGCGAAAGTCCATGAAAATATTAGACACCCAAACTTTGCGGAGAATGGCCGGTGAGGTCACATACCACGGGTTCAGTTTCGGCTTAGCCCGGGTGAGAACGTGCCTCGAGCCAAGCCAGTATGGCCTCTGCCGCCGCCAGGTTGGTGGCCAGGGGGACGTTATGCACATCGCAAACCCGCATCAGCGCTTGCACATCGGGCTCGTGGGGCTGGGCGGCCAGGGGATCGCGCAGAAAAATCACCGCAATCACCTTCTCTTCCGCCACCATTGAGCCGATCTGCTGATCACCCCCAAGCGGCCCGGAGAGCAGGCGTATCACCTCGAGCCCCGCTTTTTGTTGCAACAGCCGCCCGGTGGTGCCGGTGGCGACAAGCGGATACTTCGCCAATAGCTCACGGTGATCCTTGGCGAAGACCACCAGGTCAGTTTTCTTGCCATCGTGTGCGATGAGGGCCAGCGCCTTGCTCATGAGCTTAGCTTATAGGGTTCTTATCAGACGGCGATACCCAGGTAACATAAGGGCGACCATGACCTTGAAAGAAGCCCAAGCTCGAGTGGACGCCTGGATATCTCAGTTTGAAGAAGGCTACTTCCCCCCCCTGCTCAACCTGGCCCGGCTCATCGAGGAAGTAGGAGAGGTGGCCCGGGTGGTCTCGCACCAAAACGGGAAGAGACCCAAACCCGGCGAGGACCCGGGAGATCTGGGCCTCGAGCTGGCCGATGTGCTCTTCGTGCTGATCTGCATGGCCAACCGCGACGGGATTGACCTCGAGGCGAAGTTCGAGCAGGTGCTGGAGAAGTACCGAATCCGCGACAGCGAGCGCTGGACCAAGAAAAGTTCCTAGCGGCGCAACCCCAACCCCTCCAGGGCCCGCTCGATCACCGGGTCGAGCCCGGTGCGCAGCCAAGCGGCGGGATCATCGCTAGCGGGCGCATCGGGCTGGACAAATTCCGGCAGGGGGGAGCCGTCGCTGTTGAAGGTCCGCACGTAGGTGATGGCCACCGCCGAGTGGTCCAGGAGCGGGAAAAAGTCGGTGGCGGTATTGGCGACCCCAGCGGTGCGCTCCCCCACCACCTGGGCCCGCCCGGCCCGCTGCAACAGGTAAGCGAATATCTCGGCGCAAGAGGCGCTGCGCCGGTTGACCAGCACTGCCACCGGGCCGCGCCAGAGGGCAGGGGCGGGAATGGAGTAGCCGCGCGGGTCGCGGGGGTCGTTGCCTAGGGTGGCCCCCTGGCGAAACCCCAGCGGGGAGCGACCCAGTCGGCTTTGCATGAAGATCTCGTAGTCGCCGATAAAGGCCGCCGCTGCCGAAAGGCACTCGGTCTCCTCGCCGCCCCCGTTGTTGCGCACGTCGAGCAGGATGGCCCGGGCATGCTGTTCTTGCGCCTGGCGCACCAGGGCATGGACCCGTGGCCCTACCTGGCCGTAGGTGGCGAACTGGGGGATGCGGATCACCACCACGCCGCGGAGGGTGGGCAAGTTATAGGCATAGGGCAGCTCGAGCGGAACCATCGCCCGGCGCCTTAGGCTGACCTCGAGCTGCTCCGGGTGGGTCACCTCTCCCCGAGCGATCTGCAAGCGTACCGGGGCATCGCTAGTCAGCTGTTGGTGCAGCGCTTCGGTGCTCGCAGGCGGCGCACCGTTTACCCCCACGACGCGGTCGCCGGGCCGTAACCCCGCCTCCTCTGCTGGGCTTCCCGCTACGATGTCCTGGATCAGCACCGCCCCCGGCCCAGCTGGGCCCAGTTGCAGCCCTACCAGCGGGCGGATCGCTGCCGTGCCGCTCGCGCGCTCGAGCGCGCGGCGGAAATCCTCCGGTGCCAGGTAGTAGGTGTGCCCGTCCCCCAGGTCGCGGAGCATCTGGGCAATGAGCGGACGGGCCACCTCGAAGCCACACGCCTCCCCCTGAGGGGCGCAAGCCCGCTCGAGCTGCTCATGGTAACGGGCCGTCACCTCCTGCGGAGGGGTTTGGGCGGGGCCGTAGTAGTAGAACTCGAGGTAAAAGCTGGCCTCGCGAAAGAGTTCGCTGGCCGGGCTGGCAAAAGCCGAAGCCAGAAAAACCGCCAGGGCCAAGGCACGTAAGGGCATAGCCGGAATGTAGCAGCGATTCCCTCGGGGTAGGTGTAGAACGGATGAAAGGCCCCGACACTCGCTGCACCCTCCCAACCCAAGCCCCTCCTCTTTCGGCAGCTTGCGGCTAGGGTTTTTTGTGTCTCGCGCCTGCCGCCCTCACACCCCGTACAGCGCCCCGAACTTGGCGTTCAGGTAACGGATCAGGTGCTCGGGGTTGAGGTCTTCGCCAGTCACCTGCCGCACGAGGTCGCGCGGCCAGTAGCGACTGCCCTGTTGGTGGATGTTTCTCCGCTGCCACTCGAGCAGGGGGGCAAACTCCCCGCGGGCAAACTGCTCCTCGAGGTTTCCCAGCTCCCTCTCGGCCTGCTGGAAAAACTGCGCCCCGTAGAGATTGCCCAAGGAGTAGGTGGGGAAGTAGCCGATCAGCCCGGCGCTCCAGTGCACATCCTGCATCAGCCCGTCCTTGATCTCCGGAGACTCAATGCCCAGATACTCCCGGTACTTGGCGTTCCAGGCCTCGGGGGCATCCTCTAGGGAGAGGTCTCCGCGCAGGATGGCCAGCTCGAGTTCGAAGCGGATCATGATGTGCAGGTTGTAAGTCACCTCGTCGGCCTCGATGCGGATCAGGCTGGGCTGCACGGCATTGACCGCGAAGTGGAAGTCCTCCAGGCGCACCTCTCGCAAGGCCTCGAAGTGCTCTTGGGCCTTGGGGAAAAAATACCGCCAGAAGCCTAAAGAGCGGCCCACCAGGTTTTCCCAGGTGCGGCTTTGCGATTCATGGATGCCCAGGCTGACCTCGGTGCCCATGGGGGTGCCGTAGTGTTCGCCGAGGAGCCCCTGCCCGTAGAGGCCGTGCCCCATCTCGTGGATGGTGCCGAAGAAGGCCGGGTTGAAAAACTGCTCATCGTAACGGGTAGTAAGCCGCACATCACCGGGGCCAATGCCCTGCATGAAGGGGTGAGCGGTCACGTCCAGGCGGCCTGCTTCCAGGTCGAAGCCGATTCGCGCGATGACTTCCTTGCTCAAAGCCTCTTGGGCGGCCCGGGGGTAGTAGCGGCGCAAGACCGCGGTATCGGGCTTGCGGGAACTCCCCTCGATCCGCCGCAGCAGGTCCACGGTGGCCTCGCGGAGCCGCCGAAAGACCGGCTCGAGCTGGCTGGCAGTGGCTCCTGGCTCGTACTGGTCGAGCAGGGCGTCGTAGCGCTCTTGCTGGTACCCGATGGCGTCGGCGGCCTCGCGGGTGAGGTCGAAGATCTTTTGCAGGATCGGCTTGAAGGAAGCCCAATCGTTCTTGGGGCGGGCCTCCTCCCAGATGGCCTGACCCTCGCTGGTGGCCTGAGCCAGTTCCACCGCCAACCGCTCGGGGATCTTGGTTTGCAGATCGTAGCTGCGCCGCCACTCCCGCACGTTGACCGCCTCCACCGAGGCGGGGTCGTGCACCAGATCGCTGCCCTCGACCCGCGCCAACATCTCCCCGATGCGCGGGTCGGTGCTTCTTTGGTGCAGTAGCCGGGCGAGGGCGGCCTGCATCATGGCCCGGTGCGCATGGCCTTTGCGCGGGATGTAGGTGGCCTGATCCCACCCGGCCAGGGCCCCGAACGACCCCAGGTAGGCGGTCTCTTTGCTGTGTTGGAGGAGCCAGTTGTAAGCTTCTTGCGCGGTCATAGCCTGACCATCATACCGGGAAGGAGGCCCCTCAGCCCGCACCCCGTACCTAAGGGGTTTGGTAACAAGATGTACGGCGAGGGCGATCCACCGCGTTTGGCGCCCGCCTATCCCTTCACCGCCCCCGCGGTGAGACCCGCCACGATGCGCTGTTGGAAGATCAGCACCAAGATCACGAGCGGCACCGTCACGATCACGCTGGCCGCCATAATCGAGCCCCAGGGGATCTCAAAAGGGGTCGCCCCGCCAAAGGAAGCAATGGCCACCGGCACGGTCTTGACCTGGTTACCGATGGTGAAGGTGAGGGCGAATAGGTACTCGTTCCAGGCGGCGATGAACGCCAACAGCCCGGTGGTCACCAACCCCGGACCGGTGAGCGGGAGCATCACCCTGAGCAGGGTCTGCATCGGGGTGGCTCCATCTACGTAGGCGGCCTCCTCGAGCTCCCGCGGCAGTCCCCGGAAATACCCGGTCAACACCCAAACCGTAAAGGGCAGGGTGAAAAGCAGATACGAGAAAATCAAACCCCAGTAGGTGTTAAAAATGCCCAGTTGCCGCAGCAGCACGAACATGCCCGACAACACCGAAACCTGGGGAAACATGGTCATGGCCAGTACCAAATAGAGCACCGCGTTCTTGGGCGGGAAGCGCAAGCGCCCCAAGGCATAAGCTGCCAGCACCCCCAGCACCAGCGAAAGCAGCGTAGAAAGCCCCGCCACGATGAGCGAGTTGACCAGGTTACGCCCGAAGGCCGCCCCGCTGAAGACGTTTTGGTAATGGGTGAGGGTAAAAGGGATGGGCAAAAAGCTGGGGTTGGCGCTGAAGAGCGCGTCGCTGGTCTTGAAGCTGCTGATCACCGCCCAGTAGAAGGGAAAGACGCTGTAGACGATGATGAAGACCACCAGGAGGTAGAAGAGCGCTCGACCTACCCAGTAGGTCACCTTTTTGCCGGTGCGGGCGCGCCGCACGGGTGCGGTTTGGGCATTATTCATTGACGCCCCTCCCCACCGAACGCATATAGATAAACACGAAGATGAAGATGATCACCAAGATGGCTACCGAGATGGTCGAACCGTAGCCCAGATCCTGGAAGTCGATGAGCTGTTGGCGGTTGTACACCGCCAGGCTTCGGGTGGCGGAGTTTACCCCGGTCATCACGAAGATCACGTCGAAAACCCGCAGGGCATCCAGGGTGCGGAAAATCAGCGCCACCACTAAAGCCGGGGTCAGAAGCGGTAGGGTCAGGCTCCAAAACTGCTGCCACTTATTAGCCCCGTCGATGTCGGCCGCCTCGTAGATATCCGAGGGGATGAGCTGCAATCCCGCCAACAGCAAAAGCGCCATGAAGGGGGTGGTCTTCCACACGTCTACTGCGATGATCGAGGGCAACACCGTGGCGGGGTTGGCCAGGAAGGCGACCTTATTGGCCAGCAGGCCCAATTTGACCCCCAGCACGTTGATGACCCCGTAGATGTCGTTGAGCATCCACTTCCACATCTGGGCCGAGACCACCGTAGGGATGGCCCAGGGGATCAGGATGGCGGTACGCACCAGGCCCCGTCCTTTGAAGTTGGAGTGGATAACCAGCGCGATCGCCAATCCTAAGATGGTCTCGAGCGTCACCGAGAAAAAGGTAAACTTCAACGTATTCCAAAGGGCTTCTCTAAATTCGCCGTCTTGGGTCAACAGGTAAGTGTAGTTTCTCAGCCCGATCCACACCGGGGGTTCCACAAAGGCGATATCTGCTTTATGAAAGGAGTAATAAAACACCTGGGCCAGCGGATATCCAGCCACCAGCGCTACCACTAACAGGGTAGGCGTCACCAGCAACCAGGCCAGCCGGGTTTGTCGTACGGTCAGCATAGCTTTCCCCTATGGCGTCAAGTCTATCAGGAAGCGTGATCGCGGGGACCTTAGGCCAACCCTGAAAAGGGCATATGGGGCGCAGCCGGGCTGCGCCCCATACGGGCTCGAGGTTACGGCCCGACGATACGCTTGAGTTTGGTCTCGATTTCCCGAACCGCCTGGGCGGTGGGCTTGGATCCGGTGATGGCGTCGTGTACCCCCGTCCAGAAAGCCTCGGAAGCCTGGTTGTACTTGGCCCCGGTTACCCCGGAAGGACGGCCGACGGCGTTTTGGAACACCGGCAACAGCTCCTTGAACCAGGGGTTCTTGGCCAGGACATCCTTGTCGTTGTAGAGGGCGGGGCGGGTAGGCAAGCGCGAGAGGGAGATGGCGTTGTCCTTTTGCACCTCGACGCTGGTGTAGTACTTGACCAAATCGGCGGCGACCTTCTGGTTCTTGGAGTACGCCGAGACCATCAGCTGCCAGCCCCCTAGGGTAGCGGCGTTCCGGCCTCCAACCCCGGCGCCCTTGGGCAGCACCGTCACGCCGATTTTGCCCTTGACCGCGCTGCCCTCGGATTGGCCCAGGCTGTAGGCATAGGGCCAGTTGCGCATGAAGGCGGCGTTGCCGCTTTGGAAAGCGTTACGGGCTTCTTCCTCGGCGTAGCTGGTCACCCCAGGAGGGGCGATCTTCCCGATCCAACCCCGCACCATGTTGAGCGCAGCGATGGCCTGAGGATTGTTGATGGTCACCTTACCATCAGGCTCGATGATCCGGCCTCCACCATTGGAGTAAATCCACTCGAGGGCGTCGCAGGTAAGCCCTTCATAGGCCTTACCTTGGAAAACAAAGCCCCAGAAGTCCTTGTTGCCCGCCTGACGCTCGCCAGCCTGGATCTTCTCGGCCATCTGCTGCAGTTCAGTCCAGGTGGCCGGGGGCTTGGAGTAGCCGTACTTCTTCAGCAGGTCGGTACGGTAATAAAGCAGCCCGGCGTCGGTAAAGAAGGGAATCGAGGTGAGCTTGCCCTTGATGGTGTTGTTCTCCACGATGCGGGGGAAGAACTGGGCGATCTCCTCCTTGGAGAAGAACTGGTTGAGATCGGCGGCGTGAGGAGCCACGATCCCTGGCCAGATCACGTCGATCATGTACACGTCGACATCGGGGCTCTTGGCCGCCCAGTACTGCTGGTAGAGGGCCAAGCGGTCGTTGGTGTCGGCAGGGGCATCGATATACTCGATCTTGTTGCCGGTTTTCTGGGCCCACTCCTCGGCCACTTTCTTCATCCAGCGGCCCCCCTCGCCCACTGCGGTGGAGTCGCCGGCGATGCGAATCGTCACCCCTTGAGCCAACGATAGACCACCCATAGCCAGGGTGAGGGTCAACGCGCCTATCAACCATCGCTTGAGCTTCATTGGGTCCTCCTTTTGGAATTGCTTCCAGCGGGGATTCTACCCTGGCCCACAAAGAGCTGTCAAGGGAAAATCCCTTCCTCCAGGACAAAACGTTTTACCGGATGAACGACCCGACCAAGAGAGGAATCCACCGCGTTTAGCCTCTTGCATACGACGTATGACGTGAGTAAAGCCCCCTGCTCTGGGAGGGTTTGGAGTGGCCAGCGCTGGGCCCATTCGGAAAAGCATGTACACCTAAGCCGCTAGGACAGCTTTTTCAGCGCCTGCACCAGCTGGCTCAGCACGCTCTGGGCGTCTCCGTAGAGCATGCGGGTGTTATCGGCATAGAACAGCTCGTTCTCCACCCCAGCGAAGCCCTTCCCCTGCCCACGTTTGACCACGATGACGTTCTTGGCCTGACCTACCTCCAAAATCGGCATCCCGTACAGCGGGCTCCCCTGGCGGTGGGCGGCTGGGTTCACCACGTCGTTGGCCCCGATCACCACCGCTACGTCAGCCTGAGGAAATTCCGGGTTGATGTCCTCGAGGTCATAAAGCTTCTCGTAGGGCACCCCCGCCTCCGCCAGCAGCACGTTCATGTGGCCCGGCATCCGGCCTGCCACCGGGTGGATGGCGTACTTGACCTCTACCCCTTTGGCCTCGAGCACATCGGCCAGTTCGCGCAGCTTGTGCTGGGCCTGGGCCACCGCCATCCCGTATCCGGGCACGAAAATCACCTTCTGGGCATAGCCCAGCATCACCGCGGCGTCCTCGAGGTCAATCGGCTTGAGGCTCCCCTGGACCTCGCCAGGGGCTTGCTCCACTCCGAATCCGCCCATCAACACGCTCCAGAGTGAGCGGTTCATGGCCTTGGCCATCAGGAGCGTAAGCAGCGTGCCCGCCGCCCCCACCACCGTGCCCGCTACGATCAGCGCAGGGTTCCCGATGGCGAACCCCTCGAAGCCCACCGCCAGCCCGGTGAAGGCGTTGTACAGCGAGATCACCACCGGCATGTCCCCCCCGCCGATGGGCAGGGTCATCATCACGCCAAAGGCCAGCGCCGCCAAGAAGAACAGGAAGATCAGCCCCAGAGCGTCGTTCGCCAGCAAAACCCCCCCCATCAGCAAAGCGAGCACCAACACCGCCAGGTTGAGCGTGCGCTGGAAGGGGAACTGTATGGGGCGGCTGGAGATCAACCCTTGCAGCTTGGCGAAGGCGATCAGGCTGCCGGTGAAGGAGACCGAGCCGATCAGGCCGCCCAGGATGGCCAGGGCCATCAGCCCGCTGCCCTCGAAGTCCGAGCGCAGCAGTTCCACCGACGCGATGGAAGCCGCCGCCCCGCCGCCCATGCCGTTGTAGACGGCCACCATCTGCGGCATGTCGGTCATCTGCACCCGCTTGGCCGCGACCCAGGCCACTCCGGTGCCAAGGGCGATCGCCAGGAGCATCAGCAGGAAGTTGCCGGGGAGGCTAATGGGGGTGAGGAAAGTCACCAGCGTAGCCGCCACCATCGCCCCGCCCGCCCATACGATGCCGCTTTTGGCCGTCGCGGGCGAGGCCATCCGCCGTAAACCCAGGATGAAGAGAAAAGCGGTCAGGAAGTAGGCTGCTTGGATAATCGTGTCCATAAGGCTTGTCTACGCCTCCAGCGCCTAGCGTTTGGCCCCCGGCTTCCGCTCGAACATCTCCAGCATCCGCTCGGTCACCGCGTAGCCCCCCGCGGCGTTGGCCGCGCCCAGCATCACCCCGATGAAGCCGATGGCCTGCTCGAGCGGGGTCTCGGCCTTGCCCAATACCACCATGGCCCCCACCAGCACGATGCCGTGGATGAAGTTGGAACCGGACATAAGGGGGGTGTGGAGGATCACCGGGACCCTCGAGATCACCTCGTAACCGGTAAACGCCGCCAGCAAGAAAATGTACAGCGCCGCCCAAGTGGGATCCATCAGCGCGCCTCCTTTTTGATCAGCTCTTGGGTGGGCCCGTGCACCACCTGGCCGCCCTGCACCAGCAAAGCCCCGGCCAGGATCTCATCGGACCAGTCAGGGGCCAGCTCGCCGTGGTTGATCAGAAGCTTGGAGAGGTTATAGAGGTTCTTGGCGTACATCTCGCTGGCGTGGACGGCTAGCTCGCTGGGAAGGTTTAGGGGACCGTAGATCCGCACCCCGCCCACTTCCACCACCTCGCCAGGGCGGGTGAGTTCGCAGTTCCCTCCCGACTCCGCCGCCAAGTCCACGATCACCGCACCGGGGGCCATCCGGGCCACCATATCCTGGGTGATCAAAACAGGGGCCGTGCGCCCCGGAATCTGCGCGGTGGTGATCACCGCGTCCATCCCGCCTATTTCCTTGGCTAAAGCTTCTTGCTGGATACGCCGCTCCTCCTCGGTGAGCTCGCGGGCGTAGCCTCCTTCTCCCTCGGCGCTGATGGGCAGCTCGATGACCTTAGCCCCCAAGGAGAGGGCCTGCTCGGCGGCTGCTTTGCGTACGTCGTAGGCCCAAACGTTGGCCCCCAAGCGCCGCGCCGTAGCGATGGCCTGCAACCCCGCCACCCCTACCCCCATCACCAGCACCTTGGCCGGGCGGATGGTCCCGGCGGCGGTGGTGAGCATGGGGAAAAATCGGCTCGAGAGGTTCGCCGCTAACAGCGCGGCCTTGTACCCCGCCACGGTGGCCTGGCTGGAGAGGGCGTCCATGCTCTGGGCCCGGGTGATGCGGGGGATGAGCTCCATCGCCAGCGCCGACAAACCCCGCTCGGCCATGGCCCGTACCCGCTGGGGATCGCGGTGGGGGTACTGGAAACTAACCAGCACCGTACCCGCGGATAGTTGGTGGATCGCTTCCCAGGGCAGCGGCCCCACCGAGAAGACCACCTCGACCCCCGAGTATAGCTCGTGAGCCTCCACAATCTCGGCCCCGGCTTGGTGAAACGCCTCATCGGAGAAAAACGCCCCCTCCCCGGCCCCGTGCTCGAGCCGCACCGCGCAGCCCTCCTTGACCAGCCGGGCCACCACCTCCGGAGTGAGGGCTACCCGGCGCTCCTCTGGTGCGGCTTCCTTTGGCACAGCCACGTGTACCATCGCCACCTCCACTTATGCAGTGAAGTATATCCCACTAGCACGGCAGTGGGCGTACATGCGAAAATCGGGGCCATGCACCCTTCGCTCCCACGGCCCTCGAGCCTCACCGTCCTCTTTGTCCTGGTCGCCGGGGTGTTGGCGGTGTCCTTTGGCTCGATCTTTGTTCGGTTAGCGACCGAGGCCGCCGCGGTACAGGGCGTGGGATTCAGCCTGGTGGTGAGCGCCCTGCGGCTCACCCTGGCCTCGCTGGTCCTGCTCCCCGCCTGGAGAGCGTTGCGCAAGGCCAAGCTAAGGGCCGGAGCCTGGCGCTATGCCATCCTGGCGGGCGTGTTTCTGGCCGTTCACTTCGCCACCTGGATCACCTCCATCTCCTACACCTCCATCGCCGCCAGCGTGACCCTGGTCAACACCAACCCCATCTGGGTCGCCCTGATCTCCTGGGTCTGGCTCAAGCAGCCCCCGGCACGGCTTACGATCTTGGGGATCACGGTGGCCTTCATCGGAGGGCTGATCATCGCCCTGGGGGGAGGCTCCAACCCCGGCCCCAACCCGGCTTTGGGAAACTTCCTGGCCGTGGCGGGAGCGGTAGCGGTCTCGTTTTATTTTCTGCTGGGGCGGGAAGCCCAACAGCGGGGGTTTCCCATCGGTCTTTACGCCGCGGTCGCCTATAGTGCGGCTGCCCTCGTACTGCTGCCGCTCCCTTTTCTATTCGGTACTCCCTACCTGGGCTACCCTACCCAAGCCTATGCGTGGATCCTCCTTATGGCCTTGATTCCCCAGCTTATCGGGCACACCAGCTTCAACTGGGCGGTGCGTTGGGTGGCCCCGGTGCTGGTGACGCTGGCGATCCTTTTTGAGCCGGTGGGGGCGAGCCTGCTGGCCTATTTCGTCTTCGGCGAACTTCCCGGCCTGCCCGTCCTGCTTGGGGCGGGAGTACTGCTGGTGGGGGTCGTGGCGGCGGTGTTAGGGAGCCGGGAAACTCGCTAGTCCGCTGATCCTCACGCTTCTGTGTGGCGGCTCTCCTAAACTTCCCTATGTGCGTCCGCTCTGGCTCGTCCTGATCCTGGCTTGGGGAT
This sequence comes from Meiothermus sp. Pnk-1, assembly GCF_003226535.1. NCBI lineage: Bacteria > Thermotogati > Deinococcota > Deinococci > Thermales > Thermaceae > Meiothermus > Meiothermus sp. Pnk-1. The sequence continues at coordinate 123,574 of NZ_QKOB01000001.1, read as the reverse complement.
GGGCTGTGGCCCAGCTCTGCGACCAACCCTTCTCCCCTACCCGCGAGGGCCTGGAGTGGCAGTATCGCATCACCGGCGGCGAGAGCGCTGGGGTCTATATCCAGCGCAAGACCAACCTCAGCAGCCAGGGTTTTGTTCAGGTGAGCAAGGGGGAAAAGCTCGAGCGCACCGAGCGTTACCGCTGCACCCCGGAAGGGCTGGTCCCCATAGACTTCGCCGGTTTCGAGGGTTTCAAGGTCGAAGTGGGTAATGTTACCGGGGTGGCCATCCCTCCTTATGACAGGTGGGCGGTGGGAAGCTCCTGGGGGTACGTGGCGGATATCCAGGGCGAGACCACCCAAGGGCCCAAGATCTGGGGGAAAGGAACGCTCGAGGTGCGCTACCGGGTAAGCGGCAAAGAAACCGTGAGCGTCCCGGCAGGGCGCTTTGAGGCCTTTAGGGTGGAGACCACCACCACTTTTAAAATCGACGCCAGGTTTGGCCTCTTGAGCTTCCCCTTCAACCAGCAATTCCAAAGCACCAGCTGGTACGCCGAGGGAGTAGGGCTGGTCAAGACCGTCTCGAGCCGCCAGACCATTGAACTGGTGGCCTTCAGGCGGTAGATCGGGCTGCACTTCCCACAAAACCTAGGCCTTCAAGACCACGATCCAAAACCAAACCCCTACCGCAAACACCGCCGCCACCCCCAGCAGCAAGCGGAAAAAGCGCACCAGGTACACCGCCCCGAAAAAAAGCCCCGCCCCCAGCGCCGCCAGGATAGCCCCAAACGCCGAAATCCGCCTGGCGATCCCCTCCAAGAAACCGGGGAAGTCCACCCGTACGTTCGCCAAAGCCCGGCTGAGGCCCGCGTCGGGAGGGTAGTTGGCCAGCGTGTACGCCCACCAGGCCAACAGGGCTCCTAGCACGATCAAAAGGCCACCGAGGAGTTCTAACCACAAAGTCGAACTGGATGTCGGGCGCATGGCCTTAGGTTGACACTCCCTCGCCGTGGCGGGAAGCCGGTGGGGCCCTTGGTTCATCACCGCTCGCGTGTAGGTCTTACCGGGGCTCCCCAAGCGCTTTGCGTCGCCGTGTGACCGGCGACTTGGACGGCTTGGACACTACGGATGGCCCATCCGCCGCTCGCCATGCTCTGGGACCACGTAGGAGGGGCTGCTACATCCCCTGAAGGCGGTGGGTTTGAAGCCCCCCGCTGACCCCGACCTCTCCCGTGACCCGCGCTCAGCCCTTCACCACCGTCAATCTCCTCGACCTTGGGAGGCCCTGCTGGGGGCGAGCCAGTACACTTTTAATTCTAAAGCGTGATTGTAGGCTAACCCCATGCGTTGGCCCCTGCGAAGCCTCTGCTTGCGGGTCAAGGATTTAGAGGCCGAGCTGGACTTCTACCGCGACCTGCTCGGCCTAGAGGTCCTCGAGCAAGGCGGCGACCTGACCCGGCTAGCCCCCCAGGGTAAAGGGTTTACCCTCGAGCTGCTCCACGATCCCAGCGCGCCGCTGCGCCCTCAACCCTCGTTGGGCCTGTACCACTTCGCCCTGCTCCTGCCCGACCAGAGCAGCCTGGCGGCGGTGTTCCGGCGGCTCGTTGAAGCCCGCTACCCGAGTTGGGAAGGGGCTTCCGACCACGGGGTCTCGGAAGCCTTGTACCTGCGCGACCCGGAAGGCAATGGGCTCGAGCTATACCGCGACCGCCCCCGCTCCGAGTGGCCTCGAAGCCGTAGCGGGGTGGCGATGTACTCCCGGCGGCTCGACCTGGATCGGTTGCTCACAGCGGCCCCCAGACCCGCCCCCCTCTCCCCCGATACCCTCCTCGGCCACCTCCACCTTCACGTGGCGGACCTCGACGAAGCCGAACGGTTTTTCGCCCAAAGCACAAACATGCAACTCACCCAGCGCAACTACCCTGGCGCGCGCTTTCTCGCCGTGGGGGGCTACCACCACCACCTAGGGATCAATACCTGGGCAGAGGGCCGCACCGCCCCCGAAGGCAGCACAGGCTTGATCAGCTACACCTGGCAAAGCGGGGAAAGCCGGGATGAGCTTGAGACCCGGCTAAACCACCTGGGTCTCGAGTTTATGGCTTCTTCGCAGGGCTTTACCTTGACCGACCCCAACGGGGACGCGCTCCATCTGCTTGCCTACCCCTACTCTCCGGAGGCGGATCCCAGCGCTCGACGTACGGCCTAAGGCGCGGGACGTTATGGCGAAGATCAGCCGAGGCGCTCGAGGAGCGATGGGTTTGATTCCCCGCGCCTTGCGTTTTGCGTACGAGGTTTGACGTGCGGTTGGCACCAATCAAGTTACCCGTGCACGCAGAGACTTTGGAGGGACGCCTAACGGTGGTAGGGCTCGCCGCGCTTCAAGGTCTCGACCCGATATAGCTGCTCGAGCAACACCACTAAAGCCAGCTCGTGCTGGAGGGTGAACCTGGATAGGCTTAAGAGCCAGTCGGCCCTCCGACGCAATTCCTCGGTGTGCCCATTCGCCCCGCCGATCAGGAAAGCCACCCCCTTTTCGCCGTGCAGCTCCCAGTCCAAGAGCTTCTTGTGCAGGCTGAGGGTATCGACCAGTTCGCCGCGCTCGTCCAGCACTACCCGCAGGTAGCCCTGGCTAACTTCGAGCAGCCTCGAGCTTTCCTCCCCCGGCTTTCCCTCCCGCACCTGGAGCAGCTCGAATCTGCCGGTTTTATTCAAGCGGTGCGAATATTCTTCCACTCCAGCCCTGGCATAGGCCAGCTTGGGTTTACCTACCGCGGCCACCCGGATCCGCATAGCCCTTCGCCTCGCAGTATACGTCGGCAAAGTATACGGCCCTTCGACGGCAGGGTATAATTGACCCTTAAGGAGGCAGCCGCAGCATGAACCGGGCCTACGCTATCCCAAGCCCCATCGGGCGGCCCATGCTGCCCTTCCCCCGGTTTTGCTAGAAGCTTACCCAGCTTCGGCAAACGATCGGCCCTTACCCAGGGCCAGGCAATCCCCTCGAGGCGGATACCCCGCTCGAGCCACGGAGGACTGCATGATTAAAGATGCATGGACGTTCAAGCCCTTCTCCGCAGCCCCCATCGCCCTGATGGACGAGCAAGGCAACTGGGTGGCGGACTTCCCCTTGGAGCTTCCCCCCGACTTCCTGCGCGGGCTCTACCGGGACATGCTGGCGGCGCGACTGCTGGATGAGAAGTTCGTCATCCTCATCCGCACCGGTAAAACCAGCTTCATCGCCCCCCACGCCGGGCACGAAGCCGCCCACGTGGGCATCGCCCACGCCATGCAGCGCGGCCACGACTGGCTGTTCCCCTATTACCGCGACATGGGGCTGATGGTGGCGATGGGGATGCCGTTCAAAGAGATCTTCGGGCAGATGCTGGGCAACGCCGCCGACCCGGCTAAGGGCCGCCAGATGCCTTCCCACCCGGGCTCGAGGGCGCTCAACATCTTCACGGTCTGCTCGGCCATCGCCAGCCACATCCCCCCGGCGGCGGGGGCCGCAGTCAGCATGAAGCTCAAGGGGACCGGCCAGGTCTCGGTCTGCACCTTCGGCGATGGGGCGACCTCTGAGGGCGACTGGTACGCGGGCCTCAACTTTGCCGCTGTACAGGGGGCTCCAGCGGTATTTGCGTGCCTCAACAACCGCTACGCCATCAGCGTAGACCTCTCCCACCAGACCGCCGCCCACAGCATCGCCGACAAAGCCCATGCCTTTGGCATCCCCGGCTATCGCGTGGACGGGATGGACGCGCTGGCCAGCTACTTTGTGATGCGGGAAGTGATCGAGCGGGCCCGAAGCGGGCACGGGCCGGCGTTAGTAGAGCTCGAGGTCTACCGCTACGGCCCGCACTCCTCCGCCGACGACGATCTCCGCTACCGCCCCAAGGAGGAGGTGGAAGCGGCCAAGAAGCGTGACCCTATCGAGCGCTTCCGGCGCTTGTTGGAGAAGCAGGGCCTATGGAACCTGGAGTGGGAGGAGCGGCTCCGCGCCGACCTCAAGGCCCGGATCGACCGCGCGCTCGAGGAAGCCGAGGCTATGGGAGAGGTTCCCGCGCTGGCCATGTTCGACGACGTATTTGCCGAACCGACCTGGAACCTGATCGAGCAACGCGCGCTCGTCCAGGAAGAGCTTCGGTAGGGCTCTAACGAATCTTTTGCGTACCAGGACCTGAGACGTACGACGGAGGTACGATGTGCCGACCTTGACGATGATCCAGGCCATCAACGCAGCCCTCGACGAAGAGATGGCCCGCGACGCGCGGGTAATGGTGCTGGGCGAAGACGTGGGCAAGCGCGGCGGGGTCTTCCTCGCCACCGAAGGCTTACAACAGAAGTACGGCCCCGACCGGGTGATGGACACCCCCCTCTCCGAGGCAGCCATCATCGGGGCCGCGGTGGGGATGGCCGCCCATGGGATGCGCCCGGTGGCCGAGATTCAGTTCGCCGACTACGTGTTCCCCGGCTTCGACCAGCTCGTCTCACAGGCTGCCAAGTTGCGCTACCGCTCGGGCGGGCAGTTCACCGCCCCCATGGTAGTGCGTATGCCCAGCGGAGGCGGGGTCAGGGGTGGGCACCACCACTCGCAAAGCCCCGAGGCCCATTTCGCCCACACCGGCGGGCTCAAGACCATCGTGGTCTCTACCCCCTACGACACCAAAGGCCTCTTGAAAAGCGCTATCCGCGACGACGACCCGGTGATCTTCATGGAGCCCAAGCGGCTGTACCGAGCCCTCAAGGAAGAGGTGCCGAGCGAGGAGTACCTGATCCCCATCGGCAAGGCTGCCGTCCGCCGCGAGGGCAGCGACATAAGTTTGATCTCCTACGGCGGGAGCATGATCGAGACCCAAAAAGCCGCTGAGGAGCTGGCTTCTGTAGGTATCAGCGCGGAGGTGATCGATCTGCGTACGGTGATGCCCTGGGACAAAGAGGCTGTGCTCAACTCCGTAGCCAAAACCGGAAGGGTGCTAGTCATCTCGGAAGCTCCGCGCACCGCAAGCATCGCCAGCGAAGTCGCAGCGACCATCGCAGAAGAGTTGCTCGACCAGCTAGAAGCCCCCCCCTTGCGCGTAACCGGCTTCGACACCCCGTATCCTTACGCCCAGGATAAGCTCTATATGCCCACCGTAACCCGCATCCTGAACGCGGCCAAAAGGGCGTTGGACTACTGACCGCTGAACCCCCCAGCCCCTTCGCCCAGGGTCTTGGATGTGGGAAAATCAGCGGGCGGACCCCTCGTTCCGCCCGCGGTGGAAACCCCAGAAGCGACGAAGACCAAAGGAGAGGTATGCCCAAAGAGATCGTCTTGCCTGAGCTAGCCGAATCGGTGGTCGAGGGCGAAATCCTAAAGTGGCTCGTCAACGAAGGCGACGAGCTCAAAAAGGATCAGCCCTTCGTCGAGGTCATGACTGACAAGGTCACGGTGGAGTTACCCAGCCCCTATGCAGGGGTGCTGGTGCAAAAGCTGGTGAAGGAGGGGGATATCGTCAAGGTTCACGCCCCCATCGCCCTCATCGCCGAGCCCGGTGAGGTGACCGGGGCCATCCGTGACCACAAGCCCGCCCCTCCGCCCTCACTTCAGGCGCAAGAGGAGCGCAGCATCGTGGAGCCGGGCAACGCGGTGGAAGACTCGGGGGAGGAGCTTTCGCTATTCAAGCCAGACAAAAAGCAAGAACAGGTGAAAAATCCCTTCACCCAGGCCACTCCGCGCGGGGTTGCCGTAGCCGAGCCACCGCGGGCCGCCACCAACCCCTATGGCCGGGTGATCGCGGTGCCTGCCGCCCGGAAACTGGCCAGGGACCTCGGCCTGGACATCTCTCAGATCCCCGGCTCCGGCCCCAATGGAAGGGTGCGGGTGGAGGACGTGAAGAGCTATGCCGGGTCGAGGCTCGAGAGCCCCGCGCCCATCGCGCCCCAGCCCGCCACCCCAGCACCTGCGCAGGCCCCGGCCCCTGCGGGATTCCCCGCTCCCGTGCAGTACAGGTCGCCCAAGGGCTACGAGGCCCTCGAGGAGCGCCTCCCCCTGCGCGGCTTGCGCCGGGCCATCGCCAACCAGATGGTGGCCTCGCACCTCTACACCGTGCGCACCCTGAGCGTGGACGAGGCCGACCTGACCGAGCTCGTCGAGCTGCGCGTGCGCCTGAAGGCCGAGGCCGAGCGCCAGGGCGTCAAGCTCTCCTACCTGCCCTTCATCTTCAAGGCCATCGCCCGCGCGCTCAAGAAGTTCCCCAGCCTCAACTCCTCGCTGGACGAGGCCCGCCAGGAGATCGTCCTCAAGAAGTACTACAACATCGGCATGGCCGTCGCCACCGACGCCGGGCTGGTGGTGCCGGTCATCAAGGACGTCGACCGCAAGAGCGTGCTCGAGCTCGCCGCCGAGGTGGGCGAGCTGGCCGAGAGGGCCAGGGCCGGCAAGCTCTCCCCCGAGGACATGGTGGGCTCGAGCTTCTCCGTCACCAACATCGGCTCCATCGGCGCGCTCTTCAGCTTCCCCATCATCAACGTGCCCGACGCGGCCATCCTGGGCGTGCACTCCATCCAGAAGCGCCCGGTGGTGATCGACGACGAGATCCGGGTGCGGCACATGATGTACCTCTCCCTTTCCTTCGACCACCGCCTGGTGGACGGGGCCGAGGCGGCGATGTTCTGTAAGGAGGTCATCCGGCTGCTGCAGAGGCCTGATCTGCTCTTGCTGGAGGCCATCTAAAGCAAAACGCAAAACGCTAGACGCAAAACGCGACACATGGGCAACTTCAACAACCGCTTTGGCTTCGAGAACCTCGAGGTCTACCAGCTCGCTCTGGACATGACAGCCGAAATTTACAGGGTCACAGCCGCTTTCCCTAAAACCGAACAGTACAGGCTGAGTGACCAGATCTGCCGGGCAGCCACCTCGATCGCGCTGAACATCGCTGAAGGCCGCGGGCGCGGCACGGATAAGGACTTCTGCCGCTTTCTTCACAACGCTCGAGGTTCTCTTCTCGAAGCCCTCGCAGGACTACAGATTGCCGTTAGGCTTGGTTTCTTGGAAGCGTCGGCCTACGAAGCCTTGAACGATCATGCAGGCAGGCTGAACGCCAAGATCAACGCCCTCATCAGCACGCTCAAGCAGGATTAGCCCCGCGTCTTGCGTTTTGCGTCTGGCGTTTAGCTCATAATAGGAGCGCTATGTCAACCATCTACGATGTCATCGTCATCGGCACCGGCCCCGGCGGCTACCACGCAGCGATCCGGGCGGCGCAACTGGGCAAGAAGGTACTGGCGGTGGAGGCGGAGTACGTGGGCGGAGTCTGCCTCAACGTGGGGTGCATCCCCACCAAGGCCCTGCTGCACGCGGCCGAGGAATTCGAAGGCGTCAAGCACGGCGCGAGCTTCGGGCTCGAGGTCAAAGACGCCAGGATGGACCTCAAGAAGCTGGGAAGCTGGCGCGACGGCATCGTCAAGCGGCTCACCGGCGGGGTCTCGCAGCTTTTCAAGGGCAACAAGGTCGAGCTCAAGACCGGCTTCGCCAAGTTCGTCGGTCCCAAGACCATCGAAGTCGGCGGGGAGCGCATCGAGGGCAAAACCTTCATCATCGCCACCGGAAGCGAGCCCAACACCCTGCCCGGCTTCGAGGTAGATCAGAAGGAGATCATCGACTCTACGGGCGCGCTGCGGGTGGAGGACAACTTCCCCAAGCGCCTGCTGTGCATCGGGGGCGGGGCGATCGGCCTCGAGTTTGCCCAGGTCTACAAGCGCATGGGCGCCGAGGTCACGGTGATCGAGTTCATGGGCCAGATCCTGCCCGCCGCCGACCCCGAGACCGCGGGCCTCCTCGCCAAGGTGCTCACCAAGCAGGGCATCGCCATCAAGACCCACACCAAAGGCGTGAATGTCGAGCGCAAGAAGGACGGCCTGCACGTGACGCTGGAGGACGTGAAGAGCGGGGCGCAGGAAGAGATCGTGGTGGATAAAATCCTGGTGGCCACCGGCCGCCGCCCGCGCGGCAAGGGGCTGGGGCTCGAGGCCATCGGCGTCAGGGTGGACGAACGCGGCTTCATCCCCACCAACGAGCGGATGGAGACGGGCGTGCCCGGCATCTACGCCATCGGCGACGTGACCCGCCCGCCCCTCTTGGCCCACAAGGCCATGAAGGAGGGCCTGGTGGCCGCCGAGAATGCCGCCGGGGGCAACGCGGTGATGGACTACCACATCCCCAACGTGGTCTACACCTCCCCCGAGTGGGCCGCCGTGGGCCTGACCGAGGAGGAGGCCGCCAAGGCCGGCTACAAGGTCAAGGTGGGCAAGTTCCCCCTCTCCGCCTCGGGCCGCGCCATGACCCTAGAGGCCACCGACGGCCTGATCAAGCTGGTCGGCGACGCCGAGACCGACCTGCTCCTGGGCGTGCACATCCTGGGCCCCAACGCCTCCGACATGATCGGCGAGGCGGCGCTGGCCTTAGAGATGGGCGCCACCGTCACCGACGTGGCCCTCACCGTACACGCCCACCCCACCCTTTCCGAGGGGATCATGGAAGCCGCCGAGCACCTGCACAAGCAGGCTATCCATATCGCCAACCGCTAAGGCGACAACGCCCCGGCTCCTGAGCCGGGGCGTTCTCTTCGCGCAGGTGAATCAGTAGACCTGCTCGCGTTGCCCGAAGCTGATGACTCGAGGCGTACCCACCTCGTCGAGTTCGGTGGTGGGGAAATAGGGCGGCGCCTTACCATTGAGCATTCGCTGGTCGTAGGTGAACTTGCGTCCGTAGCCGGTAGAGAACGTTCCGGTCGAGGAATTGAAGGTGCCAAAAGCTCCGTAGTAGTACTCGATAATCCCTCCCAGTAGGTTTACGTCACCAGCAGGTGAAATGCTATTGTAATTCTCGACCCCAACAATGCCCCTAGAGCTCATGAGGACTCCCTGAATCGCAATATTCGCAGGAGCGAGTAATCCGCTGGAGGCATCCCCTCCACCGATCAAGATGTCGCCCGGGTCAGAGGAGGTACCCTGAGCATAAATCCCAAGGATGTTGTTGACATCCAAGTTGTCACAGGTAGCGCGGGTTACGCTTCCATCCGGGTTGCGAGTGGGGCTCGAGCTGCACGGCGGATTCTCGTACTTGAGGTCGCGCGTGATACGGATGTCGTTCCTGGCTGCTATGGTGATCTCCGCGAAGTGAGCTAGCGCGGGAGGAGCATTGTCGGGATTAGAGCTATTCGCAGGCACTCGGCTGGGCCCCCGCAACCGGTCAATGCTTCCTTCGACATAGATGACCCCGTTGAAGTTGTTCTGCACCACCACCCAACTGCTTCCGCTCTTGCGGTACAAAACCTTGCTGGGACCGTCCGTGTAACGATACTCTGTACAACTGCTCGAGCTTGAGCTGGTGCAAGCCTTGATGTACTGGTAGGTGGCCGCAGGCTGCCACTGCCCCGAGGCGTTGCGGGTCAGGAGGTTACCATTGCTGTCGGTCGCGTATAGGTCAAGGGAATAGAGGTTGCTTGCGAAGAGCAGCCCCCGGTCATTGGCAGCCTCACGTTGGCGATTGTCGTTGTCCGGTAGCTTTACGAAGCTCGACCTCCAGCTCACACCATCGGTAAATGCCGGTTGGGTCCCCCTATAGGTCGGGGCAGAGGCGTTGGGGGACATTGAGCTTTCAGCGATAAAATTTTGGCTTCTGCCATCGGCAGACATGAAGCTTGCCCCAGGAGTTATGCTCCCACTGCAACTCGACACCCCCGGAGACGTGCAGCCGGCACTGGTTACCTCGCCTCCGAACCAGGGGTTGCGGTAGAAGCGGAAGTACTGGTTGGTGTGTACTGGGCCATCGAAGAGGGTACGATCCGTGAACCAAATGTCTTCACCGCCACGGGAAGCATGGACGTTGGTAAACAGCGCATAGCGGGCAAAGCTGCTACGCCCAATAGGAAAACGATACTCTCCTTGCAGTACAACGTTACGCCGATAGGTTCCCTGGGTAGCTTCGGCAACCATCACAAAAGGCAGAGAGTACTGCTGAAGGTTGTTGTCCCCGGTGCCACCCCTCGGAGAACCATCCACGAATCGGCCAGATGGCAGTTTAACTCCTGTAGGCAACCCCACACCGCTGGGGTAAGTAGTGGAGCCCGCACAGGCCGTATTAGTGAAGTACACCCGCACCCGCACAGTAGCCCCGGATCCTGCGGGCGCTGGATTAAGATCGCACACCAAGCTGTCAACCTGGGTTTGAAGCTGCCCAGCGACAACTGCCAAATCGCTCGCTACGGTAGCGGGGTCGGGTTGGGTTCCACTGCCATTCCCCCCATAGCTCCAGCGGTTGGTGGTACTCGAGGTCGCGTTCACCACCTGCCGCAAACGATCCCTTACGGGCCCCGTAAGCAAAGCCCCAGCCACGTTGGCCCCACCGCGTGCTAACATCAAGGTCTGAACGACCGCGGTGTCGTCGCGGCTGTGGCGCATCTCATCGATCATTCGGCTGAACATCAGGGCCAAAACCCCACCGATGACCAAGATCGAAACGAGAGCGACGACCAGAGCGATGCCGTGCGACTTTCTCATGAGCATGAGACCACCGTCCCCATGGCGTAGGTACCGTTGTTGAGGAGTTCTACCTGGCCGGTGTACGTTCTGGTGATGGCACGCCCTCGCGAGTTCTCCCGAGCCTCCATCACTACCTGCAAGCGCTGGAGGGCGTAGGTCGTGCCCGCATCGGTAAACGTCATACCCGGGAAAGCACCGCTGGAAAAATTCCATGTCCTCAGGGTGCCACCGGAGCTCGAGTAGATATAGTCGATGCGGAAATTGGTGATGCCAAAGGCCATGGGCTGCTCCGTGCTGCCCTCGCGGGTGTAGAGGGTATTCTGGCTAGGATCGTAGCGAATTCCCATGGCTCGAATCCGGAAAACCAGCGTGCCGGTAGGGGCAAAGGCTAGCGGATTGCGGCAAGTAGCGTGGGAAAGCCTCCACTGGCTGGGCTGCCCGTTCTGGGCTACGCCGGAGACGGGCAGCACGATGGACTGGGCCCCGTTGACCATCAGTAGCTGATCGCCAGGGTTGATCCCCAATGCAGATGCTGTCGTGGCGGGGGATAGAATATCGGCATAGTAGTCCTGCTTGTTGACGACCGGGTACCCGGCTCCGCCGTCGATTAGGCCGATGGAAACAGCCTGAGCGGTAGGTGTGTAAGGCTGATTGATGATTCCACCGAAGATCGCACTGCGCAGGTCCTGCGTAATTACCTCCATCACCCTTCGCAGCTTTGCCTGAGAGTTAGTCACAGCCTCCTGATCGCTCTGCGTTCGCAACGACTGAATCAGGCCGTTGTAGGCAATCGTCATCACCGTGATCAGTACGGCCAGCGCGATCAGGACTTCGATTAGGGTAAAGCCTCTAGCTTTGCGCATGCCTTTCTCCTAGTTGATGCCAGGCAAAGGTGCCGCTGCCCCGCCCGCCACGGGAGCAGCCCCAACGGTTCGAGCTTCCACGCACGACTCCCCCCGCGCGCCACGCCAGCACACCTGAATGCGATAAGCCCGCAGGCTGTCGAGGTTCAGGCCGCCGCTCACCGCCCAAGCAGGGGTTCCTTCGTTATCAATCCTTGCCCGATACAGGTCGGGGTTAGCAAAGCGCCCCTCCCGGGTCAACTCAGGAAAGCTGGTTCTGAGGGTTCCATAGTTCCACTCTCTATACGTGGACGTGCTGTCCGGCATTACTGCGTCGTCGGCCCCTACCAGGCGTCGCCCGAGATAATTCAGCAACTGAGCCGCCTGGGTGCGCCCTCCCGATTCGACGTTTTGGCGTACACTCCCAAGGATTAGAAGGGTAAAAGCCGATAAGGCCACACTCAGAATGGCCAGAGCCACTATAACCTCGATGAGCGTCAATCCCCGCCTGTTCATCGCGACCCCACCTGCTGCACATCCACTTCTCCAATGAGCGAAAACCTAAGGGCGTAAGAACGCCCGTTGACCGTGACGTTGATGGGTTGGCTGAAGCTGGAAGGAAAGATAACCTTGCCAGGGGGTGTGAAACTAAACCAGGTTCCGCTGGGAAGTTGTCCGCTCAGGCTGCTGGTTAGATCCACAAAACGGATCACCTTGGGGGTGGATTCCTGAGTCTGCACCTGGAGACGCTGACCGTTGAGCACCAGATCGAGGCGTTGGCCACGGCTAGCTGCGGCGGTAGCCCCTTGCCAAACGATCTGCCGTATGGAGTTGAGGCTCGCGCTAGCCTGCTGGTTGCCGAGTATTCTGCGGCCCGAGACCACTGTAATCCCAAGCACTATTCCGATTAGCGCAGCAACTAGCAAGAGCTCGATAAGGGTCAACCCTCGAGACCGTTTCATGGTTTTAGTCTAGCTGGGTGGATGTATTGTGAACCACCCCCTATTAGGGGGATTGGGATTTAGTGCGACTTTCAGAGCATTGGGCTGCGGCGTGAAACGCCAAGCGCAGTGAACTACGCTCTCCTAGCAGTGCGTAAATCTTGTCGGGCTGCTTAGGTCGTTTTCGCTGGACACCAGCGCTCAGGCGCCCAAGCATTGACCAGCTGTTTTCCACTCAGACCGGCCTTGGCCGCGAGGACCAAGCCATAGGCGATGGTGGGTAGACCCTCCACGCTATGGGCGTCGGTCCCCAGGGAAAAGCGCAGCCGGTCGCGCCACTTCAGCACCAGCCGCCAGTCGAGGTCACAGCGGTAGTAGTTGCAGTTGATCTCGACGATCACCCCGCGCTCGGCGGCGCGCTCGAGCACCCGCTCCCAGTCGGCCTCGGCCCCCCTGCGCCGCAACAGCAGCCGCCCGGTGGGGTGCCCGAGAATCTTTAGGTAGGGGTTGTCCAGCGCCCTCAGCAAGCGCTGGGTTTGCTCTTCTTTGGGTAGGTTGAGCCCCGAGTGCAGGCTGCCGATCACCACGTCGAAGCCGGCCAGCATCTCTTCGGGGTAATCCAGCGAGCCATCGGGGAGGATATCGGACTCGATGCCCTTGAGGATGCGGAAGGGGGCCAGCTCGGCGTTGAGTTTTTCGATCTCGGCCCACTGCGCCTTCACGCGCTGCGGCTCCAAGCCCCCCGCGTAGGAGGCCGATTGGGAGTGGTCGGAGATGACCATGTAAGCATAGCCCTCGGCGATGGCGGCCTCGGCCATGGCCCGCAGGCTGGCGGTGCCATCGGAGTAGGTGGAGTGACAGTGGATCAGGCCCCGCAAGTCCTCGCGCCGCAAAGGTTGACCGGGTTCCTCCAGGCCCAGGTGCTCCGGCTCGCGCCAGTAAGGGGAAAGCGGCCTGCGACCCAGCCGCTCGAAGACCTCGGCTTCGCTTTGGCCCGCCGGAAGCTCTCCCAGCGACTCGACGAAGGCCCTCGAGCCCGTAGCCTGCAAAAGCACGGTGCCGTAGTCGTGCTGTGCGGCGCAGAAAACTTTGAGGGGCAGGCCCCCCAGATGACCGTGCAGCACCGAGCCCTCAACGCGCTCAATATGGCGCCCGAGGGCATTCTGCACGGCTTCGGGCCGGGCCAGGGCCACGAAGTCGAGGTTGCCGATGGTCTCGAGGCCCCGCCGGAAGCTCCCGGCCACCTCGGCCTGGATGCCCGCACCGGCGAAGTCGGCCAGCAGCAGCTCGGCGGCTGCGGCCGCCTCGCCCCACAAGACGCGGCGCAGGCCCTCGATGGCAAAGCGCGCCGCCTGGACCAGGTTGGCCTCGGTTTTAGCCCCGAAGCCGGGGATCTCCCGCAGCCGTCCGGCCTCGCCGTGGCGGATGAGCTCCTCGAGCGAGTCCACCCCATGCTCCCACAGCGCCCGGATGCGCTTGGGACCCAGCCCCTGCACCCGGAAGAACTCCAGCACGCCCGGCGGTACCTGGGCCTCGAGTTCGGCCATGTAGGCGAACTCTCCACTCTGCACGATCTCGGTGAGCAGGGGAGCCAGCGTCGGACCCACGCCGGGGACCCCCTTGAAGCCTTGGGCGGCCAGGGCCTCGAGGTCGGCCTCGAGCCGCTCGATGTTGCGGGCGGCTCGGCGATAGGCCTGAGCCCGGAATTCACCCTCACCCAGGACTTCCATCAAGTCGGCGGCGTACTCGAGCATCCCGGCCAGCTCTTTGCGGTTCATGGCTATAGCGTAAAGGCAAAACGCGGTTTTTGGGCCTCTGGTGCGTATACTACCCCAGCCCGTACGGCTGTGGCCTTCCCGAGCGAAACACCAGCGCCTGGGCGTAACCGGCCTGTTTGAGCACGGACACCGCCTCGGCGAAGCGGTGAGCGACCTCCCCAGGGGCATGGGCATCGGAACCGAGCACCACGGGGATGCCCAGCTCCCGGGCCCGCTCGAGGAGGGCCGGGCTGGGATAAAGCTCCCCGACCCTCTTGCGCCAGCCCGCCGTGTTCACGTCCAACGTCAGACCCTCCCCTGCGATCACCTGCAAAGCCTCCTCGGCCAAGTCGAGGTAGCCCTCGGCGGGGATATGCCCGAACTTCTTGGGCAAGTCGAGGTGCCCGATGCTGTGGTAGAGCCCCGAACGGGCGGCCTGGGCCACCAGCCTGAAGTACTCGCGATAGACCTCGCGCAACTCGCGCTCGTCGAACTCGGCGGCGAAGGCCGGGTTGTCGAAGGGCCAGGCTCCGATGTAGTGCACGGAGCCGATGACGTAGTCGTAGGGGTAGCCCGCCACCATCCGCCGCACGAAGCCCTCGGTGCCCGGATGATAGTCGGCCTCGAGCCCGATCCCCACGTAGAAGTCTCCCGCCTGCTCGCGGGCCTGCTCGAGCATGGCGTGATAGATGGGCAACTGCTCGAGGCGCATGCGGAATGCCGCATCGAACCAAGGAGGCATGGGGCTGTGGTCGGTGATCACGATGCCTCGCAAGCCCGCTTTCCGCGCTGCTGCCACGTACTCGGCGGGCGTACCGACCGCGTGCTGGCAAAGAGGGGTGTGCAGGTGGGAGTCGAACATAGGCCAAACGCTATACGCCAAAGGCCAATCGCTGCAAGGCCCGGCGGTATAATCCCGGCATGACCGCCCTGGCCCTCGCGCTGATCCTGGTCTCGGCGGGGTTGCACGCCGGTTGGAACCTCCTCGCCAAGCGTTCGGGAGGCGGGGCTGTGTTCGTCTGGCTCTTCTGTGCCCTCTCCGCCCTTTTCTGGGCTCCCCTCGCCGTCGGCTTTATGGTGTGGCAACAACCCCACCTCGGCCCCGGGCAGATAGGGTTCATGGGGGGAAGTGTCCTCTTGCACCTGGCCTATTTTTTGACCCTGCAAAAAGGCTACCAGGTCGGGGATCTGTCCTTGGTATACCCCCTCGCCCGAGGCACCGGGCCGCTGCTCTCGACCATCGCGGCCATGGCTTTTTTCGCCGAACGGCCCACCCCTTTGGCCCTGCTGGGGGCGCTGGCGGTGGTGGTCGGGGTGTTCGTGATGGCGGGGGGTGGCCGGGCTTTTTCGGGTTCGAGCGAGAAGCCCCGTTGGGCGGTGCGCTACGGGCTGCTTACCGGCGGCCTCATCGCGGCCTATACGCTGTGGGACAAGCACGCCGTGAGCGCGCTGCTCCTGCCGCCGATTTTGCTCAATTGGGGCAACGACCTGGGCCGCACCCTCCTGCTCTCGCCGCTGGCCGTTCAGCGCTGGGGCGAGGTGCGGGAGGAGTGGCGGAAGAACCGGCTCGAGGCCATCGGGATCGCTATTCTCTCCCCACTGTCCTACATCCTGGTGCTCACCGCCCTGAAGTTCACCCCGGTCAGCTACGTAGCCCCGGCCCGCGAGGTGAGCATCCTGATCGGCGCGGTGCTGGGGGCCCGCTTCCTGGCCGAAGGGGAGGTGCGGCGGAGGCTGTGGGCGGCGAGCGGGATGGTGCTGGGGGTGGTGTTTTTGGCGTTGGGCTGAGGCCCAACCTACCTCGAGCCCTGCACCCCCAGGCTTTTCAGGACTTGGGCGGCTTCGCCGTAGCTAGGGCGGAGCCTGAGGGCAGCTTGCAGATCGGTTTTGGCCAAACGCAAGTTGCCCAAGGCGGCTTGCGCTCGGCCCCGCCAGTAGAGGGACTCCTCGAGGTCCGGGGCCTTGGCCAGGTTCGCGCTGGCCAGCCGCACCACCTCGGTGTAGCGCCCGGCCCGGTAGTAGGCTTCGAAGGGCCCGAACTGGTACCACAGCATCCGCCAGGGCCAGCCCAGGGCGCGGGCCTTGTCGAAAGCCTCGGCGGCTCCTTCGACGTTGCCTTGCTCGAGCAGCGCGCTGCCCAGGTTGAACCAAGCGTGGACGTTTGCGGGCTCGGCTTTGGTTTGGGATAAGGCCACCTCGAGCGCCCGCTTCCACGCCCATTCGGGACGGGCATGCGGGCCTAAGACCCGTTCGACTTCCCCGGCCTCCTTAGGGGGATACACCACCAAGTAGGTGCGGTTGAAGTGGCTCCACACCGCGTCGAAATCGCTGTATCCCAGCGTGACCTTGGGGCCATAGTAGGAGTCGAAAGCGAAGAAGCGTTGGCTTCTGTCGTCGTAGCCTACCAGCAGGCGGTAGTGCCCCATCCAGCCGTGCTCCGGCACCACAAACCCGCTCTCGGCGATCACCGGGAACCCGGCGGCCAGGAGCTGCTTGAGCAGCTCCAAGTCTCCGGCCACCCCGTAATGAACCCGGTAGCCCTGGCTACGGGCATAGGCCGCCAGCTCCTCGGGGCCCACATTTTTGTCGGCTCGGTTGGGCTTGAGCACCGGGGCGATCTGGTACTGGGTCAGGCGGCTACCCCAAAAGCTCATCGCCATGCCGAGCGTCGCCGGGCCGCAGTTGTTGAACCGCTGGTATTCGTGGCGGATGCCCTCGAGCCGGAAGCTATCGGGCTGGGCGGCCAGGGCCAGGCTCAGGAGAAGGGCTGGGGCGAGGGAGCGCATGGGGTTAAGTATGGCAGAGCCCCCCCAGAGGGTTGTGAGGGCTCCGACCTGGGGGATAGGGGTCAGCAAAACCTCGAGCCTGCCGCTTCGATCAAGCCAGCTTCGGTCGGGATACGCCCCGAGCTCAGTTCGGAAACCAGATGCTTACTCATCCGCCCCAGACCGTCCCGTACCCGGCGCCACTGCTTTAGGTCCTGGCTGGAGGGATCAGGGAAGGAGACGTGCAGGCGGTGGGTCTTGGCCGGATAGACCGGGCAATTCTCGGCGGCGCTATCACAGACGGTGAGCACCAGGTCGAAATTCCAGGGGTCGGGAAGGTCGTAGAGGGTCTTGGAGGTATGACCCGAAAGGTCAATCCCCACCTCGCCCATCACCTGGATAGCCTCGGGCTTGACCTGGGTGGCCTCGGTTCCCGCAGAAAAGATCTCGGCGTCTAAGCCGGCCTGCTGGGCATGATGGCGCAGCCAGCCCTCGGCCATCTGGCTGCGGGCTGAGTTATGGGTGCACAGTACCAGAATGCGCATGACTTCAGCTTACCGGAGGCCAAGCCGATGTCGGTCAGGGCAATGTCAAGTAAAAACCCTCCTATTGGATCGGGAGCATCGTGCGACAGCTATGCGCTAGGTCATGGGCAAAACGCTAAATACGGAGGATCGTCCCCTCCTGGCGTATTAATCGTTGAACAACTTGGAAAAGGCCTCTTTGCCGCCCTCCTTATTCTTGAGGCGGTAGAGGTCGCCTTTGCGCTCCAGCTTTTGTTCGCGCAGGAGGGCCTCGAGCGCTTTTCTCAACTCCTCGCGCGCGAGGGGTTCGCCCTCTTCGTCCAGCCAGCGCTGAATGTCCTTTTCGCTGGCGAAGCGCAGCCTCTCCACCGCCCGCAGCACCCAGCCTTTGGTGTCCATGCCGCTATTTTAGTGCGCCATCCGGCGACAATAGACCCATGGACCCTTACCGGGAGTACCAGGATTACGTCGTCGCCCACCGCCTGAGGGCAGCCTTGGGCCAGCCCACCGGGCGGCCTTTGCCCTTGAGCGAGTATGCCCGCTTGCGGCTACGGCGGAGTGAGCTGGTGCGCAGGCTGGTAGCGCGGCAGGGTGACCCCTATCTCCTGGCGCAGATCGAGCAGTTGACCGAGGAGCTCAACTACGGCTTCTGGTCCAACCCCACCACGATGAAAGCCTTTCTGCGCCGCTTCGCCCCCTTGCGTATCCCCGCCTTGAGTTCTCCTCAAGATTTCGAGGGCTTGCTCACCCAGGAAGAGCGCTCGAGGCTACCTGAGCCGGGCTTGGCGGGGCGCTACTACCTGGGCTGGTTACGGCTGCCCCAGCTGGTGATGGAGCCCCTCGCCTTCGAGCAGGCCATGCGCGAGCAGGAGGTCTGGGGCGAGCGGCTTGGGCTGTTCCTGGATGTGTTTCACCAGGTCCCGCGCAGGTAAATCGATCGTCCCGGGGGCCAAGAAGGCTCACCGCGAGGAAACCAGCCGCTCGAGCTCGTCGATCAGGCGCTCCAGCACCCCAAACGCGCGCCGGATTGGCTCAGGGCTTTCCATGTCGATCCCGGCGATTCTAAGGGCGTCCAGGGGGAAGACCGAGTCCCCCGCCTTGAGGAACTCGAGGTAGCGCCGAGCAGCGGGCTCACCCTCGCGCAACACGTCTTGGGCCAGGGCGTTGGCCGCCGAGATGCCGGTGGCGTACTGGTAGACGTAGTAGGGGGAATAGAGGTGGGAGAAGTTCATCCAGCTCGAGCCCAGCCGCTCGGGGTCTATCTCGACCTCCCCCCCGTAGCCCTCGGCGAAGAGCTCGGCCATGCGGCCGGTAAGGAAGGCCGCATTCAGGGCCTCGCCGCGTTCGAGCTTCTGGTAGCACTCCAGCTCAAAACGGGCCAGGGTGGGCATCACGAAGAGGTAGCGGTGGAAGTTGGCAAAAGCCTCCTCGAGTACCGCGATCTTGAAGTCGTCGTTGGGGGCTTCCTCGAGCAGCCGGGCGCGGGTCAGGGCCTGGTTGAAGTTGCTGGCGACCTCCGCCACGAAGAGGGAGTAGCGGCAGTACACGTGCGGCTGGTGGAGCCGGGTGAAATACGAGTGCATCGAGTGGCCCAGCTCGTGGGCCAGCGTGCTCATGGAGAAAAGGTCGTTCTGGAAGCTCATGAAGATGAACGGGTGGGTGCCCTTGAGCCCCGAGGAGTAGGCCCCCGCCCGCTTGCCTTGGTTGAGCCCCCAGTCCACCCAGCGCTCCTCGAAAAGCCCTTTGCGCATCGGCTCCACGTACTCTGGCCCCAGCGGCTCCATCCCCCGGATGACCATCTCCGCGGCTTCTGCAAAAGAGAGGGTGGGGCCGCTACGCAACGGAGCGGGTGCGTCGTAGGTGGGTACGTCGTAGGTGTGCAAGACGCCGCCGTTGGCCCTCTTGCGAATAGCCCAGTAGCGGTGCCAGAGGGGGAGGTGAGCCCGGAAGGTCTCCAGCAGGTTGTCGTAGACCTTCTTGGGAATGTGGTTGAGGGCCAAAGACATCTCGAGCGAGCTGGGGTAGTTCCGGGCTCTGGCCTGGAAGACAAAAGCCTTCATGCTGCCCTGGAGGGTAGCGGCCAGGGTGTTCTTGAGGGCTAGATGGCCATCGGCGTAGTGCTCCCAGGCCAGTTTGCGCACCAAGGGGCTCTCGTGCACCAACAGGCCGCCGATGGTGGCGTGCGAAACCGGCAGGCGCATCCCGTCGAACTCCACCGGGCGGAAGGCCATGTCGGCGTTGGTGGCGGCGGCCGCAGCTGCGCTGAGGCTAGCCAAGGGGTCGCCGACCTGGGCCATAACCTCCTCCACCTCGGCGCTGCGGATGTGCGCGCGACGTAGCTGGAGCCGCTCCAGGTAGTGCCGGTATACGGCCAGCCCCGGCTCTTGGGCCATGAACTGCTCGAGCTTGGCAGGTTCGATGCGCAGGATCTCGGGCACGATAAAAGCCGCCGCGGCATTCACCTGGGCGATCAGGCCGCTGGCCTGGGCGTTCATGGCAGCATAAGTGGGGTTGGCCCCATCGGTGGAGAGGTTGAGCGAGGCGTAAAGCCCCACCTTCTGAGCCGCCAGGCTCAGCCGGTCACGGGTCTGTAGGGCCAGCAGAAGGGTTTGGGCCGATTCCCCCAGCCGCCCCGCGAAGGCTCGGAGGGCGTCCAGGGAAGCCAAGACCTCCTGGAAGGCCCTCTTCCACTCGGCCTCGTCGGCGAACACGGTTTCAATGCTCCATTGCTGTTCTTTGGGCAACTCCGAACGTTTGGGGAGGACCTCTGACATGCCCCTATCCTAAAACACAAACTGACTGAAGGGTCAGCGCTCGAGAAGGGCACAGCGCCGCCGCGACCTTTCGGAGAGGCGCGGAGGCCCGTACACTTGGGCTATGGATGTGGGAGAAGCACGCAGGCGGATCAAGGAAGCCAAGCGTGTCGCGGTGCTTACCGGGGCGGGGATTTCCGCCCCCTCGGGCATCCCCACCTTCCGCGACGCAGCGGGGCTATGGAAGGGTTTTCGCCCAGAAGACTACGCCACCCCCGAAGCCTACCGCCGCGACCCCCTTAAGGTGTGGGAGTGGTATGCCTGGCGCTACGCCAACGCGATGCAGGCCCAGCCCAACCGGGCCCACCGGCTCTTGGCCGAGCTAGAACGCCAGCTCACCACCCCTTTTCCCCGGGTGGGCGATCGGCTCACCTCCACGCTGCGCGAAGGAAGCGGGTTTCTCCTGGTCACCCAAAACGTGGACGGGCTCCACGCCCGGGCCGGTTCTACCCACCTGGTCGAACTCCACGGCTCGATCGGGCGGGCCCGCTGTGAGGAATGCGGGGCTCGTTTCCCCCTCCCCGATCCCAGCTTGTTCATCCCCCCGCCGGTCTGCCCCAACTGCGGCGGGCGGGGCCGCCCGGACGTGGTCTGGTTCGGCGAGCCGCTGCCCCCGGGATCCTTCGAGCGGGCCGAGCGCGCTTTCGCCAGGGCGGAGGTGGCCTTGGTGGTGGGAACCAGCGCAGAAGTCGAACCTGCGGCTAGCCTGGGTCGAGTGGCGAGCTGGGCCGGGGCCTACTTGATCGAGATCAACCCGAGCACAACCCCGCTCTCAGGGCTGGCCGATTGCAGCCTACGGATGGGAGCGGTGGAGGGGCTAGAGCTGCTGCTCTCGCCGCAAAACGGAGCAGCACCCCTGGGGCTGGAATAACCCAGGTGGTCAGGCCTCCTTCTCCCCTCCCCGTCGCCCCCTAAAGACCAACCGGAAGGGCACTTCCGCCAACCCCAGATCCTCCCCGATGCGGTTTCTGAGGTATCCTTCGAAGGCCCTCGTCACAAACTCGGGATAGTTGACAAAGAACACGAAGGTTGGAGGGGCGATTTCCGGCTGGGTGACGAAGAAGATCTTGAGCGGCTTGCCCTTGAAGTTGGGCAGGGCCACCTTGGCCGTCCAGGCCGAGAGGTAGCGGTTGAGGTCGGCGGTTTCGAAGCGCTGGCGGGCCAGGGCGTATAGCCGGGTGGCCTCGGTGAAGAGCTTGTGCAGGTTGAGCCCCGTTACCGAGGAAACATAGACCCGCGGTAGGTGTCCTAGGTGGGCCAGCCGCTCGCCGATCTCCCGGCGCACCTTGGGCTGGTCGTCTTTTTTCACCAGGTCCCACTTGGTAACGGTGAGAATCACCGGTTTCCCCGCCTCGAGGGCCTCGTTGGCGAGCTTGAGTTCGCGGTCGCCGAAGTTGGCCGGATCGATCACCAAGAATACGATATCGGCCTCCTCGATGCTCTTGTGCGCGCGGGCGATGGCCAGTTCCTCCACCAACGTCTCGGGGCGCTTGCGAATCCCGGCGGTGTCCACCAACTGGAAAAGCGTACCGCCGTAATCAAACTCCACGTCGATCGAGTCACGGGTGGTTCCGGGCTCCTCCGAGACGATGACCCGCTCCTCGCCCAAGATGGCGTTCAGCAGGCTCGACTTTCCCGCATTGGGGCGGCCTACGATAGCGATCTTGATGGGTACTACCTCGGGCTCAGATTCCCCCTCTTGGCGCACGGGCAGTTTGCTCCAGATTTTGTCCTCGAGCTCCTCTAACCCCCGGGCGTGGCTGCTGGAAGTCGCTATCGGTTCGCCAAAGCCTAAGGCCCAGAGGTCTCCCAGGTAGTGCTCGTGCTTGGGGTCATCTACCTTGGTGGCCACCAGCAGCACATTGGGATGTTTGCGCCGCAGAAAATCCGCCACCTCCAGATCCGCCGGGCTGATATCGGCCCGACCGTCCACGGTGAAGAGCACCAGGTCGGCATCCTCGAGCGCGGCCTCCACCTTTTCTTTGATCTTCTGCTCCCACACGTCGCCTGACCACAGCCCCCCGGTGTCCACCAGCTTGAAGCGGCCCCGCTCGCTTTCCACGGTAGCCTCCTTGAGGTCGCGGGTTACCCCGGGCTGGTCGGCCACCACGGCGGCGTTCCGCTTACCCAACAAGCGGTTGAAGAGGCTGGACTTGCCCACGTTGGGGCGACCCACGATCACGACTTTGTACATAGCGACACCTGCTCCACAAGCCTCTCATAGTAACACGCGGGCTCAAAGGGTGGGCGGAACGAGGTCGGTATCGGTTTCTGGGGGCATTTTATACCCCCAGATGCGCGCCAGGGTCATCATCTGGCCCTTGTGGTGGAACTCGTGGGTAATGGGGTGCATCAGCAGCCAGCGCTGGGAGACAGGCATGCGCCAGCCCCGGATTGGGTGAGTCCACTCGTAGACCTCATCCAGACGGGTGAACTTTTGGAAAGCCTCCTCCACGGTCGCGTCTACCTGGTCAAATAGCCTTCGCATCGCCGGGACATCGGGGATATCCTGGCCTTGTACGGATAGGCTTGCATTGCCGAGCCCCACATTCCCCACCCACCACAAATAGCACTCTGCCACGTGGGCGTGTAGGTTGCGGAGGCTACCGAAGCCGAAGTCGGGGTGCTCACGGGTATAGACCTCGAGCGGTAACCCTTGGCAAAAGTCCAGCACTTGGGCCCGGGTGCGCCGAACCCACGAATAGGTGAGCACAAGCCCTTGGTCCATAGCTCCGATGATACAAGCGAGTAGGCCGCCCGGCGGGCGGCCTACGGGGATGGCTAGCTTAGCGTACGGCGGCGTTGTAGCGGGCGATGGCCTCGTTGGACTTCTGCGCCGCCTGGTTTAGCGCTTCTTCCACGCTGGCCTTGCCCGCGATGGCCAGTTCCATCGCCTCTTCGATGTGCTGGCGGATCTGCGGCATCACCCCCGCCACCGCGCCCTGGCTGGACTTGGTAGGCGGGCTGGAGAGAATGATGTCCACCGGCGTTTTAGCGTTGGGGTTTTCCTTCCAGTAGGCCTTGGTCTCGGGAAGCTCGAGGGCCGCCCTCGAGACCGGGTAATAGCCGGTGGCCTTGTGCCACTCGAATTGCACTTTGGGGGAGATGGCGTACTTGATGAAGTCCCAGGCGCACCTGGTCTCGTTGTCGGGGTGGCCTTTGAAGACGTACAGGGCCGCCCCGCCGATGGCGGTGCCGCCTTTGGTGCCCGCCGGGCGGGGTAGCGGCGCGGTCTTGAACTGGAAGCGCCCGCCCACCTCGCGCTGTACCGCCCCCAGAGTGGCGGTGGACTCCACGAACATCGCGGCCTTGCCCGAGGTGAAGGCTTGGCGCTGAGCGGCGCCGTCGCGCCCCACGTTGGGCATCAGGCCCTCGCGGGTCATGTCCACGATCCACTTCACCGCCCGCACCCCCTCGGGGCCGTTGTAGGTCACCGCGGTAGCCCGCTTGGTGCGCCCGTTGTCGTTGTTGACCACGTAGCCGCCCTGGTTGTAGATCAGCTGCTCGATAAACCAGCCATATACCCGGATGGTAGCCCCGTACTGGATCACGTTGCCATTGGCGTCTTTCTTGGTCAGCTTGCGGGCGTAGTCCACGAACTCCTCGAAGGTCTTGGGCGGACGGGTAAACCCGGCGGCCTTGAGCGCGTCCACGTTATAGTAAAGCTCCGCCGTGGAGGCATTGAAGGGGATGCCGTAATACTTGCCGTCGAGGTTATAGTAGCGGGCCAGCGGGAAGAGGATCCCCGAGAGGTCGTACCTGTCCTGGCGAGCCAAGTCCGAAGCGGGGATAATCTGCCCGGATTCGGCCATGGCCTGTAGGCCTATGTCGTAAATCTGCTGAATGTGCGGGGGGTTCTTTCCCCTAAGGGCGGCTTGCAGCTTGGTCAGGCCGTCGTCGTAGGAACCCACGTAGGTGGCTTCCACCGTACAGGCGTTTTGCGAGGCGTTATATGCCTTGACCATGCGGTCCACCGCCTCGCCGTTGACCCCGCCCATAGAATGCCAAAAGCTCACCTTGACCGGGGCCTGGGCCGCCGCCAGTCCTAAGCTCATCGCTACAAGGCCGATGCCGACGCTTCTCCATCGTTGACCTTTCATTAAAGCCTCCTTGGTGAGGTGTCCCTCGCCTAATACCTTACCGACTTTGCTGGGGAGTTGTCAGGGACCGATCAGCCCTTGACCCCACCCACCGAGATGCCGCGCACAAAAGCCCGCTCGAGCACGATGAAAGCGATCAGCGTAGGGGCCAGCACCAGGATGGCCCCGGCGGCCACGAACCCGTAGTTGGAGCCCTCCTGGTCCACCAGGAAAAAGCGCAGCCCAATCTGGGCCGTGCGCCAGGTGGGGGAGCTGGTCACGACCAGCGGCCAGAGGTACTGGTTCCAGGTGTTGAGGAAGGTCAGCAGGGCCAGCGAAGCCAGAGCGGGCCGGGCCAGCGGTGCGGCCACGAAGCGCAGCTGCTGCAAGGGGGTAGCCCCATCTATCTTGGCGGCGTCGAAGTACTCCTCGGGGATTTGCAAAAAGTTCTGCCGTAACAGGAAGATGCCGAAAGCTCCGGCCAAAAAGGGCAGCACCAACCCCCAGTAGCTATCCAGCAGCCGCAGGTGGGATATGGTCAGGTAGTTGGGAATCAAGGTGAGCTCCCAGGGCACCATGTAGGTGGCCAGCACCCCCAAAAACAGGGCCCGCTTGGCCGGGAAGTTAAGCCGGGCGAAGCCGAAGGCGGCCAGGGCCGAGGTCAGCAGTTGGCCCAGCGTTACCCCTACGGCGACCAGCAAAGTGTTGAACAAGTAGCGGGCCAGGGGGGCTTTTTCTAAGGCGCCCCGATAGTTCTCGAGCGAGAACTCCCGGGGAATCAGGCGGGGTGGGTACTCGAACACCTCTCCCGGCGGCTTGAGCGAGGCCGACAACAGCACCAGCACCGGCATCAGCACCAGCAGCGCGAGCAGGGTGAGCCCGGCGTAGGAGAGGATCCACTCGCCCCAGGGGCGACGTTTGCGGGTTTGTGGGAGGGGTTGGCTGGCGTTCATTGGTAATGCACCCTTCGCTCGAGGCGGTTTTGCAGCAGGGTAAAGCCCAGGATCACGATAAAGAGCAGCACCGCTTGGGCGGTGGCGTAGCCGAAGCGGAAGTTGATAAACCCTTCGGTGTAGATGCGGTATACGGCCACTTGGGTAGCGCTTGCCGGGCCGCCCCGGGTCAGCAGGTCAATGGGGCCGAAGGTGGTCATGGCGTGGATCACCCCCACGATCGAGGCGAAAAACAAGGTGGGAGAGAGCAAGGGCAGGGTGATGCGGGCGAAGATATTCAGGGGGGTAGCCCCGTCTAGCCGCGCGGCCTCGATCAGGTCCTCGGGGATGCCCTGCAAGGCGGCCAGCAGCAGGATGGCATTCAGCCCAAGCTGCTGCCAAGCTACCGCCAGGGCTACCGCAGCCAGGGCTACGCTGGGGTCTTGCAGCCAGGAGACCGGGGGCAGGTGGAACAGGCTGAGGGCGTAGTTGATATACCCCACCACCGGGTGGTACAGCCAGCGCCAGGCGATGGCCGCGGTAGCGGTCGGCACCGCCACCGGGAGGAACAGCAGCACCCGGTAGATGCGGATCCCCGGCAGGGTGCGGTGCAAGAGCACCGCCGCCAGCAACCCTCCGCCGATCGAGAGCGGCACGGTCATCAGGGTGAAGAGCAAGGTGGTGAGCAGGCTGCTATGAAACTCACGGTCGTGCAGCAGGTCTTGGTAGTTTTGTAGCCCCACCCACACCGAGTTCCCTGAGAACGGGGCTTCGCTGTGCAGCGAGAGCCAGAAGGCGCTCAGGGCTGGGTAGACGGTGAAGGCCATTATAAAGAGCAACGCGGGGGCCAAAAACCACCAACCGGCAACACTTCTTCGACGACTTCCCTGGGCCCTGCGCAGCCCAGAAGCAGTAACCTGAGCCATATTCGCGCCTAATATACAACCCCTGGCGGGCAACGCTCGACTTTCTTTCGCCGGCAGAAGAGGGGCTCGATGGAATACACTGGGGCCAGGGCAACTTGCTGGGCAGGGGGTTAGAAGCATGCGTAGATCTCTTTTGGGGTTTCCCCTTCTAGCGTTGGTGTTGACGGCTTGTCCGTCGAGCAATCCTGCCGGGTCGGGCTCGATCTCGGGGGTGGTGATCGCCCCGGGGGCCATCCAGAACGGGGCTGCCGGCCTCGGTATCAACCCTGCCTTGCGCAACGACCTCAATGCCCACCGCGGTGAGGAGATCGTTCCCGGCGAGGTCATCGTCAAGTTCAAACCCACGGTGAGCTTGCAGTCGGCCTCGAGCCTCAGGGTGAACGGCCAGACCCTGAGCCTGGTGCGGCCGCTGGCGCTCGAGCGCACCCAGCTGTACCGGGCCTCGGGGTTAGATACAGCCGGAACCCTGGCCCTGGTAGAGCGCCTCGCCGCCCGCGCCGACGTGGAATACGCGGTGCCGAACCGCATCTGGCGCGCCCTCAAGACGCCCAACGATCCCTACTACGGCGCCCAGTGGCACTACCCGCTGATGAACCTCCCGGCGGCCTGGGACACCACCACCGGTTCGGCCAGCACCAAGGTCGCGGTGATCGACACCGGGATCCTGCCCCACCCCGATCTGGCCGGAAGGGTAACGGGCGGCTACGACTTCATCTCCGATCCCGCCGTCGCGGGCGATGGGGATGGCCGCGACTCCGACCCCACCGACGAGGGGGATGCCGAGCAGGCCGGCGAGCCGAATTCCTACCACGGCACCCACGTGGCCGGTACGGTGGGCGCGGCCACCGACAACAACCAAGGGGTAGCCGGGGTGAACTGGGCCGCCAAGATCGTGCCGATCCGGGTCTTGGGCAGGGGGGGCGGCACTACCGCCGACATCGTGGAGGCCATCAGGTGGGCGGCGGGCGGTTCGGTGAGCGGGGTTCCCGCCAACCCCAACCGGGCCGATGTCATCAACCTGAGCCTGGGGGGGCAGGGGAGCTGTGATCCGGCCTGGCAGGAGGCCATCAACTTCGCCACCTCGCAGGGCGCCATCGTGGTGGTGGCGGCGGGAAACAGCAACACGGACGCCTCCGGCTTCACCCCCGCGAGCTGCCAGAAGGTCATCACGGTGGGCGCGGTCGGCCCCGACGGGAAGCGCGCCCCCTACTCCAACTATGGCCCGCGCATCGACGTGATGGCCGCGGGCGGTGACCTCAACCAGACCTTCACCTTCAACGGACGATCTTACCCGGCGGGGGTGCTCAGCACCTTGAGGGATGATGCCAACCAAAAATGGGTTTACGCCTTCTACCAGGGCACCTCGATGGCCGCGCCGCACGTGGCGGGCATCGTCTCCCTGATGAAGGCGCAGGCCCCCAGCCTCACCTTTGACCAAGCTCTACAAAAACTCAGGACTAGCGCGACCCCTCTGACGGCCTCGCAGTGCAACCGCCCCTCGGGGAGCGATTGCGGGGCGGGCTTGGTGGACGCGGCCAAAGCCCTGACCAGTGGTTCCACGCCCGCGCCCCCGCCCCCGCCATCCACCCGCCCGGTGACGACGTACGTGGTGGCCTTCTTCTGCACCACCCGGAGCTGCCTGGACGCGGGGGGCGATTTGGCCATAGATTTCAGCCGCTCCAAGCTCAACGTGGTCTTGCAAACCCAAGAGCGCACCCCCTACTCCATCGGCGGCCTCGAGCCCGGGACCTACCTGGCCGCGGCCTTCCAGGACATCAACGGCAACGGGGAGTACGACAGCGAACCCCTGGGGGCCTACCCCAACCCGGTCCGGGTGGCCAATGGAAACGTCCCGAACATCGACATTCAGCTCCTGCCCTACTCGGCCAGCGGGGCCTGGGCGCAGTCGGGGTTCCCCCGTGAGCAGGTCGCCCGGCTGATCGAGCAGAAGCTCAGGTAGACCGCGCCTCCCCTCCGATCCAGGGCCGCGTTGTTGCGATGAGCGAGGCGAGTTCGCTTACGGTTGCCGACCCAAGCGGTGGTTAGAGTGGAAGCATGAAGATCTACACCAAAACCGGCGACCAGGGCGAGACCGGCCTCTACGGCGCCGAGCGGGTTCCCAAGGATCACCCCCGGGTGGAGGCTTACGGCACCGTGGACGAGGCCAACAGCGCCCTGGGGCTGGCCCGTAGCCTCCTCCCGGCCCAACACGCCGACCTCCAGGGCGACCTCGAGTACCTCCAGAACGCCCTCTTCGACTTAGGGGCTGACCTCGCCACCCGCCAGGGCTCCCCCTACGCCAAAAACGTGGTCCGCCTCGACGCAGCAGACGTGGAGCGGCTCGAGCAGCTCATCGACCGCTACCAGGAGGAAGCCCCCCCCTTCACCGGCTTCATCCACCCCGGTGGCCACCCCGCCGCCGCCGCGCTGCATCTGGCCCGCACCGTGGTGCGCCGGGCCGAGCGCTGCGTGGTGAAGCTTTCGCACCAGGAGGAGATCAACCCCGAGGCCCGGCGCTACCTCAACCGCCTCTCGGATCTGCTCTTCACCCTGGCGCGGGTGGTGAACCGGCGCGAAGGCTTCTCGGAGGAGAAGTGGTTGGTGAAAAAGCGCCGCTAAACGCATATGCGCCTCGTTAGTCTGACCGCTTCCAACACCGAGATCGTCTGGGCCCTGGGCTGCCTGGAGCAGCTGGTAGGGGTGGACGACCACTCGGACTTTCCGGCGGAGGTTGCGCACCTCCCCCGGGTGGGGCCGGATTTGCAGGTGAATCTGGACAAAGTGGAAGCCCTTAGGCCAGACTTGGTGCTCTCGAGCCTTTCCGTGCCCGGCATGGAGCGGGTGGTAGAGGGCCTGGAGCGGCGCGGTATTCCCCAGGTGATCCTGGACCCCGAGACCTTGGCCGACGTGTACGCCGACATCCGGCGGGTCGCGGAGCTTTTGGGGGTCCCGCAGCGGGGGACCCACGTGGTGCAGGCCATGCAGCGGATGATCGCTGCGGCTCGAGGCGGCTTGCCCAACTGGGTGCGCCCGCCGCGGGTGATGGTGGAGTGGTGGCCGCGCCCGATGATCGCGGCGGGGCGAAGAAGCTGGGTGACCCAGATGCTCGAGGCCCTGGGGGCCCAGAACGCCTTCGCTCACCTGGAAGTGCGCTCGAAGCCGCTGAGCGAGGCCGAGGTGGAGGAGGCCCAGCCCGACCTCATCACGGTGTCGTGGTGCGGGGCGAAAAAACTGCGGCCCGAAGTGGTGCTGAAGCGGAAGTTGCGGATTCCAGCCATCCGCTACGGGCAGGTTTTTCCCCTCGAGGAAGCCTACTTAGGCCGCCCGGGGCCACGTTTAGCCGAAGGGGTACAGCGCCTGGCCAACAGGCTGCAGCGCGTCCCGGTGTGGACCAAGCCGATTTCAGGGGTAAAAGGGGGCGGGGGTGAAGGAATTTAAGGTGGTGGCCTTCTGGGTGCGCCCCAAGGACGAGGCGGGGTTGCCGGGGGCGGAAAACCTCCTCGAGCCCCTTTTGCGCACCTTCTACCAGGCCTTTCCCGAATACGAAGGCTGCCTGAGCGGGTTTCCGGCCCCTCGCAAGCCACACGGAGCCTTCGTCTACGTATCGGGCTCTTGTAACGGCTTGCTGCCGGGGGCCTCGGAGTATCTGCAGGGGTTGCTCGAGCGGGCCTTCCCGCAAGCCGAGGTACGTTGGTACGGGCGGCCCTGGAGCGATGGGCGCCCCCACCGCCTCACCTCCGGCGAAATAGGCTGACGGCCCCCAGGGTAGTGCGGCTCGCGCCTAGCTCTACTTTTCGCACGGCTGAACAAGAGACGACTCCGGGACAGCGCCACGCGCCCGGACCCCCCAGTTCCTCCCGCCTGCGCTTGGGGTACAATCGAGCGTGTCTGGTGAACTGAGCCCGGAGGCGTTGCTTCCCTTGCTCGAGACCCCGCTGGGGCAGAGGTACTGCTACCTGGAGCGCACCACCTCCACCCAGGACGTGGCCAAAGCCTGGGCCGAGGCGGGGGCGCCCGAAGGAGCTTTGGTGGTGGCGGAGGTGCAGGAAAAGGGCCGGGGGCGGCGGGGGCGGCCCTGGCAGAGCACGCCGGGAGAAAGCCTCACCTTCTCGCTGCTGCTGCGCCCCCGTATCTCTCCGGAGCGCTTCCCCCTCCTCTCCTTCGCCGCCGGAGTCGCCCTGCGCGAGGCCTGTGGGGTGGGGGGGCTCAAGTGGCCCAACGACCTATTGGCCTCCGATGGGCGCAAACTGGCAGGGATCCTGCTCGAGGCCGGGCGAGGATACGTGGTTTTGGGCATCGGCCTCAACGTCCGCGCCGCCCCACCGGGCAGGGCGGCGCTGGTGGAGTTCGCTCCGGCGGGCCGGATCGAGGTACTGGCTGGCTTTCTCAATCGCCTGGGGCGTCTGTACCCTGGGCTCGAGGGGCAGCCCAACCAGATACTTTCCGCCTGGCGGCGCTACAGCCTCACCCTGGGCCAGGAGGTGGTGCTCGAGACCCCCCAGGAGACCCTGCGGGGCCGAGCCGTGGATATCGCCGAAGACGGTTCCCTGTGGCTGGAGGTCTCAGGTACAATGCGGCGCGTCACCTCGGGTGACGTGGACTTGGTAGGTAACATTCAGGAGGTGTGGACATGAACCCAACCCAAACCCTTCCTTATCTGCCTCTTGCCAAATCCCTTTTGCCCGCCCGTACCCTGACCCGCGACGTGGTTTTGGTGCTGGCGGGTTGCCTGTTCGTGGCCTTGACCGCGCAGTTTGCGGTGGGTTCCCCGGTGCCCATCACCGGGCAGACCTTCGGGGTGCTCTTGGTGGGTGCGGCGCTGGGCGGGCGGCTGGGATTTTTGGCCCTGGTCACCTACGTCTTGGCCGGCAGCCTAGGGGCTCCCTTCTTCGCCGGGGGGGCCTCGGGAATCGGCAAAGGCCTGACGCTGGGCTATCTGGTGGCTTTCCCCATCGCCGCCTGGCTGGTGGGCTACTTGGTCGAGCGCTATGGGGCTGACCGCAGCTTCTTCAAGACCCTGGGCCTGATGCTAGCAGCCAGCTTGCTCATCTACGCCATCGGAGTGCCCTGGCTGGGCTATGTAGGCTTCAAGTTGGGCATCTTCAAGGACTGGAACACGGTGATCATGGCCGGGATGACCAAGTTCCTCATCGGCGACTTCATCAAGGCGGTGCTGGCGGCCTCTTTGCTGCCGCTAGCGTGGCGCTTCGTGGGACAGAAGTAACCGCAGCCCAGAGGGGCCGGGCATGCGGCGCTCTGCGCCGGGTCCGGCTTTCGATTTACAATTAGGCCATGGTCGAGGTCCCCGAGATTCCCAGGCAGGCCGAGGTAGCGCTGCCGGCTTCCCAGACCGCTCTGATCGTGGTGGACATGCAAAACGACTTCGTGGAGCCCGAAGGGGCGCTCTTCGTCCCGGACGCGCCCAAGACCATACCGCCCATCGCCGAGCTGCTCGAGCGGGCCCGCGCCGCCGGGGTCAGGGTGGTCTACACCCAGGACTGGCACCCCAAGGACGACCCCGAGTTCAACATCTGGCCGCGCCACGGGGTGCAGAACACCTGGGGGGCCGAGATCGTGGAGGCGCTCAAGCCCCGCCCCGAGGAGACCGTCCTCCGCAAGGCCCGCTACGACGGCTTCTACGGCACTCCGCTCGAGCACCTGCTGCACCTGTGGGGCATCAAGCACGTGGTGGTGGTGGGCACGGTGGCCAACATCTGCGTGCTGCACACGGCGGGCAGCGCTGCGCTGCGCTGGTACGACGTGGTCCTGCCCGAAGACGGCACCAGCGCCCTCACCCCCTTCGACCTCGAGGCCGCGCTGCGCCAGGTCACCTTCTTGTATCAGGGTAAGGTCACCACCTGCGCCGGGGTGCGGTTTGTCTAGGCCCCAGCGGCAAAAGGCGGGCACGGTCACGTTCGGCGACCCGCGGATGGCCGAGCTCCAGCGGCGCTTCGGCCCCGCCCCTTTCCAGCCTCACGCCGCCGAGGTGCGGCCCGCCTACCCCACCCTGGTGAGCTCTATCGTGGGACAGCAACTCTCCGGCAAGGCGGCCCAGACCATATGGAAGCGGCTCGAGGGGCGCTTTCCCATCGAACCCGCCGTCCTGGCCACCGCCCACCCCGACGAGCTGCGGGCTTTGGGCCTCTCGCGGGCCAAGGTCGGCTTCATCCATGACCTCTCGCGCTTCGCCCTTGAGGGCGGTCTCGAGGGCCTCGAACAGCGCTCCGACGAGGAGATCATCGCCCACCTCACCCAGCTCAAGGGCATCGGGGTCTGGACGGTGCAGATGTTCTTGATGTTCGGCCTGCGCCGCCCCGACGTGTGGCCCCTCCTCGACCTCGGGGTGCGCAGGGGCCTCGAGCGGGTCTACGGGGTGAGCGATCGAGCCGGGCTCGAGGCCCTGGGCGAGCGCTTCCGCCCCTTCCGCTCCCATGCTGCTTGGTACATGTGGCGGGTGGTGGAGAACGCCGGGGCGGGTGGTTTTTAGCTGATGGCTGGATGCCTGGCGTCGGGCGCGGGTCGTACGCAAAACGCAATACGCCTTGTTCCCCTTTAGCAAGGGGGGCTGGGAAGGGTAAACCGCAGGCTACGAGTTAGCGGATAATAGCCGAGCGCTTCTTGCTCCCAAATTATCGCCTGCCGAATACGATCAGCATGCCGTTGCGATCGTCGCTGATGTAGAGCCTGCCGTCGGGGCCGGCCTTGACGTCCACCGGGGCCCCCAGCTTGCCGCCGGGCAGCACCCAGGCCTTGATCAGGTCGGCGGGGTCGCCGTTGGGGATGCCCTTGGCGTCTGGGGGGAAGGCCACCAGGCGGTGGCCGTACTTGCGGTAGCCGTGGTAGCCCACCACCAGCCAGCCCCGGTAGGGCTGGGGACCCTCGCTCCAGTAGGTCATGCCCAGCGGGGCGGCGTGGGCGGGGAGCAGCACGGCGGGCTTGCGGGTGTTGGCACAGGGGTAGCCGGGGAACTCGGGGGCGTTGCGGGCGTTCTCGTAGCAGTAGGGCCAGCCGTAGTTGGCACCGGCCTCGAGCACGTTCAGCTCGTCCTTGGGGTGTTCCTCGTCGTCGAGCTTGGGGTCGGCGGCGCTGATGGCGTCGCGGGAGTTCTCCCCCTGGAGCACGGTGCCCGAGGGGTGCACGGCCAGGGCCATGGAGTTGCGCAGGCCACTCGCCAGCACGCCCCAGCCGCTGACCTTCCCGCTCTCCCAGTCGAAGGTGTAGCGCCGCACCAGCCCGTTGGTCTGGGCTTCGCGGCAAGCGGCCTGGCCCCTGTCCTGCTGGCAGTTGTCGCTGGCGCTGCCGACGTTGACCAAAAGGCGCCGGTTGGTATCGAAGACCATTTGGGTGAGGGGGTGGCGGCCGTTGCCGGGGAGGTTGGTGATGACGTACTCCTTGGCGGGCTTGTCCAGGCTGAAGCGGAAGATCCGGCCCACCTCGCCCACGTAGACCTTGCCGTCGGGGCCCAGGACGATGCCGTTGGGGCGGTCGAGCTGGGTGAACAGGCGCTGGGGGGCGTAGCCTTTAGCCTTGGCCAGCAGGGTCACCGCGCCGCGGTGGGGGCTCCAACCGCCCATCTCGACCACCAGGAGGTCACCGTTGGCCAGGGGAAGCACGCCCCTGGGGAAGTTCAGGCCGCTGCGGACGACCCCGGCGCAGAAGCCGGCGGGGGTGACGACCTCGAGCCCACGAAAACCCAGGCAGCTTTGGGCCAGGGCGGGGGTCAGGGTTAGGGCTAAGGGCAAGAGGAGTTGTCTCACGCCTCCTACCCTAGGCCACGGGGCCCCCAAGCTCAACCCTGGGCCAGCCGCCGCCCGGCCTCGAGCACCCGTACCCCGTGCCGGACGGCCTGCCGCGCTGCCTCAGAGTCGGCGTAGCCCGAGCGGTAGAAGTCCCAGGCGCACAGGTAGAAGCCCGCGTAGTCGGCGGCCAACCCGGCCTGCCCGGCGGCCTCGAGCCGCCCCACCAGGTGGGTGCGGTTGTGGCCCCAGGCCTCCTCGAAGCTGCTGCCCAGCAGCGAGAGCGCCCGCGAGGCGGTGGGCCCTACCCGCCAGGTGAGCTGGCGCAGGCAGTGGAAGAGGTACTTGCCGGGCATGTCCATGAAGTTGAGGGGGAAGGCCCGCAGGTCCTCGGGTTTGGCGTGCTCGAGCAGGCTCCAACGGTCGGCCTCCCGCACGGCCTCGCGGTCGGTGAGCGGGTGCACCTCGGCGTAGGGCTTGCCGAAGAGGGTCTGCACGACGGAAGCGGGGGAGGGGGAGAAGGTGGGGCTCTCCAGAAAGCGGTTGATGACCAGGATCTGAGGGCGGGGCAGGTGCAGGGGCTGGGGGGCGCGGCGGAAGAAGCGGCGCTCGAGGTCGGCCTGCACCGCCAGGGCCCGCTCGAGGTCGTCGAGCAGGCCGGGGTCGTGCAGGAGGAGCTGCACGTCGAGGTCGGAGAGCTCGGGCACGTAGTCGAGGGGGCTGTCCCAGGGCTTGAGGGCCGAGCCTTTGGCGTAGATGCCCACGAAGGCCCCCTCGCCGAGCTGGCCCAGCAGGGCTTCCACCACCGACTCCAGCATCATGCTGACCTCGAGCCGCAGCCGGGCCTTGGAGGGGTAGGCTTGGTCCCAGGAGGGCAGTCGCAGGGGCATAGGCCGCCCATCCTAGCAGGGTCTTTACTCGGGCTCAACGGGGATCAGGGGCCGGGCCTCGAACTGCGTCGAGAGCACCACGGTCGAGGTGGTGCGCGAGACGCCGGGCACCCGCTTGATGCGGTAGAGCAGCCGCTCGAGGTCTTCGGGGGTGGCGGTGCGGGCCTTGAGCAGCACGTCGATGTCGCCGGCGGCGCTGTGGCACTCCTCGACCTCGGGGAAGTCGGCGAAGGTGGGGGCCACGTCGGCGCAGGCGGTGTCGTTCTGCAGCCGTACCGCGATGAAGGCCGTCACCTGCAGCCCGATGGCTTTGGGGTTGACCTGAATTCTGTACGCCTGGATGACTCCTTTGCGCTCGAGCTTCTTCACCCGCTCGTGTACCGCAGCCGCCGAAAGCCCCACTCGAGCCCCAATTTCCGCATAAGAAAGGCGGCTTTCTTTTTGCAGCTCGAGCAAAATCGCCCGGTCGATGGCATCTAGCTGAACCATATTCGGCATTGTAACACGGTCCCGAATAATATATAGACAAATTATGCCTTTATCATATATTATTGATTTATTCGCGGTGTTTCCCGGAGGTGATCATGACTTTACCCCATGAAGGCCGAACCGTATTCGATCTCGCACCTCTTCTGCGTCGGCGGGAGCCCTCGGGGGCGAGGCAAGCTCTCGTCCAACCTCCGGCAACCCCACAGCTAAGACGCAGCGAGGCCTGAGGATGCAGACCCATCAGGTATTACCCCGTACCGCTGGCGACCGCGGGTTGGTCCTCGCCGCCCTGCTGGCTTTGTACCTGATCTGGGGCTCGACCTACCTGGCCATCGTCTACATGGTCGAGACCATGCCTGCGCTGCTGGCGACCGGGGTTCGTTTCCTGGTCGCCGGCGGCGGGATGTTCCTCGTGCTCCGATTGCGCGGTGCCCCCGCCCCGACCCGCCGGGAGTGGTGGGGCGCAGCCTGGGTAGGCACGCTGCTGATGGGCGGGGGCATGGGGATGGTGGCGCTGGGCGAGTCGCTGGGGGTGGCCTCGGGGCTGGCGGCCACCATCATCGCCACTATGCCGCTGTGGCTGGCCCTGTTCGGCCGCTTGTGGGGCGAGAAGACCCGCGGCCTCGAGTGGCTGGGCATGGCGCTGGGCTTCGCCGGGGTGGCGCTGCTGATGCTCGAGGGCAACCTGCGCTCGAACCTGCTGGGCACCCTCCTGATCTTCCTGGCCCCGGTCTGCTGGGCCTTCGGCTCGGCCTGGAGCCGCCACATGACCTTGCCCAAGGGCATGATGGGCAGCGCTGCCGAGATGCTGGTGGGGGGTGGGGTGCTGGTAGTCATGGGCACGCTCCTGGGCGAGCGCTTCACCCAGCTTCCCAGCCTCTCGTCCCTGGCTGCCTGGGCCTACCTGGTGGTCTTCGGCTCGGTGGTGGGCTACAGCGCCTACATGTTCTTGCTCTCGAGGGTCCGCCCCGCGCTGGCCGGCAGCTACGCCTACGTCAACCCGGTGGTGGCGGTGCTGCTGGGGGTGGCCCTGGCCGCCGAGCCCATCACCCTCGTCACCCTGGTGGCCCTGCCGGTGATCCTGCTGGGCGTAGGGCTGGTGGCCGTGGCCCGGCGTTAGGGTGTAGCCTGACACGAGCGGAGGGTTTGTGGCGAACTCCCATCGGTTTTTCTACGGCTGGATTGTGGTGGCGGTGGCGGTGCTGGCGACGCTGGTCGCCGCCGGGATTCGCTCGGCGCCAGGGGCTTTGCTGGTGCCGCTGGAGCAGGATTTGGGCTGGAGCAAGACCACCCTCTCGTTGGCGGTGTCCATCGGCCTGGTGCTCTTCGGGTTGGGGGGGCCTTTCAGCGGCTACCTGATGGACCGCTACGGCCCGCGCCGCATCACCCTCTTCGGGCTGCTGCTGA
Source organism: Meiothermus sp. Pnk-1 (assembly GCF_003226535.1). NCBI lineage: Bacteria > Thermotogati > Deinococcota > Deinococci > Thermales > Thermaceae > Meiothermus > Meiothermus sp. Pnk-1. Next base: position 86,974 of record NZ_QKOB01000001.1, on the reverse strand, counting down.
TGGGCCTGAGCATGGCGGGCAGCGCCCTCATGACCCAGGTTTGGCAGCTCCACCTGATCTGGGGCGTGGTGAGCGGGGTGGGTACGGGCATCGTGGGCAGCGTGCTGGGTGCCACGGTGGCCAACCGCTGGTTCATCCGGCAGCGGGGGCTGGTCACGGGGATTTTCGGCGGGGCCACTTCCGCGGGGCAGCTCATCTTCATCCCGGCGCTGGTGGCCTGGGCCACGGGCCTGGGCTGGCGCGAGGCCAGTTGGATCATGGCGGGGATAGCCCTGGCGGTGATGCTGCCCATCTTTCTGCTGATGAAGGACAGCCCCGCCGAGATCGGGGAGCGGCCCCTGGGGGCCGCGGCGGAGAGCGCCTCCGCCAAGATCACCGCCGACGCCGGGATCATGGGACAGGCGGTGCGCTCGAGCACCTTCTGGCTGCTGGCGGGTACCTTCTTCATCTGCGGCGCGACCTCCAACGGCCTGATCGGCGTCCACTTCATTCCCTACGCCGTGGACTGTGGCATCTCGCAGGGGATGGCTTCGGGGATGCTGGCCCTGCTGGGCGCGATGAACTTCGTGGGCACCATCGCCTCGGGCTGGCTCACCGACCGCTACGACCCCCGCAAGCTGCTGTGCGTGTACTACGCCTTCCGCGGCTTCTCCCTGCTGCTGCTGCCCTATGCGGTGACCCCCGAGACCATGGTCCCCTTCGCCATTCTCTTCGGCCTCGACTACATCGCTACCGTGCCTCCCACCGTGGCCCTGGTGGCCGACAACTTTGGGCGGCAGAACGTGGGCACGGTCTATGGCTGGGTCTTCGCGGCACACCAACTCGGGGCGGCCTTTGCTGCCTGGGCGGGCGGTAGCGTGCGCGACGCGCTGGGCGAGTACAACCTGGCCTTCTTCGCCGCCGGGGCGCTGGCGATCATGGGGGGGATGCTTTCGCTGGGCATCCGGCGGGCGTTGCGGGCGGCGGCGGCTTGAGGGGTTGTCGATGGTCGTACGGCGTACGCAAAACGCAAGACGCCCTTTGTTTACCCTCCCCGCGCGTGGAGAGGGCCGGGGTGGGGTTCTCCACCCGTCTCCTGTCTCTACGGCCTATAATCGGGCCGATGATTTTCCCTTTGCAAAAGGCCCCCGCCGCGGGCGAAGTGGCCGATCTCCAGAAGCTCCAGGCCGCCGGGTTGCCGGTGGTGGATACCGTGGTCTTGCAGGGCCTCGAGGCCGAGTTCTACCAACTGGCCAACCTCCCCGAGCAGATCCGCTGGGCTTTCGAGGGGGTCTTCGGGGCGCGGATTGACGAGGAGCGGCTCGAGGCCGCCTGCGCCCAGGCCGAGCGCCTGGTGCGGGAAAGCTACCTGCTGCCCGAGCGAGCCGAGGAGCTGCGCCGGGCTTTGCCGGAACCCCCCCTGCTGGTGCGCTATGCCGGGGAAGCGCCCTTCGCTTTGGGGGCGGGCAAGCAGGAGACGTTATGGGCTCTGAAGCGCCTTTGGGCCAGCCGCTGGGAGGTGGATGCGGTGCTCGAGCGAGCCCCACAGCTCTCCCCTCCCGAAGCCCTCAGCCTCCTCCAGCAGACCCCCGCCCTCCCTGATCCCGAAGAAGACCTCTCGGCCGTGGCCTCTCGGGTCCTGGGCAGGACGGTGCGGATCTGGAGCACAGCGGGCAAGATCGTCTGGGTCGCCGAGGTATAAGATTCGAATCCGGCGCGCTTTTGGAATGCCTCAGGCAGGATCGTCCTGCACCCTTTGGAGGCCTACCCTGCGCGACCGCCTCTACGAGGCGATATCTGGTAGCCCGCAAGATGTTGATAACGCAAATCGGCACCCCCGCAAAGAGCTTCAGCGGCTATAGTTCGGGGCTTCCTTGACGATGGTGACGTCATGGGGATGGCTCTCGACAAGGCCAGCGTTGGTGATGCGGGTGAAACGGGTTTGGGTGCGAAAAGTTTCCAGATCCGGCGCCCCGCAGTATCCCATCGCCGAGCGCAACCCGCCCACAATCTGGTAGATCACGTCCCCCACTGGGCCTTTGAAGGGAACCATCCCCTCGATGCCCTCCGGTACGAGCTTTTTGGCCTCGGTTTTCTCGGCGCGCCCGGCTTCTTGGAAGTAGCGGTCCGCCGAGCCTTGGCGCATCGCCCCTAAAGAACCCATACCCCGGTAGAGCTTGTAGCGGCGACCGTCCTTGAGCACTTCCTCGCCCGGGGCTTCCTCGGTCCCGGCCAGCATCGAACCCAGCATGACCGTGTGGGCTCCGGCCGCCAGGGCCTTGGCCACGTCGCCCGAGTATTTGATACCCCCATCGGCGATCACCGGAACGCCGCTGCCCTCCAAGCCCCGCACCGCCTCCAGGATGGCGCTGATCTGGGGAACCCCCACCCCGGTCACCACCCGCGTGGTGCAGATCGAGCCGGGTCCAATTCCCACCTTCACCGCATCCGCCCCGCGCTCGGCCAACGCCCGGGCCCCTTCGGCGGTGGCCACGTTCCCGGCGATGATCTCTACGCTGTCCCCGTAGATGTTCTTAAGGGCCTCCAGGGCCTCGAGGATGCCCTTCGAGTGCCCGTGGGCGCTATCCAGCACCAGCACGTCCACCCCCGCACCCACCAGCAGGGCAGCCCGCTCGAAGAGGTCTTTGGATACCCCCACCGCCGCCCCCACCAGCAGCCGACCTCGAGCGTCCTTGGCCGCCATAGGGTACTGCCGCCGCTTGACCAGGTCTTTGAGGGTCAGCAAACCCTTGAGCTTACCCTCGGCATCTACCAGCGGCAGTTTTTCCACCTTGTGCTGGCGCAGGACGTTCTCGGCCTCCTCGAGCGTGGTCCCCGGCGGGGCGGTGACGAGGCGCTCGAGCGGGGTCATGACCTCCACGACGGGGCGCCTGAGGTTGTGTTCGAAGCGGATATCGCGGTTGGTGACCAGGCCCATCAGCTTTCCGTACACGTCAATCACCGGCAAGCCGCCGATCTTGTACTCGCGCATCAGGCGCTCGGCGTCCTCGAGCGTAGCGGTGGGGGGCAGGGTCACCGGGTCCTGGATCATCCCGGCCTCGCTGCGCTTGACCTTGCGCACCATCTCGGCCTGCTCCTCGGCCGTCATGTTCTTGTGGATCACCGCCAGGCCACCCTCGCGGGCCATCGCCACGGCCATCCTTTCCTCGCTCACGGTGTCCATCGCCGCGGCGATGATGGGCACATTGAGCCACAGGCGTTTGGTGAGGCGGGCTCGGGTAGACACGTCCTTGGGCAGCACCTCCGAGTATGCCGGAAGCAACAGCACATCGTCAAAAGTTAGGCCCTCGAAGGCGATTTTGTCCTGGGTTGTGCCCTTGCGCACGGGAGTCTCGAGCATATTCCCTTGAGTATACAGGCAAGGGGTGTGGAGTTTGTGGACTACACGCCCACCGGGGATCCGCCCCTCCGAGACGAGCAAGCATCGAAAACCAACACAAGGCTTCGCAAGCAAGAGGAGAAGAGGGGGGATGTAAGATGGTGGGCATGAAAGTTTTGGTGACAGGCGGGGCCGGGTACATTGGCAGCACTATCGCCAACGCGCTCAAGGATGCGGGACATACCGCGGTGATCCTGGATTCGCTGGTGACAGGCCAGCGAATATTTACTGAGGGGCACATCTTCTATGAAGGAGACATCGCCGAGCGGACTTTGCTCGAGCGGATCTTTCGCGAACACCCCGACATCTATGCCACTATCCATTGCGCGGCCCTCATCGTGGTGCCGGAGTCGGTGGAAAAGCCCTACCTCTACTACCGCGAGAACGTCTGCAAAAGCCTGGAGCTATTCAAGAACCTCGAGGAGCTGGGTTACCCGAGGGTGGTCTTTAGCTCCTCGGCCAGCATCTACGACGCGGTTCCCGGCTTCAAGGTGACCGAGGACTCCCCCCTCAAGCCCCTCTCTCCCTACGCCCGTACCAAGTACATGATGGAGATGGTGCTGGAGGACCTCAGCCGGGCCACCCGGCTGCGCGCCATCGCCCTGCGCTACTTCAACCCCATCGGCGCAGATCCCAAGTACCGCAGCGGCATCCACGTGCGCGAGCCCAGCCACGTGCTGGGCAAGATGGTGGACGTGGCCCTGGGCAAGCTCCCGGAGTTTCAGATCACCGGGACCGACTGGCCCACCCGCGACGGCTCCGGCATCCGCGACTACATCCACGTCTGGGACCTGGCCATGGCCCACCTGAAGGCGGTGGAGCAGTTCGAGCAGGTCTTGGAGAAAACCGGGCAGACCTACGTGGTCATCAACCTGGGCACCGGGAACGGGGTGACCGTAAAAGAGCTGGTAGCGGCCTTCGAGCGGGTCTACGGGCGGGAGATCCCCAAACGCGAGGCCCCGCCCCGCCCCGGCGACGTGGCCGGGGCCTACGCCAACGCCGAGCGGGCTTGGGAACTTCTGGGCTGGAAGGCCGAACGCAGCATCGAGGAGGGGATCGCCAGCGCCCTCGAGTGGGGAAAGCGGCGCAAAGCCGTCCTGGGCTACGCCTGAAAGTTGGCGAGCGCACTTGTGGGGCACAGCCGCCCAGGTACACACTAGGCCTGGTGCTTTGTGTTCCCATTCCTCGCCCACCTCAACGCCACCCGACCGCGCTGGGTCTTGCTCGCTTGGTTTGCCCTGTCGCTGGTCTCCCTTCCCCTGGCTGCGCTGGCCCCAGGCCGCCTGGGCGCTAACACTTCGGCCGTCAAGGGAAGCGAGTCGCAGCAGGTGATGCGCATCTTGAACCAGGCCTTTGGCCTCGAGAGCCTAGACCGCACCCTGGTGGTGAGTGCGTCGGCCCTCCCCCCTGCCGACCCTCGCTTCCTCCAGGCTTATGGCTCCCTCACCGAGCGGCTGAAACAGTTGGACGGGGTGCGCACCCTGACCCGCTTCGACGCCGAGAGCCCATTGAAGCTTTCGGGGAAGGTCGGCGGCCAGTACGTCACCGCGACGATTGTGGAGACCCGGTTGGCGAACGCCGACCCGGTGATCCGGGCCATCCGGCGGGAAACCCAAGCCGTGAACCTCCCCCAGACCCGGTTCTACGTCACCGGCGCAAGCGCGGTCACCCAGGACTTCCTCCACCGCCTCGAGGCCGACGCTACGCGCTCAGAGGTCACCGCCTTGCCGCTGACCGGACTGGTGCTGGTCTTGGCGTTCGGCGCCCTCGTGGCCGCAGGGATCCCCCTGGTGGTGGGGATGCTCTCGATCACCCTGACCCTGGCGTTAGTGTGGGGCCTCACCCACCTGATCCCGGTGGCCAGCCTGGCGCGGAGCGTGGTGACGCTGCTGTGTTTGGGCGCGGGGATCGACTACGCCCTGTTGATGGTCAACCGCTTCCGCGAGGAGCTGGCCCGGGGGCTTTCCGCTCGGGAGGCGGCTGCCGTCACCACCCGCACCGCCGGGCGCAGCGTGGCCTTCAGCGGGCTTACGGTGGGGATCGCCATGAGCGCGCTGCTCGTCCCCGACCTGGCGTTCGCCCGCTCGATGGGCCTGGGCGGGGTGCTGGCGGTGGCGGTCACGGTGCTCACCTCGATCACCCTGGTTCCGAGCCTGCTGGCCCTCTTGGGCGAGCGGGTCAACTCTCCCCGCCGGCTTCAGTTCCGGCTCACCGCCTCGGGAAGAGCCAGCGCCTTCTGGGGCCACTGGGGCGAGCGGGTGATGGAGCGGCCTTGGCGGTTCACGCTGCTGGGGGTGGGGTTCTTGCTGGGGCTGGCCTGGCCCACCCTCTCGATGCGGCTGGGGTACACCGGTGCCTTTGGGCTTTCCTCGCAGGTGGAAAGCCGCAGGGGCCTCGAGCTCATCCGCCCGCTCGAGCTGGGCGGAAGCCTGGACGCCTTCGAGATCCTCTTAGACCTAGGGCAAGGCGGCTTCGAGGCCGAGGCCCGAAGCAAGTGGAGAAAGCTGGATGGAGAGCTAAACCGCTGGCCCGAGGTGCGGCTGGTGATCTCGCCGTTCCTCGCCGCGCGGAGCCCATCAGATGGGGGCCTGGGCGATCTGGCCTCGCTCACCCAGCGCTCGATCAGCCAGGACCGGCGCTACCTGCGGCTGACAGTGATCCCTAAGGAGCACATCCGGCCCGAGGCGATCCGGAGCTGGGAAACCCGTCTGCGTGAAGCAGCGCACCGGGCAGGATTCCGGAAAGTGCTGTTGGGCGGAGCCCCGGTGGGTTCCCAGGAGTTCACCGACGCCCTGGTGGGGGCCATGCCTCTGGCGATCGGGCTGGTCTACGCCGCCACCTTCGTGCTGCTGGGGGTGATGTTCCGCTCGCTGGTGATCCCCCTCAAGTCCATCGTGATGAATAGCCTCACCGTGGGGGCGGCCTATGGGGTCATCACCCTGATCTTCCTACCGCAAGGCGCGGGCGTGATCGACTCGAGCCTGCCGCTGATCCTCTTCGCGGTGATCTTCGGCCTCAGCATGGACTACGAGATCTTCTTGCTCTCGAGGGTACAAGAGGGCCACCTGAAAGGGCTCGAGACCCGCCTGGCGGTGAAAGCTGCCCTGGAACGCACCGCCTCGGTGATCACCAGCGCCGCGCTGATCATGGTGATCGTCTTCCTGGCCTTCGTGCAGGGCGACGTGGTGGCCAACAGGACCATCGGCTTAGGGCTTGCGGTAGCGGTCATCCTGGACGCCAGCCTGGTGCGCTTGGTGCTGGTGCCGGCGGTGTTGGTGCTAGCCGGGCGGTGGAATTGGTGGCTCCCCGGCTGGCTTAAAAACTGGATGCCCCGCGTGAGCCTCGAGCGCTAACCCAGCGGCCTTGGTTGCCTACGCCTGACCGCCGGTGGTAATACTGGAGCACGTATGCGGCATATTTATGGAAAAGTTTCAAAATGGTGGATCGTTTTGGCCTTGCTCGTGGCGCTTGGCCAGCAAAGCCCCCCTGCCCAAGGGTGGGGCGTGGCCGTAGCGGCCTTGGGCCAGGCGGCTTCCTGTCCGGCAGATTCCGGCGTAGCACGTACCTTTCAGATACAAGGCAGGGGAGCCTCGAGCCCCCTGGTGGGGCAGGTGGTGACCACCGAAGGGGTGGTGGTGGGGGATTACCAGGAGCCAAACCAGCTCCAAGGCTTTTTCCTCCAGGACCTCCCCGGCGACGGCGACCCCGAGACCTCGGATGGCCTGTTCGTCTATACCCCTTCGGGCTTCCCGGTGAACGCGGGGGACTACGTGCGGGTCACCGGCAAGGTGCGCGAGTACGCCTCTCCAGGGGATGCTCAGGGCACCCTAACCGAACTCGAGGAGGTGCGTAGCGTCCTGGTGTGCGCCACGGGGGTCGCCGTAGATCCCACCCCGCTGGCCCTGCCGCTGGCGAGTCCAGGCGACCTCGAGCGCTACGAGGGGATGCTGGTGGGCTTTCCCCAAACCCTCACCGTCAGCGAGGTGTATAACCTGGGCCGCTTTGGGGAGATCGGCCTCTCGGCGGGCGGGCGGCTGTTCCATCCCAACAACGGCAACGGCTTGGGCGACACGGCAAAGGGCAATCCCTTGCGGCGCATCCTGCTGGACGATGGCAGCAACGGGCAAAACCCCCGCCCTATCCCCTACCTTTCGGCAGCGGATACCTCGGGCACCCGGCGGGTCGGGGACAGCGTGGTAGGGCTCACTGGGGTCCTCTCTTACGGCTTCTCCAGCTACCGAGTAGAGCCGGTGGGCACCGTCAATTTTATCCCTAGCAACCCCCGGCCCGAGGCCCCCGAAGACGTGGGGGGCTCCCTCAGGGTAGCCAGCTACAACGTGCTCAACTACTTCACCACCCTGGGCGCCCGCGGCGCCAGCAACCAGGCCGAGCTCGAGCGGCAACGGGCCAAGCTGGTAGCTGCCCTACGCACCCTGGACGCCGATATAGTGGGGCTGATCGAGATACAAAACAACGGCGACGCTGCGCTAGAGGACCTCGTTCGGGCGCTCAACGCAGCGCTGGGCGGCGAGGCCTACACCGCCCTGGCGACCGGCAGCCTCGGCACCGACCAGATCAAAGTCGCCCTGATCTACAAACCGGCCCGGGTCAGGCCGGAGGGAGCCTTCCGGGTGGACGATGACCCGGTCTACTCCCGCCCTCCGCTGGCCCAAACCTTTCGTGACCGGGCCACCGGGGGACGCTTCACGGTGGTGGTCAACCACTTCAAATCCAAAGGCTGCGAGGGGGCCAGCGGGGACCAGGCGGATACCGGCCAGGGCTGCTGGAACGCCCTGCGCGTACGACAAGCCCAGCGGCTCGTGAGCTTCCTCAACGACCTCAGGGCCACCGATCCCGACGTGCTGGTGGTGGGCGATCTCAACGCCTACGCCGAGGAGGACCCGCTGAAGGTGCTCGTAGGGTCCGGCCTGGAAAACCTGATCCTGCGCATCCCGGCCGCCCGGCGCTACAGCTACGTGTTCAACGGCGAGTCCGGCAACCTCGACCACGCCCTGGCGACCTCGAGCCTCGCTTCGCAGGTTACCGGGATCACCGAGTGGCACATCAACGCCGACGAGCCCCGGGTGCTCGATTACAACACCGAGTTCAAACCCGACGACCGCTACGCCCCCACCCCCTTCCGCTCCTCCGACCACGACCCGCTGCTGATCGGGCTGAACCTGAGCGCCGATCCCTAGCCGAGCGCGAGGTAAAATCGGAGCGATGAGATCCGCTGCCGGACTCCTTACACGGCGCGCCGCCGGGGTAGCGCCATGAAGCTCTACCTGGACTCCGCCGACCTCGAGCGCCTCTCCCCCCTGCTCGAGACCGGTGTCTTTTACGGGGTGACCACCAATCCCCTGCTGCTGCGGGAGGCGGGCCTGGGCAAAAGGCAGCTTTCGGCGTTCGCCGAGGGTGTCCTGGAGCGGGGAGCGCGGGAGGTCTACTTCCAAAGCTGGGGGGGCGAGACCCAGCCGTTGCTCGAACAGGGGCGCGAGCTGGCCCGGCTGGACCCCCGGGTGGTGGTCAAGCTGCCCGCCACCCGCGAGGGGCTCACGGTGGCCTCACGGCTGGCCGCCGAGGGGGTTCGGACCTGCGTCACCGCGGTCTACGCCCCCTTCCAGGCCCTGCTGGCCGCGGCGGCGGGGGCCGCTTACGTAGCTCCCTATCTGGGCCGCATCAACGACAGCGGGCGCGACGGCCACGCGGTCATCGCCCAGATGGCCCATGCCCTGCGCCAGACTGGCTCTTCCACCGAGATCCTGGCCGCTTCGATCCGCTCCACCGCCGATTTGGTCAGCCTGGCCCAGGCGGGGGTGCGCTGCGCCACCGTATCGCCGAGCATCGCCGAGCGGCTATTCCAGGAGCCTCTGACCCTCGAGGCCACCCGCAGCTTTGAAAATGCCGCGAGCGAGGTGAACCGATGATCGTCGTCGCCGGTGAGGCGCTGATTGACCTGAGCCCCACCCGAGTAGAGGGGCGGCTGGCCTATATCCCCCACCCCGGGGGCTCGCCCTACAACGTGGCGGTGGGGGTGGGGCGCCTGGGGGCGCCGGTGCGGTTTTTAGGGCGAATCTCCCGCGACGGGTTCGGGCAGCTATTGCGCGCCCATATCCGCCAGAGCGGGGTGGGCCTCGAGTACGTGGTGGAAGGCCCCGAACTCACCACCCTGGCCCTGGTGACCCCCACCGAAGGGGGTGAGTTCTTCTCCTTCTACTGCCAAAACACCGCCGACACCCTGCTCCGGCCCGAGGATCTGCCCAGCGCACTTCCCCCGGGCGCCGCGCTGCACCTGGGCTCGATCTCGCTGCTGCTGGAACCGACCGCTTCCACCCTCGAGGGCCTCTTGGCCCGCGAGGCGGGCCAGCGCCTCGTCAGCCTGGACCCCAACGTGCGCCCCTTTTTGATCCCCGACAAGGCCGCCTACCTGCGCAAGCTCGAGGGCTGGCTCCGGCAAGTGGATCTGGTCAAGGTCAGCCAGGCTGATTTGGAGTGGCTCTACCCAGGCCAGGCCCTGGAGGAGATCGCCGCCGGGTGGAGGGGCTACGGCCCCGTCCTGGTGATCGTAACCCAAGGTGGACGCGGGGCTTTTGCCCAGCGGGGAGAAGAGACCCTGCAGGTCGCGGCCCCCCCGGTCACCGTCGCCGATACCGTCGGGGCGGGGGATGCGTTCATGGGGGCCTTGCTCGCTTGGCTGTGGCGGGCGGGTGCGCTGTCGCGAGCGGCCCTCGAGGCCCTCTCGAGCGAGCAAGTCCGCCAGCTCCTAGGCTTTGCGGCGCAGGTCGCAGCCATCACTTGTACCCGCCCTGGAGCCGACCCGCCCTGGCGGGAGGAGGTAGCCTGGGAGCAGAATTGAAATCCCAAAAGCGGACAGGCTGGATAGCTCTTGCTCGCACCCAGGGGTGCTTTGGGCGGACTTCAATAAAACCCCTCCGCTTCCACGGGGGGCCAACAAGCATGAGAGATTCCTGAGCAAGAAGCCCTAGGCTTGATTAAGCGATTTGGAATAGGGTAGCTTTCTTAGCGTGTCGGTGGAAGTTTGTCTGCTTGAGGGGAAAGCTTAAGGCTTAATCTTCCTTTACCGTCTTCCCATCCCCAGGCCGTGAGGTCTGCGCACATACTGAGGGCCTAGATGCGCGTATTCTTTCTGGTGCTTCTCTCGCTGGCGCCGCTCCCCGGCCTCCCCTGGATCCCTCCGGGGAGCGAATTGCGGCTGGTGTCCCCGGACCTGCGTACCGTCTACGCCTCGTATGTGGTCTCCGAGGACCGGCGCCTGGTGGCCAGGGCCAAGGGGGTCAGCGTACCCATTGCCCGGGACATCCTGCTTTTTATCCAAACTGGGGGTAAACCCTACATCTATAGTGGACTGAGCGCCCCCAGGGGTGATGTATGGCTGAATGTCGAAGGGGGTCAGATCAGCTTGAACGAGTTGCTGACCCGCACCTACCGGCTGAGTTTGCCGGATGGCAAAGTGTTACCGGAGGAACGATGAAGCGCATCCTGCTGATCGAGGACGACCCGGAGATCGCCCATCTCCTCCAGCTCGAGCTGGGGGACGCGGGGTTCGAGGTGGACTGGGCACCCGGCGGCATGTCGGGCCTGGTGCGGTTACGCGAAGCCCCCCCCGACTTGGTCATCCTGGATCTGGGACTGCCCGATCTGGACGGAGGCGAGGTGGCGCGGCGCATTCGGGTTGGGGCGGAGGTGCCCATCATCGTGCTGACCGCCGCCGACAGCGTGGAGCGCAAGGTCACCCTGCTCTCGGAGGGAGCTGACGACTATATCGTCAAGCCCTTTCACCCCGCCGAACTATTGGCCCGCATCCAGGTGCAGCTGCGCCACCGCGAGGGGGGCGAACAGGTCACCATCGGAGGGCTCGAAATCCACCTCTCCAAGCGCCAGGTCTTTTACGAGGGTCAGGAAGTGCGGCTCTCGCCCAAAGAGTTCGAGCTGCTCTCGCTTCTATGCACTCGCCCCGGCAAGGTATTCAGCCGCGTGGAGATCGAAGAGCACCTCTGGGGCCGCAGCCTCGAGCGCGACTCCAATGTGGTGGATGTGCACGTCGCCAACCTGCGCTCCAAGTTGCGTGAAGCCGGGGCCTACGGCTATTTGCGCACCGTGCGCGGGGTAGGGTACGCCCTGCGGCAGCGGGAAAAAGAATAGCGCTCAGCGCAACGCGCGATACGCCCAACGCTTACAATAGACGGGCTTCCGCAGTTCTGCGCCGAGCTTCGGTCATGTCCTTCCGCGTCCGGCTCACCCTCATCTTCACCATCGTCTGGGGCATGTTGGTGCTCCTGGCAGCCCTAGCCGCTCAGGTAGGGGTCACCCGGGGCCTTTTCGCCTATGTGGAGAACGCTCTGCTCCACGATACCGAGCAGCTGGCCAAGTTTTACTCCGCCGGGCTCACCGGGACGGCTCCTCTAGAGGGTACCGGCAACATCAACGTCAGCTTTTACGACCTGACGGGCCACCGCTTTCTTCCCCGCGAGGATAACCCCGAGCAGATCATCCCCCAAGAGGTCATCCTCACCGCCGGGAACAGCCCGCGCATCTACACCAGCCTGCGTTTCATCGCCGCCTATCAGCGGGTCTCCTTCGGCACCATCGCGCTCAGTCAGGATATCGGTTACATCTACGCGCTTTCCGACCAGGTGGCGCGCAGCGTGGCCCTGAGCCTCCTCTTCTTGTTGCCGGTGGGGGTGCTCCTCATCATCGTGACCTCCCAGCTCACCCTGCGCCCCTTGCAGGAGGCTAGCCGAGCCATCCAGAACCGGGGGCCGGAAAACCTCTCGGAGGTCCGATACCCCGGCCCCCCCGACGAGCTAGGGCGCATCGTGGACCGGGTGAATAGCCTGCTCTTTGCGGTGCGCGAAGCCCGCGAGCGCGAGCGGGCTTTCCTGGCCGAGGTCTCGCACGAACTGCGCACCCCCCTGACTTCGCTCACCGGCTACCTCGAGCGCCTCTCCCGCAACCCGGCTGAACAAAGCGCGCTCGAGGGGGCCAAACGCACCACCGAGCACCTGACCCGCATGGTGGGCGACCTCTTGGCCCTGGCCCGGGGCGAGGCCGAGCGCAGTGTGAACGCCCACATCGTGAGCTTAGGAGAGGTGCTCAGGCAGGTGGTGCAGGAATACCCCGGCGTGACCTTGCGCCTCCCCGAGGAAGACCTGGAGGTGCTGGGCGACCCCGACCGGTTGATGCAACTGGCGCGAAACCTCATCTCCAACGCGGTGCGGGCCGCCGAGCGCCCTCAGGGGGTGCGGGTCATGGCCTGGCGGGAAAACCTGGACCCGTTCGAGACCCTACCCCCTACCCAGGGCACCCCCCCCGAAGGCTGGGCGGTGTTCGCGGTGCGCGACGACGGTCCCGGCATCGACCCGGAGATCCTGCCCCGGCTCTTCCAGCGCTTTGCCCGCGGTCCCCAAGGCGGAACCGGGCTGGGGCTGGCCATCGCCCGGCAGATCGCCATGGCCCACGGGGGCAAGATCGAGGTCACTTCCAAGCCGGGGGATACCCGCTTTACCGTGTACCTACCCCTATTGAGCGACATCGAAGAGGACTGACGCCCCAACGCTCCTACCCAGCAGGAAGCGCAACGCCCCCGGCAGCCGCCGGGCCCAGTCGGACTCGTTGTGCTGGCCTTGACGGTCCTCCACGTAGAGATAATCGGGGCCGGGGCGCAGCCCTTTATGCTGCAAGAGTCGGTGCATCCGGCGCACCTCGGCCAGGTAGCGGCGGCTCGAGACCTCGGAACGGGTTACCTCCTTGAACCCCACATCCATGTACACCCGCCCCGGCACCCTCGCATGCCCCTCCACATAGTCGAAGATGGCGCGGTTAGCAAACCAAAAAGCCGGGCTCACCACCCCCGCCGCCCCGAACACCTCGGGGTAACGGAATAGGGCGTAGAGGCTGATCAGGCCGCCCAGGCTCGAGCCCATCACATAGGTATGCTCGCGGGTGGGCAGGGTACGAAAATCCCGGTCGATCCGGGGCTTGATCGTCTCGACGATAAACGCCAGATAGGCTTCGCCCTTGCCCCCGCCGTGCTCAGGATCGGGAAAGGGGCTGTACTCGCGAAGGCGCTCGGCCCTTGCGTTGGGTATGCCCACCACGAGGGCCTCGAGGCCCTCTTTGGCCAGCCCCTCCATGGTCTCGTCTACGCGCCACTCGCCCACGTAGCTGGTGTAGTTATCGAAGAGGTTTTGCCCATCGTGCATGTACAGCACCGGGTAGCGCCGCCCATCGCTACCGTAAGAGGGAGGTAAGTACACCAGAAGATCCCGGTGGTTGTCCAGCTCTGGGCTGTAGAAGTCCTTGGCCACCAGAACCCTTCCTACCACGGTGTGGTCGGGGCCAACAGGGTAAGGCCGCCATATATCGGCATAGAGTTCGGTGGGTCGCATCAACACGGCTATCATTCTACGCCCCCTGCCCGGCGGCGCTGGGCTAAGAGGCGGTATACTCAGCCTATCCATGCGGGTAGCCCTCTTCGTAACCTGTCTGGCCGATCAGTTCTTCGCCGAAGCCGGGGTGGCGGCGGTCAAGCTCCTGCGGCACCTGGGGGTAGAGGTAGACTTTCCCCCAGCCCAGACCTGCTGCGGCCAGCCCGCCTACAACGCGGGCTACTGGAGTGAGGCCCGCCAGATGGCCGAGCACACCCTGGGAGTGTTCGAGGACGCCGACTACGTGGTGCTGCCCTCGGGCTCCTGCACCACCATGCTGCGGGCCTTCTACCCCGAGCTCTACCGCGACAACCCCAGGATGTTCGCCCGCGCCAGCAGCCTCAGCGGCAAGAGCTACGAACTAGCCGAGTTCATCGTCAGGGTGCTGGGCATCACCCGGCTGGGACAGGGCCTCGCCGGGCAGCGCATCGCCTATCACCACGGCTGCCACGCCCTGCGCGAGCTGGGCCTCAAGGACGAGCCCATCGCCCTGCTGCGGAGCGCCGGAGCCGAGATCGTCGATTGGCCCGCCGCCACCGAGTGCTGCGGCTTCGGCGGGCTGTTCTCGGTCAAGCTGCCCGAGGTGTCGCTGGGCATGGCCGACCGCAAGCTCTCGACCCTGCCCGAGATCGACGTGCTCACCAGCGCCGACGGCGGTTGCCTGCTGCACCTGTCGGGCCGCATCCACAACCGCGGGCTGCCCCTCTGCGTGAAGCCGCTGGCCGCGGTGCTCTGGGAAGCAGCGCAAAACCGCAGAACGCAAGACGCCTGAGGAGAATCCCCATGCAGGTTAGATCCAACGAATACCCCAAGGAAGCGGCGCGGGTCATCCGGGAAGAGCCCCAGGTGCGCGAGTCGGTGACGGGGGCCACCCTGAGCTTCGACGCCAAGCGCCGGGCGGCCTATGCCGAGGTGGACTCCGAGCAGTGGCGCCACTTCGCCGAAGGGGTCAAAAACCACGTCCTGATGAACCTCGAGCACTACCTCGAGCAAGCCGAAGCTGCGCTAAAGCGCAACGGTGTCCAGGTGCACTGGGCCGAAGACGCCGAGGAGGCCCAGCGCATCGTGGCCACGCTGGTGCGCGAGCGGGGCGTGAAGCGGGTGGTCAAGGCCAAGAGCATGCTCTCGGAGGAGCTGGGCATCAACCCGCTGCTCGAGAGCCTGGGCGTGAGCGTGCTCGAGACCGACCTGGGCGAGTACATCATCCAGCTCCTGGAGCAGCCCCCCAGCCACATCGTCGGCCCGGCCATCCACTTAGGCCTCGAGCAGATCCGCCGGCTCTTCCACGAGCGCTTCGGCACCCCCCTCGACGCCGCGCCCGATGCCCTGGCGGCGGCGGCCCGCAAGCTGCTGCGGCAGGGCTTCCTCGAGGCCGAGATGGGCATCAGCGGGGCCAACTTCATGGTGGCCGAGACCGGAACCATCGCCCTCATCGAGAACGAGGGCAACATCCGCCTCTCCACCTCCGCCCCCCGCCTCCACGTCGCGCTGGTGGGCATCGAGAAGCTCCTGCCCCGCTTCTCTGACCTCGCGGTGTTCCTCTCGCTCACCGCCCGCGCTGCCACCGGCCAGCGCCTGGGCACCTTCGTCTCGCTGATCCAGGGCCCCCGCCGCTCGAGCGAACCGGATGGCCCCGAGGAGGTCCACGTCGTCTTCGTGGACAACGGGCGCAGCAGCGTCCTGGCCGACGAAGAAGCCTGGGAAACCCTGCGCTGCGTGCGCTGCGGGGCCTGCCTCAACGCCTGCCCGGTCTACCGCCAGACCGGTGGCCACGCCTACGGCTACGTCTACTCCGGCCCCATCGGCGCGGTGCTGAGCCCGGGGCTGGTGGGCCTGGAGAACACCAAACCCCTCCCTTACGCCTCCTCGCTGTGCGGGGCCTGCTACGAGGCCTGCCCGGTGAAGATCCCCATCCCCAAGCTGCTGCTCACCTGGCGCCACCGCGCCGTGGAGGAGGGCCTCACCCCCCGCTTCGAAAAGGCCGCCATCCAGGGCTACGCCCTGGCCATGACCCGCCCCTGGGCCTACCGCCTGGCCGCCAAAGCCCTGCGCCTGCTGCCCGAGAAAGCCCTCGACAACACCGTAGTCCCGGTGCTCAAGGCCTGGGTGGAGGGCCGGGCCGGGCTGAAGCCGAGCCCCAGGAGCTTCAGGGAGTTGTGGGAGGAGGGGATCTAGACGAGACGGCGGCTCGCGCCGCCGTCGAAGGGGATGGTCAGCCCGGTGATGTAGCCGGCCTGCCTCGAGCACAAAAATGCCACCAGATCGGCCAATTCCCCTGGATCGGCCGCCCTGGGAATGGGGAAGGTTCGGGTCATCTCCCGCATCGCATGGGCGTCGCCCACCGGCCCTGGGGCCACGCAGTTGACGGTGATGTTCGGGGCCAGCTCCTCCGACATCACCTTCGTCAAAGCCGCCACCGACGTCTTGGCCACGGCGTTCTCGGCGAGTTCGGTGAGCAGCCCCGGCGTGCCTGGCGAGACGTAAAAAGCCCCCAGGTTGACGATGCGCCCCCAGGGTGCCGCCTTGAGGCTGGGTAGGGCGGCCCGGACCACCCGCAGGATGCTCACCACGTTGACCTCGTAGCCCAGCCGCCACTCCTCGAGCGAGACGGTGCTGAAGGGCCCGGTTCTGACGATCCCGCCGGGGTTGTTGACCAGGAGGTCGAGGCCCCCGAACTCCTCCGTGACGGCCTGGAGCAACCCTTCTACCTGGGCGTCGTCCCGGACGTCGGCGGGGTAGGTGAATGCCCGGATCCCTTGCTCGCGCAGGAGGTGCCCGGCTTCCTCGAGCCTCTGCGAGTCGCGTCCGCAGATCGCCACTTTGGCCCCCTCCAGTCCCAGCCGCTGGGCGATCGCGAGGCCGATGAGCCGGCTTCCGCCCGTCACCAATGCGACTTTCCCATCAATCCCGAGGTCCATACGGCGGCTCTATTATACTTTTGAGTAGATGAAAGAGCGCATCCTGGCGCGCGTACGTCGGGCCCTCGAGCACCGCCCCAGCCCCGTCCTGCCCGACCCCCTCACCCTGCCCGGCCTCTCCCGCGAGGAAGCCCTCGCCCTCTTCACCGAGCGGCTGGGCGGCAACGGGGGCGAGGTGGTGCGGCTCGCTGGGCTCGAGGAGGCCCAGTCTTGGTTGGCCGAGTTCGTCCGGGCCTTTAGCGGGGCAGCTGTAGGCTCTCTCCTCCCCGCCCCGCTCACGCCCCCTCTTCCGGCCCTGCCCCCCGAGGAGGCCCCGCTGGGTATTTCCTGGGCCCTGGGGGCGGTGGCCGAGACCGGTTCGGTGATCGTAGGCAGTGCCGAAGGCCGCCGTCTTCAGCTGCTGCCCCCCACCCACCTGGTGTTCCTCCCCCAGAGCAAGGTCTTCGGGACGCTGGCCGAAGCTTTAGCCGAACTCAAAGGCCAGCTCCCCTCGGCCATCGCCCTGCACTCCGGACCCAGTAGATCAGCGGACATCGGACAGGTCATGGTGCGGGGCGTGCATGGGCCGGGGCGCCTCATCGCCGCCATCATCGCCTGGGAGGGTTGACGGCTCGCAAAGCGCTCCAGTCCACACACGCCCGAGCCTCTGGGCGCTACACTCCCTCCATGAAGGCCCAAACCTTAGGGGAGTTGAAGCGCACCTATCCGATAGAGAAGCTCCGCCGCACGGTGAAGGAGGAGGCGCGGGAAAACCTCATCGCCAAGCTGCGAAGGGGGGAGCGGCTCTTTCCCGGCATTCAAGGGTACGAAGATACCGTGATCCCCTCGTTGGTCAACGCCATTTTGGCCAACCACAACTTTATCCTGTTGGGCCTGCGCGGTCAGGCCAAAAGCCGCATCCTACGCCAGCTCACCGAGCTGCTAGACGAGGAAATCCCGGCTTTGCCCACCGACTTGCGCGACAACCCCATCGCGCCGCTTTCGGCGGAGGCGAAGCGCCTGTTGGCCGAAGCCGGAGACGATGCCCCCATCGTCTGGGTTCCCCGCGACGAGCGCTACGTGGAGAAGCTGGCCACCCCCGATACCACCGTGGCCGACATCCTGGGCGATATCGACCCCATCAAGGCCGCCAAGCGCGGGATGGGCCTCTCGGACCTCGAGGCCATCAACTATGGCCTTTTGCCCCGCGCCAACCGGGGCATCTTCGCGGTGAACGAGCTGGCTGACCTGGCCCCCAAGGTACAGGTGGCCCTCTTCAACATCCTGCAAGAAGGCGACGTGCAGATCCGGGGTTACCCGATCCGGCTCGAGCTGGACGTATGGCTCACCTTCACCGCCAACCCTCAGGACTACACCGCGCGGGGCAAGATCGTCACCCCGCTCAAAGACCGCATCGGCTCGGAGATCCGTACCCACTACCCCAAGACCCTCGAGGAAGGGCTTTCGATCAGCCTACAGGAAGCCTGGATCGAGCGGGCCGAAGGGCTCGAGGTCCCCGACTTCGTGGCCGAGTCTTCCGAGGCGGTGGCCTTCGTGGCCCGTGAGGACAAGCGGGTGGACAAGACCTCCGGGGTTTCGCAGCGCCTTTCCATCAGCCTTTTGGAGCTAGTGGCCTCCAACGCCGAGCGCCGGGCCCTACGCTATAACGAGCGCCCGGTGGCGAGGCCGATAGATCTTTATTTCGCCCTGCCGGCTATCACCGGCAAGATCGAGCTCGAGTACGAGGGCGAACTCCAGGGAGCCGAGCGGGTGGCCCGCGACCTGTTGCAAAAAGCTTTTGGCCTGGCCTATGGGGAACGTAGCCGGGGCCTGGAGGTGACGCCAGTGGTGGACTACTTCGCCCAGGGCAACCTGCTCACCCTACCGGATGGCCCCAGCAAAACCGTACTGCGCGAGATGGAGAAGGTCCCCGGCCTCCTCGCCGCCGCCAAGAAGCTCGCCGGGGGCAACCCAAGTCCAGAGATGCTGGTCTCGGCGGGCGAGTTCATCCTGGAGGGCCTGGCCGGGAGGCGCAAGATCGCCCGGGGGGAGGAGTCCTATAGCGCTCCGGTCGAGCGCGAGCGGGAGCGCTGGGGGAGCGGGAACTGAGATGCAAGGCGCCAAACGCAAGACGCAAGACGCCAACCGCTGGGGCTGGGCGTTTGGCGTTGGGTGCCGCCGGAGGCAGCATGCGCGTTCGCTATAGCAAGTACGAAGCCAGCCTCGACGACCTGACGAGCTCCGAGCTCATGGACATGCTCGAGGACTTCCTCCTCGACTCAGGCTTCCGCGACCCCTACAACCGCTACGACCCAGA
This sequence comes from Meiothermus sp. Pnk-1, assembly GCF_003226535.1. Classification (NCBI taxonomy): domain Bacteria; kingdom Thermotogati; phylum Deinococcota; class Deinococci; order Thermales; family Thermaceae; genus Meiothermus; species Meiothermus sp. Pnk-1. The sequence goes on along the minus strand of NZ_QKOB01000001.1, from coordinate 67,933 downwards.
CCCCAACCGCGCCCCCACCATGGAGGACCTCTACGACGCCTTGTTGCAAGCCTTGCTGGAGCAAGACCGCATTCCCGAGGAGTGGCTAAGGGAGGCCCGCTTCGCCAACCGAAAGGAAGACACCCGGCTCTACCAGGAGATCCAGAAGCTCATCCAGCGGTTGCGCGAGGAGGGATTCATCCAGCCGCAGGGCCAGGAGCCCCTCGAGCCCAGCGCCGGAATGGGCCAGCAGGGCCAGGCCCAGGATGTGCGCATCGAACTCACCCAAAAGTCGGTGGACTTTCTGGGGCTACGCTCCTTGCGTTCTCTGATGGGGGCCTTGGGGAAGAACCACCCCGGCGCCCACGCCACCCGTCACTACGCCTCGGGGGTGGAGTCCTCGGGGGAGACCAAGCCCTATGAGTTTGGCGACCAACCCAACTTCAACATCGGCGAGACCCTCAAGCAGGTGGTGGTGAAAGGGGTGGAGAACCTCGAGGAGGGCGACCTGGTGGTCGAGCTGGCCGAGTACACCGCCGCGATGAACACCGTAGTGTTGCTCGACTGCTCGCACTCCATGATCCTCTACGGCGAAGACCGCTTTACCCCGGCCAAGCGCGTCGCGCTAGGGCTTTCCCATCTCATCCGCACCCAATACCCGGGCGACCAGGTACGCTTTGGGGTCTTTCACGACTCCGCCGAGGAAGTGCCGCTGGGCAGGCTTCCTACCGTGCAGGTCGGGCCCTACCACACCAACACCGCCGAGGGCATCAAGCTAGCCCGCAAAATGCTCAAGAAAATGGGTGGGGAGATGAAGCAGATCATCATGATCACCGATGGAAAACCCTCCGCCCTCACCCTCCCCAGCGGGCAAATTTACAAAAACGCCTGGGGCCTCGATCCAGTGATCCTGGCCGAGACCCTCAAGGAGGCCACACTAGCCCGCAAGGAAGGCATCCCCATCCACACCTTCATGCTGGCGCGAGAGCCCGAGCTGCTGGCCTTTGTCAAAAAGATCACCCAAATCACCAAAGGCAAAGCCTACCTCACCACCCCGGGGAACATCGGCAAATACGTGTTGCTAGACTTTTTAACCCGCAAGGTGAGCAAGAATTAATTCGTGATCCGCACCTGGAGTTTCGTGGCTTACCTGGCGCTCGTCCTGGAGCGTCTGTCGCAGGCCGTGAAGCCGCACCCGGCTCCGCCCTTGGCGCAATTGCGCAAATATGACCTGGGGCGTACCCAGCTCACGCTCGAGCAACCCTACCACCCCGCCAAGGCTCCCGGAGGATTTATCCTCATTCCCAAAGATCGGTACTTTCACGACAGCGAAGACATCCTCGAGCACATATAAGGATTGTCCCGCCCACCCCGCACGTCCACTTGCTCTGGACGATCCCCTGCGTATAGCGTACGACATGCCCCAAAAATAGGGCGGCAGATTTTACAGCAGCGGCGAAAAAAGAACAGCCCAATCCCACGGCTATTTTTTCATGGAATACTAATTTTTACTGCCGTTTACTAGAGTAAAAGTTAATTTAAGCTCTATCGTAAGCCACATAAAAAGATGAACTTTGCCTTAAGGAAGATCTCAACTGTCCGGCTTGCCTAGCCGGTAAGAATGAACAGGATTGTGCAGTAAGCACGAATACTTAAAATCCCCTGATTTATCCAAAGTGGAGGCAAAGTGAAACAAAGTGGTGTTGAGAAACCGTGGTGGCGGGATAAAACGTTTTATCGAGCAGCATGGCCAGTACTGGTGCTTATAGGGCTTATAGCCGTGGCCTGCAACCGACAAGCCCAGCCCCCCCTCGACGACCAGACCGCTCCCACCGTCACCCTGGAAAACCCGGTGGGAGGAGCCGCCGTCAGCCTCAACCTCACCGTCCAGGGCACCGCTACCGACGACCAGGCCGTCACCCGCATCACCTATCAGCTCAACGGCAGCCCCGAGCAAAACCTCCCCATCACCCCCGCCCCGAAGGTGCCCTTCAGCTTCACCGTCCAGCTAAAAACCGGTCAGAACGTCATCGTCGTCAACGCCTACGACGCTACCGGCAACGTCGGCAGCGCCTCCCTCTCCCTCACCTACGGCACCTCCGGCGCCCCATCCGACACCCTACGCCCCGACATCTCCATCCTAAGCCCCACCCCGGGTACCACCGTCGCCAGCTCGAGCGTCAGCGTCCAGGGTAAGGCCAAGGACAACCTCGCCGTCACCCGCATCGCCTACCAGCTCAACGGCGGCCCGGAGCAGAACATCTCCTTCACCCCGGGAGCCAGCGTCGATTTCACCGCTACCGTAAGCGGCCTCGCCCCCGGCAGCAACACCCTCATCTTCAACGCCTACGACGCCGCCGGCAACAAAGACTCCGCTTCTACCCGCGTCGTCTATAACGGGTCTTCCACCAGCCCTACCCCTACTCCTACACCTACACCTACACCCACCCCCACCCCTACTCCTCCCCCCAGCGGTACAGCCCAGCCCGCTCTGGTCAAGGCCTACTGGATCAATAAGATCCTGGACGCCACGCATACCCAGACCTCAGTGCAGTACATGCAGTACCGCCCGCGTCAGTTCAACGCTGGCCTCTCCCTGATCGTGGATCCGGCCCCTCAACAAGAGCCCGACTTCAAGCTCGACGACCCCGGGGTCTACAAGGGTTGGGATGCGCTCATCATGCCGGCCAACGGCAGCTATGTGGCCTATACCAGCTCGGACAACATGCTCGAGCTCTACCTCAACCGCGAGGCCCGGGTGGGACTGGTCTGGTACGGCAGCCCCACCGACCGACCCTCCTGGATGAGCGACTGGGCTCCGGGTTCTACGGTCAAAGCCGGCGGCAAGACCTATACCGTCTTCCTCAAGAACCTCCCGGCAGGCAGAAATCTCCTACAGGGCATCGACCGTAAAGCTGGGCGCATCTATACCGTGCTGCTGGCCGAAAAAGACGGCACCCCTACCCCCACCCCGGCTACCCCTTCGGGCCAGCCCGTACCCCAGCCCAACACCACCTGCCCCGACTGGGTACATGATCAGTATGTGGTGCAAGGGCACGACGGGAAGATATACCGCACCTGGCACCCTCAGATTGACCCCGTATACTGGTGCTACTTCGGCCACGAACACGGCTCTGATCCCTCCCAGCTGCCCGCCCTCAAGGCGGCTATGGATCGGGGCGACCTTCGTCCAGCCTTCGGCTACGTAAGCACCAAAGCCCAAAAGGACGAGACACACCAGGGCTTCAAGCTCTTCGCCTACGACGACCGCCAAGGGCACAACTGGCTGATCCAGTTCCACATCGGTACCGGCGGTAGGGGCCGGCTGTGCACCCGTTTCCACGAGTACAACGTGTGGGTCGTGGACAGCAGGACCACCGAGCTGTTAGCCGATTTGCACTACATGACCGATACCGGCCCAGCCCTGGACGCCAGCGCCACCGGAACCCCGGACGACCCGAGCAAGGCCAACACCACCCGCTACAAGCCCGCCGAGTGCCCGGAAAACCTGAATATCCCCATGAGCAACGATCAGGGCCGCCGCCGGATTCCCCGCATCGACCGCAACGGCTACGAAACCTGGCAGCCCAGCCTGCCTTCCACCTTGGGCTTCTTCGGCGGGCGCGGCTACAACACCGATAACCCCCAGACCCGCTGCTCCTCTTCCTACGACGCCCAAGGCAACCCCACCTGCGATCAGATGATTCGCAGCCCCTCTGACTACGACTGGGGGGAAAACCGCTGGTTCATCGTCGCGGACGGGGCCACCACGGGGTTTGGCATCGACGCCAGCAAAGCCCTGGCCACGGGGGTGTTCTATACCGATACCACCGGGACCCAGCTCGTCTCCTCGAGCGATCCCACGGCGGTGCGCCAGTACATCAAGCCAGGGCTCTTCGTGCGCCACCTCACCGAGGATCGCTGGATTCCCTATGACGGCTGGTGGGTCGAGTACAGACCGGTGCCGGCAGGGGCGGTGAATTTCGAAAGCCACAACCTCGAGCACTCCTTGCAAGTTCCCAATTAGGCCACCTAGCGGATCTCAAACGTCGTACGCCTCGTAGGCGTACGACGTTTGTCCATGCGTTCCACAGCAGCCGGGTCCACGCTCCGGGCACCCCACCAACTTTTACCGCACAAGGCTCCATCGAGCTTTTCGCGCATGATGTTGCACAGGTAGCAAATAATATTGCTTATAGAGCAAATACATGCTAAACTGCCCCCACCGTTCGTACGGTAAGGAGGAAAGCATGCGCAAAAGTATCGTGGCAATGGTCTTGGTAGGGATGTTGGGAGCCTCCGCTACTCTAGCCCAGGGTTGCTTGGCCAACGCTAGGGCCAACGGCCTGAGCGTTGGCACCAGCCCCGACTACCCCCCTTTTGAGTCGCTGGACAAGGACAACAAGATCATCGGCTTCGACGTGGACTTGCTCAACGCCATCGGGGCGGAGTTGGGCCTCAAGGTCAACTTCATCGGGCAGAGCTTCGACGGGCTGATCCCAGCCTTGCTCTCCAAGAAGATCGATGTTATCGCTGCTGGGCTCACCATCACCGAGGAGCGCAAGAAGTCGGTGGATTTCTCCCGGCCCTATATCTCCGGACCCAACGTGATCATCACCCGCAAGGAGACCAGCGGGATCAGCAAGCTCGAGGACCTAGCCGGTAAAAAAGTAGCGGTACAGATCGGCAGCGCCCAGGAAAAGATCGCCAGCGGGGTCAAGGGGGCCGAGGTCAAGTCCTACAATCTCTATACCGACGCCGCGCTGGCGGTGAACACCCGCCAAGCCGACGCGCTCATCGTGCATCGCTTCGTAGGCCGGGCCTTCCTCAAGCAATACCCCGACCTCAAGATCGTGGCCGAACTCAACCAGGTAGATACCGGGCTAGCCTTGCGCAAAGACTGTAGCGATCTGCGCCAGGCCATCGATGCGGCCATCGAGAAGCTGGAGAGGGTCGGCAAGATGGATGAGCTGGCCGCCAAGTGGTTCAAGTAGGGGGCTCGCCCCTTCCCTCCGCTGAGCCTTTCGTATGGACTTCGGCCTGATCCGCGATAGCCTGCCGTTCTTGCTCCAGGGGGCCTGGGTAACCCTGCGCATCACCGCGCTCTCGCTAGTTTTCGGGGTTCTTCTGGGCACCCTGGTGGCGCTGGCCCGCATGTCCCCGATGCGCTGGCTTTCCGCGCTGACCCTGGGCTATATCGAGCTACTGCGCGGCACCCCGCTGCTGGTGCAGATCTTCCTGATCTTCTTCGGCATTCCCCAGCTTATCCAGCAGCAGATCAACGAGTTCGTGGCCGGGGTGATCGCCTTCAGCATCAACTCCAGCGCCTATGTAGCCGAGATCCTGCGGGCAGGAATCCAGAGCATCCCCAAGGGCCAGCGCGAGGCCGCGCTTTCCCTGGGTCTCAGCCCCACCCAGACCCTGCGCTACATCATCCTGCCCCAGGCCTTCACCCGGGTGATCCCTCCGCTGGTCAACGAGGGGATCGCCCTGCTCAAGAACTCCTCGTTGCTTTCGGCCATCGCGGTGATCGAGCTAACCCGGGCCGGGCAGCTCGTCTCGGCCCGTACCTTCAAGCCCTTCGAGATGTACCTGGCGGTCTCGCTGATCTACCTGATCATGACCCTGGCGCTAAGCTTCGTAGCGCGGCGGCTGGAGGCTCGTTGGCAGGTGCGCTGAGATGCCCCGGAGCAGCCCCTCACCTGTCCCCTTCCCTATTGGCCAACGGCTAAGGGCCACCCGCTTGAGCAAGGGCCTGACCCTGGAACAGGTCGCCGAGCGCAGCGGACTGGACAAGTCTTTTATCAGCCGCCTCGAGCGCGACGCCGCGACGGCGTCGGTGGCCTCGCTGCTCAAGGTCTGCGGGGCGCTGGGTATCCAGCCGGGCTCGCTCTTCGACCCTCCCCAAACCAACCTGGTGCGGGCTCAGGAGGCTCCCCGGGCCCACTTCGGCGGGCAGGGGGCACGGGATTTCATCCTCTCCCGGGGCTTGAACGGGGAGATCATGGTCTTGCGCACCGAGATCGAGCCCGGCGGCCACGGAGGTAAAGAGCCCTACAGCTTCCCTACTAACACCGATTTCATCACGGTGCTCGAGGGGAGCCTGGAGTTCACCGTGGGCGAGGCCCGTTACACCCTATGCCCCGGCGACAGCCTGACCTTCCCCGGACGAGAGCCCCACACCTGGCGCAACCTGGGCAAAAGCCGCGCGGTGGTGCTATGGGTGCTGAGCCCTGCCCCTTAGGAGAGGAAAGCATGAAATACCAACCCGCCGACTCCCTCGAGTCTCCCCGTTTCGCCGGGGTGCGCACCTTCATGCGGCTGCCCCACGTGCGCACCCTGGAGAATGTAGACTTTGTGGTGCTGGGCATCCCCTGGGATGACGCCACCACCCACCGCCCCGGAGCCCGCTTTGGCCCCGAGGGCATCCGCCGGGTCTCGATCATGCTCAGGCCCTGGAACCCCTACTGGGATATCAAGCTCTTCGACTACCTCTCCGGGGTGGACTACGGCGACGTGCCCGTGGTGCCGGGTTACATCGAGGACACCTACGCCCGCATCGAAGCCGAGTTCGAGCGAATCGCCCGGGCTGGGGTCACCCCCATCGCCATGGGCGGCGACCACTCCGTCACCCTGGGCGAGCTGCGCGGCCTGGCCAAGGTGTACGGTCCGCTGGCCTTGGTGCATATCGACGCTCACCTGGACACCCTGGACCAGTATTTCGGGCGCAAGTACAACCACGGCACCCCCTTCCGCCGCGCGGTGGAAGAGGGGCTGGTGGACCCCCACCGGTCCATCCAGGTGGGGATCCGGGGCTCCAACTACGGCCCCGAGGACTATCAGGGCACCCGCGATCTCGGCTACGAGCTCATCACCATGTACGAGCTCCAAGAGATCGGCCTCGAGGCCGCCCTGGAACGCATCCATCGCCGGGTGGGCTCACATCCGTGCTTTATCAGCATCGACATCGACTCGGTAGACCCAGCCTACGCCCCCGGGACCGGCACCCCCGAGGTAGACGGCTTCACCAGCCGCGAGATCGTCCAGCTGGTACGGGGGCTGCGCGGGTTGAATTTCCGAGCCGCCGATGTGGTGGAGGTGCTACCGGCGCTCGATCCCGGCGAGATTACCGCCTACTTGGGAGGCAATTTGATGTACGAGTTGCTCTCGCTGCTGGCCCTGCGCAAAAAGGAAGGCAGATGAGCGGGGCCATCATCCAGATCCAAGGGCTCAGCAAGTGGTTTGGCCGGCTGCACGTGCTGCGGGGAGTGAACCTCGAGGTAGCCGCAGGCGAAAAGGTGGTGATCGTGGGGCCTTCGGGCTCGGGCAAGTCCACCCTGATCCGCTGCATCAACCGCCTCGAGGACTTTCAGCAGGGTGAGGTGATCGTGGACGGGATCCCTCTCCGCTCGGCCAAAAACCTCGAGGCGGTGCGGCGCGAGGTAGGGATGGTCTTCCAGCAGTTCAACCTCTTTCCCCACATGACCGTGCTGCAAAATGCAGCGTTGGCCCCGCAGAAAGTCCGCCGGTGGCCCAAGGAGAAAGCTGAGCAGAAGGCCATGGAGCTGCTCGAGCGGGTGGGCATCGCCGACCAGGCCCACAAGTACCCGGCCCAGCTCTCGGGCGGGCAGCAGCAGCGGGTGGCCATCGCCCGGGCCCTGGCCATGGAGCCCAAGATCATGCTCTTCGACGAACCCACCAGCGCCCTCGACCCGGAGATGGTCGGTGAGGTGCTGGACGTGATGCGCGGCCTGGCCGAAAGCGGCATGACCATGGTGGTGGTGACCCACGAGATGGCCTTTGCCCGAGAAGTAGCCGACCGAGTAGTCGTGATGGACCAAGGACAGATCCTCGAGCAGGCTCCCCCCCAGGTGATCTTCCACAACCCCACCCATGAGCGCACCCGCACCTTTTTACAGCGCGTGCTACACCATTAAGCCATGCTCGAGACCACCCAGACCCGCATCTCCAAGGGGGTGATCGACCTCGGGGTGGGGCATCCCAGCCTGAGCCTCTTGCCGCTGGAGCTGCTGCGCCAAGCCGCCCAGCATCGCCTCTCTCAGGGAGATTCCACCTTCTTGCAATACGGGGCCGAGCCCGGAGACGGTCGCTTCCGCACCGAGCTGGCCCGATTCCTCACCCGGCACTACCGCTTCCCCGCCGAGCCGGAGGGGCTGTTTATCACCGCGGGGGCGTCCCAGGCACTGGATCTGATCTGCGCCGCCTTCACCCAACCCGGCCAGGTGATCTTTGTCGAGGAGCCCACCTATTTCCTCTCCCTAGGGATCTTCCGGGACCATCACCTCGAGGTGGTGGCCATCCCCACCGATGAACAGGGGCTGGATGTGGAGGCGCTCGAGGCCGCCCTTCAACGGCACCGGCCCACGCTGGTCTACACCATCCCCACTTTCCAGAATCCCACCGGAGTCAGCTTGGGCCAAGAGCGCCGCGCGCGGCTGGTGGAGCTGAGCCAGGAATACGGTTTTCTGATCGTGGCCGACGAGGTCTACCAGCTGCTCCACTACTATTGGGATCCTCCCCCTCCGCTGGGCAGCTTCGCCGCTGCGAACACCGTGCTTAGCCTGGGCTCATTCTCCAAAATCCTGGCCCCTGGGCTGCGCCTGGGCTGGATACAGGCAGCCCCACCGCTACTGCAAAGGCTCATCCAGAACGGCCTGGTAGCCAGCGGGGGTGGGCTGAACCCCTTCACCTCGGCCATCGTGCGCAGCGCCCTGGAGTTAGGCCTGCAAGACCAGCACCTGCAAAGGCTGCGCCACACCTACCGCGAGCGGTTAGGGGCAATGCTGGAGGCCCTAAACCGGGCTGGGCTGAGGCCCCGCTATGCCCCTGAGGGGGGGTATTTCGTCTGGCTCGAGCTAGACCCCTCTCTTGACGCCCAAGCCCTGCTGAAACAGGCCATACGGGCCGGGGTTCGCTACCAGCCAGGGGTCAGGTTCTCCAGCCAGGGCCACTTCGCTCACGCGCTCCGGCTCTGCTTTGCCTACTATGACCCTGCCGAGCTGACAGAAGGCATCCAGAGGCTGGCGGCGGTCCTAGGGGTCCGGTAAACGACGTGCGGCGTATAGCCTACCACCCTCCCCTGCTAGAGGAGGGGGCTCGCTGCGTTGATTCGGGTTAGAGCGTCGTGTACACTCGAAGACAGAATCCAAGAGCTTTGGGTTGCACCCGGCAATTGGATTCATTGGCGTAGCATCGCCAAAGAGAGGAGAGGTGAGTTTATAAAGGACGTACCCATCAACGAACGGATCCGGGTTCGCCAGGTGCGGCTCATCGACGAAGAGGGCAACCAGGTGGGGGTGGTGGACACCCGCGAGGCGCTGCGCATGGCGCAAGAGCGCGATTACGACCTGGTGCTGGTGAGCCCCAACGCGGTGCCGCCGGTGGCGCGGCTTCTTGACTATGGCAAATGGCGCTATGAGCAGCAACAAGCCGAGAAGGAAGCCCGCAAAAAGGCCAAGCGCACCGAAGTCAAGAGCATCAAGTTCCGCCCCAAGATTGACGAGCATGACTACCAGACCAAGCTGGGGCATGTCAGGCGCTTCTTGGAGGAAGGACACAAGGTCAAGATCACCATCATGTTCCGTGGTCGCGAGATGGCCCACCCCGAGCTGGGCTCGAGGATCCTCGAGCGGGCCGTGGCCGACTTGGGTCCCGCTGCCGTAGTGGAGCTCAAGCCCGAGATGGCCGGGCGCGACATGAACATGGTGATCGCCCCTGCCGGGAAGGCCCAGCCCGCCTCGTAAACTCTCCTACAACTCCACCCGGTCCCACCCGGGTTTTCGTCTGGCCAAATGCCTTTCTGCCCTTGTGGGGCTCCGCCAACGCGCGGTGGTTCTATAGCGCTGGCCATACAAAACTCCGGGGCAGTGGTGAATTTGGCCTTCTAATGCTATGCTGTCGGATGCTGCCGAGTTCTCGAAGATCGGGTTCGATCCCGGCACTCAGGGCGGCAAGGAGAACAGCATGCCGAAGATGAAGACCCATAAGGGCGCCAAAGACCGTGTCAAAGTGACGGCCGGTGGCAAAGTCATCGCTAAGCGAGCCGGCAAGCGCCACCTCAACTGGCACAAGTCGGGCAGCGCAATCCGCAGCAAGGGCCGCAGCTTCACCTTCTCCGAGAGCGAAGCCGAGCGCGTGAAGGTGCTTCTTCCCTACGAGTAAGAAAAGGTGAACCATGCCACGCGCCAAGACCGGAGTCGTTCGCCGTCGTAAGCACAAGAAGATCCTGAAGCTCGCCAAGGGCTTCTGGGGGCTGCGTTCAAAGAGCGTTCGCAAGGCCCGTGAAACCCTGTTTAGCGGGGCCATGCGCTCCTTCAACGACCGCCGCGAGAGGAAAAGCGATTACCGCAAGTTGTGGATCGTGCGCATCAACGCCGCCGTCCGCCAGCACGGAATGAGCTACTCGGTGTTCATGGGTGGGCTCAAGCGGGCGGGAATCGAAATAGACCGCAAGCTCCTGGCGGATTTGGCCGTGCGCGAGCCAGAAGCCTTCGCTCAGCTCGTCGCCAAAGCCAAAGGCGCCTAGAGCCAGGCCCGATTTGTATAGGGGGGATTCGTGAATCCCCCCGCCTTCCTTTAGGATGGGGCCGTGATCGCCTTCTTAGCGATTGTGGCATACCTGATCGGCTCCTTGCCCTTGGGGTACTGGCTGGTGTACCGCCTCAGCGGAAAGGACCCCCGGCAGGCCTCAGCCTATAATTTGGGTCTCGAGAACGCCCTCCGCCTCCTCGGGGCTTGGCCGCTTTTTCTGGCCTTTGCGGCAGATTTGCTCAAGGGCTTCTTGGCGGTCTACCCGGCCCGCTTTACCGCCACGGGGTTCGAGGCTGGACTGCTCCTAGCCTTTGTAGCCTACCTGGGCCACCTCTACCCGCTCCCCCGCTGGACTCCAAATGCGCCGCTGCGGGGGCGCGGGGCGGGCATCCTGCTGGGTATCGTGGCCGCCCTTTCCAACGTGGGGATGCCCTATCTGCTGGCCCTGATTCCCCTGGCCGTGGCGCTCCTCTTGTACGCTGCTTTGGGTTATGCTTCCCTGGCGGCGCTTTCGCTACCGCTAACCACCGCCTTGATCGCCTTGGGGCAGCCAATCGCCCTGTGGGGCAAGCTGGCAGGTTTGGGGCTAGCCCTTTTGGCCCTGTGGCGCTACAAGGAGAACATCGGGCGCATGCTCGAGGGCACCGAACCCAAGCTGGGCGAACCGCTCCCCCTGCCCTCAGAGAAACAGGCGGTGTGCGCCTTCATGATCCACCCGCTCACGCTGGAGGACCTCTTCCAGACCCCGCGCTTCCGCTGGTTCAAGCCCCTGGTGGACCGGGGCTGGGTCTCGCAGGGGCTGCTCGAGCGCTTCACCGCCCTGATCCGGCCCATGAAGAACGGCGAGTTGCGCGGCATCAAGACCGCCGACGGGCGCGAGATCCGCTGCTACTTGATCTCAGCGCCGCTGCTGCCACACCAGATCACCTCCAACCCCGAGCTCGCCACTCAGAAAGCCATCCAGGCCGCACGATTGGCCAAGGAGCTCGGCTGCACGGTGCTGGGGCTGGGGGCTTTCTGGAGCGTGGTGGGCGAGAAGGGCAAGCGGGTGCAGGAGGCCGTGCCCGAAATCGAGGTCACCAACGGCGGAGCCTATACCGCCGGCACCGTCAAGGCCGCCATTCCCGGCATCATCGCCCACTTTTCCCATACGGGCCACGACCTGCGCCAGACCACCGCCGCGGTGGTGGGCGCCAACGGCGTGGTGGCCTTCGGCATCGCCCGCCAAATCGCCCCCCTGGTGGGCAAGCTCATCCTGGTGGGGCGCAACCTGGAGCGCCTGGAGAAGAGCGCCGAGAGCCTGCGGAAGAACCTCGAGCGCAAGGGCCAGGTGCCCGAGATGGTGGTCACCACCGACATCCGCGCCATCAAGGAAGCCGACCTGATCTTCAGCGCCACCTCCGACCCCCAGGCCGTGATCTTCCCCGAGCACGTCAAGCCCGGCGCCTGGATCTACGACGAGGGCGTGCCCCCCGACGTCCACGAGAGCGTGAAGAAGCTCCCCGGCGTGCGGGTCATCCCCGGCGGGGTGGTGCGCCCCCCTGGAACCATGAGCGGCAACCTCGACCTCCACTTCGGCGAGGGCGCGGTGCCGGCCTGCTTGGCCGAGACCATGATCCTGGCCGCCGAGGGGGCCTACGAGCGCAAAAGCCTGGGCGGGGAAACCAAGAGCGAGAACATCCAGTTCTTCGTCGAGCGGGCCGAGGCGCTGGGGTTCAGGGTGGTGGACTAAGCTACTCGTGGCCCAGCAGGCCCCGCCTCCGGGCGGCCACATCGGCGCTTTGGAAGAAGAACACCCCCAGGCTGTAGACGGCCACCGTTCCCAGCGTCAGGAGCGCCCACCTAAACGGCTCGACCGGAACCCCTGTAAGAATCTCCCGGATGAGGCTTGCCCCGAGGGTCAATGGGAACCACTCCAACTGGGGCACTTCTACGATCACCGCGGGGAATACCAGGAGCTGAACCAGGACGAAAATCTGGTTTACCTCCTTGAACAAGAGGATCAGGGCGGCGAGCATCAGACCTAGGCCCAAAGCTGTCAGCAAAAATAGCAAAAAGGCGGGTAGCAAGAGCCAGCTAAGGACGTAGGTGGACTTGAAGATAAAGGCCAGGGCCACCAACAGTACCCCCATCTGAAGCAGGGACAGCCACGACCTGGCCAGCACCTGAACGACGAAAAAAGCCGTGAGGCCCTGCCCGGAGAGCACCATGTTCTCCAGCGTTCCCGATTTAGCCTCCCGGCTTACCTGCTGGGCCGGGCCGCTGATGATGGCGGCAGCCAAAATCCCCAGCAAATAGCCGATGATAAGCTTGGTGGTTTGGTATCCGCTGGCGTCCACCGCGCCGGCCAGCCGGGCAAAGCCGAACAGCAGGTAGAAGATCAGGCCCAGCAACACCAGCCCTAAGAGAAACTGTAGGGGGTAGCGGATGAGCTCGAGCCAGGCCCGCATGAGCTCTGCCTGCAGGAGTCGAAGGAGTCTAGGCATGGCTTGGCTCCTTGGCTACGGTCAGGGCCTTGAAAATTTCGCCCAGTTCCACCTCGACTTTTTGCATGTCTTTGATGACCCTGGGGCGCAGATGGTCCATGACCTCGTAGATTTGCTCCGGACGCTCCAAGGTCAGCTCGAGGACCGTACCCGTGGCGTCCAGGGTATGCGAGAAAGGTAGCACGCCCTTGCCGATAGGCTCGGCGAGGGTAATCCGGTAGCCCTGCCGCGCGAACATCTGCATCAGCGCAGCTTTGGGCTGATCCACCACGATGCGACCCCCCGATAGGATGGCCACCCGGGAACTGAGCCTTTCGGCCACCTCCATCTGGTGCGTGGTGAGCAGGATGCCCTTACCGCTTTTGGCCATCTCTAGTATCTGTTCTTCCAAAGTCTCTGCGGCGTCGATGTCCAATCCCAGCGTGGGCTCATCCAGCAGCACGAAGGAAGGATCGTGGGCGATGGCCAGGGCGAAGGCCATTTTGGAGACCATCCCTTTGGATAGGGTTTGGGACGGAGCATTGCGCTTTTCCCACAAGCCCAGCAGCTCGAGCAAATACTTGGCCCGCTCGGCGGCTCTACGGCGCGGCATTCCCCGGACAATGCAGGTGTACAGCAGGTTCTCAAAGGGCGAAAGCCTAGGGTAAAGGCCGCGGTTGGTGTCGATCAGGGCCCCGAGCTGAGCCATGTACTCGGCGCTGCCCGGTGTATGCCCGTTGATGCGCACACTGCCCGCGTCGGAGAGCACCAGCCCGCAGATGATGCGGATGGTGGTGGTTTTGCCGCTGCCGTTGCGGCCCAGCAGGGCCAGGATCTCCCCCGGGTGAATCTCGAGCGAGACATCCTCGAGCACCCTCAAGCGGGTGGCCCTGGAGACGTAGGTCTTTTGTATGGCGCTGACTTGTATCATCTATGCCTCAGCCAAGATTTTTTGCTCGCGCCCCCAGTACACAGCCAGACAACCCACCCTGGCAAGGGAGGGCCAGGGTGGGGATGATCACACCTCGCACGTCACACTAACACCCGCCTAGAACGCAAAAGATGTGGTCAAGCAAAGCGATGATGTACTCCTTCATCCACCCCTCCAAAAGTATGCTAGCATGCGTTGCTGACGAAGCAGATCACCTCTGCGATCAGGCGGATAATAAACTCCCGCACCGGAGGCGCCTCACAGCGAAGATAGCATTGTTCAGAAAAAAACAATATTTTGAAAATGTCTGAACTAAGCCTATAGTTTAAGAGCCTAGAATGAAGCGAGTAAAGGTATGATCCTGTTGCTCAGCCCCACCCGGTTTGAAGCCGCTTTTCTCCAAGGCCGCAAGCTTGATTTCCACGGCAGGGCCGGGCTGCGCGGGGAGGGGTGGGTGTGGCTCGAGGGCGGTATCGGCAAGGTCAACACCGCCATGACCCTGGCGGCTTTCGCCCAGCGGCACAGGGTCGAGCGGGCGCTGCTCTTCGGCATCGCCGGGGCCTACGCCGAGTCGGGGCTGCAAATCGGGGACGCGGTGCTGGCCGAGCGGGAGATCCAGGCCGACCTGGGCATCAAAGACGGGGGGATGAAAGGGATGGGCTTCCCCACGCTGGTGGTGGGCCCCCTGCGCTTCCACAACCGCTTTCCGCTGGACCAAGCCTTCACGGGGGAGCTCCGGGCCACGCTAGACCTTCCGCTGCGGAGCTTCCTGACCCGCGACCTGGTCTCGGAGAACCCCACCGAGGCCAGGGAGCTCTCGCGCCAGTGGGAGGCCGACGTGGAGAACATGGAGGGCGCGGCCTTCGCCCAGGCCTGCTTGTGGCTGGGGATCGCCGGCGCAGAGCTCAGGGCGGTGTCGAACATAGCCGGGGTACGCGACAAGGCGCAGTGGCGCGTCCGGCAGGCGGTGGAGGCGCTCGAGGCCGCTCTCGGCAGGCTTCTTCAGTAACATCGGGACATGATCGACATCACCCGCCGCCTCTACCCTGGGCACCCGGTCTGGCCCGGCGATACCCCCTATAGCCTCGAGCTGACCTGGAAGATGAGCGAGGGAGCCTCGGTCAACGTGGGCAAGCTCACCGCCACCACCCACCTGGGCACCCACCTCGACGCGCCCTGGCACTACGACCCGCAAGGGGGCAAGCTCGAGAGCGTTCCCCTCTCGGTACTCATCGGGCCCTGCCAGGTGGTGGACGCCCGGGGCCAGCAGGCCCTCGACACGCCCTTCCTGCACTCGCTCGAGCTGCGCGCCGAGCGCGTGCTGTTCTACACCGGCCAGCCCGACGAGTGGCGCGACTTCCCCCGCGAGTTCACCCACGTCCTGCCCGCCGCCGTGGACTACCTGGCCCAGCGGGGCGTCAGGCTCTTCGGCACCGATGCCCCCAGCGTGGACCCCCTCACCTCTAAAGATCTGCCCGGCCACAAGGCTTTTGCCCGAAACGGCATCTACATCGTCGAAGGGCTCGCGCTGGAGGCGGTGAAGCCCAGCGAGTACGAGCTGATCGCGCTGCCGCTGCGGCTCGAGGGAGCCGATGCTTCCCCGGTGCGGGCTATTCTCCGCTAGCTCCGCCTCGAGCCGCACAGCGCCCGTCGTACGCTAAACGCAAGGGTGGGGAAGAGAGACGCTAGTGGTCGTGCCCGCCAGGGCCGTGGACGTGCCCGTGATCGATCTCTTCCTGGCTGGCGGGACGCACCCCGATCACCTCTACCTTGAAATTGAGGGTCTCCCCAGCCAGGGGGTGGTTGGAGTCCACTGTGACCTCGTCCCCGTTCACCTCGAGCACCGTGATCGGCAGGGGCCGCCCATCCTGGCCTTCGGCGTAAAACTGCATCCCCGGCTGGACCTCGGAATCCTGAGGGAAGGCCTGAAGTGGGACTACCATGACCCCTTCCTCGTCACGTTCGCCGTAGGCTTTCTCGGGAGGGATCACCACGTCCATCGAATCCCCGGTTTGCTTACCCTCGAGCGCCTCCTCCAGCCCCTGGATGATGTTGCCATGCCCATGGAGGTAATCCAGGTCTCCCTGGTCCAGCACCTGGCCGTCCACAGTCAGGGTGTAACGAATCGAGACCACCGCGTCTTGGGTTATTTTCATCCAAAGTCCTTTCTCGGCTAGGTCGCCGAATGCTTCAGTATACGCTCCGCCCCCTGATCCGTGGTAAACAAAAGCACATCAAGCCCTTGGCTCACGCTTGCGCCACGCCCAGCCCCTATTCTGGAAGTATGTTCGTTGAAAACGCTATCGGCAAAACCCCCATGGTGCGGCTTCACCGGGTGGTAGGGCCGGATATGGCCGAAGTCTGGGTCAAGCTCGAGGGCACCAACCCTGGCGGGTCGATCAAAGACCGGGCGGCCTGGTACATGATCAAAGACGCCGAAGCTCGAGGGATCCTCACCCCGGGGTCAGGCCAGGTGATCGTCGAACCCACCAGCGGCAACACCGGCATCGGCCTAGCCATGGTCGCGGCCAGCCGAGGCTACCGGCTTATCCTGTGCATGCCTGCCCAGATGTCGGAGGAACGCAAGCGCACCCTCCGGGCTTACGGGGCTGAGCTGGTGCTCACCGACCCGGCGCGGCGCATGTTGGCCGCGCGCGAGAAGGCCCAGGAGATTGTCCAGGAGAGCGGAGGCTTCATGCCCGATCAGTTCGCCAACCCGGCCAACATCCAAGCCCACTACGAGACCACCGGTCCCGAGATCTACCAAGCCTTGGAAGGAAGGATAGATGCGTTCGTCTACGGCTCAGGCACCGGAGGAACCATCATGGGGGTAGGCCGCTACCTGCGCGAGCGCATCCCGGGCGTGCAGGTCATCGCCTGCGAGCCCGCCCGTTCGAATGTACTTTCGGGGGGTCAGATGGGCCAGCACCAGTTCCAGGGCATGGGGCCAGGCTTCATCCCGCCAAACTTGGATGTGAAGATGCTCGACCGGGTAATTCAGGTCTGGGAGGAAGACGCCTTTCCCTTGGCCCGCCGCCTCGCCCGCGAGGAAGGGCTTTTTTTGGGCATGAGCAGCGGGGGCATCCTCTGGGCGGCCTTGCAGGTAGCGCGCGAACTGGGCCCGGGGAAACGGGTGGCCTGCATCAGTCCCGACTCGGGAGCCAAGTACCTCTCCACCACCTTGTATGCGGAATAGGGCCCTAACCGGGCCGACCCACACGCCTCGAGATCCAACCGCCCTCCTCCCTACGTACGGTAGGGTGGAGCCAAGAGATGGTTCCTGAAAGTTCAGGAGGATCTCCATGAAACGTTGGATCAGCGTTATAGCGGCGGTGGCCATTCTGGGTATCGGCTGGGTTGTGGCACAAAACGTGATGAAAGCTCCTCCGATGGCCCCTTACGTCAACGTGAGCGAGGCGCTCAAGGGGGCGCTGCCCAACTTTATCCCCGGGCTGGGCACCCTCTACGTGGACGCCAAGAACCTGCCCGAAGGACCCTTCCTGGCCTACGACAAATCAGGGCGGCTGGTGAAGGTAGTATTCATGGTGCCCCTGGAGAACCTGGGCAAGAAGAGCTACGTCAACATCGGCACCGATGCGCTCAAAGGGCTGGGCGTGACCGCTAAGGTAGACCACGTCAACATCATCCCCTCCGGCGCTCACCCCGGCGTAGATAAGCCCCACGTGCACATTGAGCTGGTGCTGGTGAGCCTCGACGAGGAGAAAAAGGTTTTAGAGGGCGACCCGTACTAAGCTTTGGCGAGCGGAAGCCCTCCCTGGCGCAGGGAGGGCTTTTATTACGTTTTTTCTCCGCCGAGGGCGTGATACGATATGTTGCGTGGCGGTGCTGACCAACGATCAAAAGCTGATCCTGGATATGGTGCGTCAGGTCTCCCGCGAGGTGCTGTGGGAAAAAGCCCCCCAGTACGACAAGTCGGGGGAGTATCCCTGGCCACAACTTAGGGTGCTGGCCGAGCTCGGCCTCTTGGGCATGACCACACCTGAGGAGTGGGGCGGAGCTGGGCTCGACTCGGTGACCTGGGTGCTGGCCATGGAGGAAATCGCCGCCGCCGACCCCAGCGTGGCGGTCATCCTATCGGTGACGAGCGGGCTACCCCAGTACATGCTCCAGCGCTTTGGCCGCCCCGAGCAAAAGAAAAAATACCTGGTACCGCTGGCGAAGGGCGAATGGATCGGGGCCTTCTGCCTCACCGAGCCCCACGCCGGTTCCGACCCGGCCTCGCTAAAGACGCGCGCCAAGAGGGTGCCGGGCGGCTGGCAACTCGATGGGG
The DNA here is from genome assembly GCF_003226535.1 of Meiothermus sp. Pnk-1. Lineage (NCBI taxonomy): Bacteria > Thermotogati > Deinococcota > Deinococci > Thermales > Thermaceae > Meiothermus > Meiothermus sp. Pnk-1. Next base: position 49,716 of record NZ_QKOB01000001.1, on the reverse strand, counting down.
TAAAAAGCTGGATTACTTCGGGTGGGCAGGCCCACCTCTACGTGGTGATGGCTCGAGGCGAGGCCGGGATCTGTAGCTTTTTGGTGGAGAAAGACACCCCAGGGCTCAGCTTTGGCCGCCCTGAGGAAAAGATGGGCCTCCACGCCGCCCATACCGCCGAGATGCGATTGGATGGGGTGTTTATCCCCGAAGAGAACCTGTTGGGCACAGAGGGAGAGGGATTGGCGCAAGCGCTGGCAGGGCTCGACTCAGGACGCTTGGGCATCGCCGCCCAAGCCGTCGGGATGGCTAGAGCCGCTTTCGAACTGGCCAAGCAGTATGCCGCCGAGCGCACCCAGTTCGGACGGCGCATCCGCGAGTTTCAAGGGGTGAGCTTCAAGCTAGCTGAAATGCACGCCAAAATCGCCGCAGCGCGGGCTCTTACCCTCGAGGCCGCCGCCAAAAAAGACCGGGGCGAACGGTTTACGCTCGAGGCCAGCACCGCCAAGCTTTTCGCTTCCGAAACCGCCGTGGACGTGACCCGGCAAGCCGTGCAGATACTGGGCGGTTACGGCTACCACCGCGACTACCGGGTCGAACGCTATTACCGGGACGCCAAGGTCACCGAGATCTACGAGGGGACCAACGAGATCCAGAAGATGGTGATCGCGCGGGAATTGTACCGGTAAAAGATGTAGACCGTATCGGCTATAAACGCCCCTGGAATATTTTGTCAGCGAACTGTCAACCCACCCTCCACCGGGGGATACAATTAGCCAGGTATGCTAAACCGATTCCTCCCCAGGAACGAACGCTTTTTCGACTATTTTGCCCAAGCCGCGCGGGTGGCTGATCAAACGGCGCAGGCTCTGCTCGAGCTGGTCGAGCACTTCAACGACGTAGAGCGCAAAGTGCGAGCGATCCGTGACCTCGAGCACCAAGGCGATGAGATCTCGCGCCAAGTGTCCCAAGCCCTCACCCAAACCTTCGTCACCCCTATTGACCGCGAGGACATCATAGAGCTTTCCGGACGCCTCGATGATTTCATCGACACCCTCGAGGAAGCTGCCCGGCGAATGTGGCTTTACCGGGTCAAGCAACCCACCCTCCTGACCCGCCAGATGGCCCAGGTCATCGCCCGGCAGGCCCGGCTGCTGGCCGAGTCCATCCCGCTGCTCGCGGGTTTCAAGCGCAACGACGAGTTGCTAGGCAAGATCCGCCAGGTGGAAGAGCTCGAAGACGAAGGCGATGCACTGATGGACCAAGCCTCCAGCGGCCTCTTTGAAGGGGTGCAGGAAGTGCACGAGCTGGTGGTGGCAATCCGCTGGGGGGAGCTATACCAGTACCTAGAGGACGCCACCGACCGCGCCCAGGACGTGGCCCGCAGCCTGAAGAACATCGTGCTCAAACACGCCTAGCCATGCCCGGCGAACTGCTTATCCTCATCCTGATCGTGGCCCTGGCCTTGGCCTTTGATTTCATCAACGGCTTTCACGACACCGCCAACGCGGTCGCTACCTCCATCGCTACCCGGGCCCTCTCCCCTTTCCAAGCCGTGTTGATGGCGGCAGCTTTCAACGTGCTCGGGGCCCTATCCGGCACCGCGGTCGCCAAGACCGTGGGCAAAGGGATCATCGCCCCCGAGCTGGCCACCCACACCCTGGTGATCGCGGCCCTCCTCTCCGCCATCGTGTGGAACCTCATCACTTGGCGCTACGGCATCCCCTCGAGCTCCTCCCACGCCCTGATCTTTTCCATCGTGGGGGCGGGCATCGCCGAGAACGGAATCCAGGCCATCCAGTGGAGCGACGGCGTAGCCAAAGCCCTGCGAGGACTGTTCTTCTCCCCTGCGCTTGGCTTTTTGGGGGCGATGCTGCTGCTCGTCCTGCTGCTATGGCTGGTGGCGAACCGCCGCCCCTCCTGGGTCAACCGCCTCTTTCTGCGGGCTCAGGTGGTCTCAGCGGCCTATATGGCCTTCAGCCATGGCTCTAACGACGCCCAGAAGACCATGGGCATCATCACCCTGGCCCTGGCCACCTACTATGGCTGGAGCGGCGAACAGTTCCAGGTTCCCCTATGGGTGATCCTCTCAGCCGCCTTGGCGATGGGCATCGGCACCGCTGCCGGGGGGTGGCGGATTATCAAGACCATCGGCTTTAAAGCGGTAGCGCTCAGGCCCATTGACGGCTTCGCCGCCGAGGTGGCCGGGGCTACCGTGATCGAGGCCGCCAGCCGTTTGGGGATCCCCCTCTCCACCACCCACACCATCTCCTCGGCCATCCTGGGAGCAGGTGCTACACGGCGGCTCTCGTCGGTGCGCTGGAGCGTTGCCGGGCGCATCGTGACGGCCTGGGTGGTGACCATTCCAGCCTGTATCGCCTTGAGCTGGTTGATCTACACCTCGCTACACCTGCTCACCGGGAGCCGCTGACCGCCCGCGCCCCCACGAATACTCCTGGCGGTGGGGGTAAACGGAGGCAGCGATCAGATATCCTGTAGGAATCGGATGACCCAAGGCGAACTGCGCGAATACGTCTGGAATACTCTCTCCTCTCGCCGGGTGGCCACCTACCCGACCCCACCTCACGGCCACCATCCCAACTTCGTGGGGGCCCGTCGGGCCGCAGAAAAATTGATGGCGCTGGAAGTTTTCCTCAAAGCCGAAACCCTCCTGGCCGGGCCGGACCAGGTCCTAAAACCCCTGCGCGAGGCGATCCTCCAATCGGGGAAACGCCTGATCATGCCGCACCCCGACAAAGCCCACACTTTCTTGCTGCTCGAGCGCCTTTCCCCCCAAGCGCTCAAGCGCGTCCGCGACGTGGCCTACCACGGCAAGCCCATCGAGCTGCGCGAGACACCGATAGACCTGGTGCTGGTAGGCTCGGTAGCGGTGGATAGGAGGTTTGGCTGGATCGGCAAGGGATATGGCTTTCCCCCCAAACACCTCGAGGCTGCAGCGCCCTGGGCCACCCTGGCCCACCCTATGATGCTGATGGAAGAACTCTACGCCGAGCCCGAGCGCAGAATAGATGTGATCGCCACACCGCTCGAGGTACTCGTCCGCTAGCTAACCCCGCCGCAACCCAATGACCAGCCCGGCCACGAACGCACCGCCAAACGGCAGGTTGCGGGTTAGTATGGCTAGCAGTTGATCCCAGGCGCTGCGCACCTGCGCCTCTTTGAGCAAGGGCTCCACATCCCGTTGCACTCGGGTCCAGTCCACGCTGACGTAGCCCATCTGCGCCAGTACCTGCACCACGATAAAGATCAAGCCGAAGGCGATGGCGACGATCTTCCCAATCTTTTTCAGGGCGTAGCCAGTGGCGAATCCGGCGATCCCGCCGAAGGTAAGTTGGCCAATGTAAGGTTGTATCCAGTCCACACCCATATTTTGCCCTCTCGAACCCCCAGCAGGTGTGACAGCTCGTCTGTAGTTGCGTACGGGAGGCTTGCGGTAGCCGTCGAAAAGCGGGACGAGCAGGTTCAAGGGTCCAAGGGCAGCGCGGATCCCTATTCATCCCTCCCGGCGCTCCGAACCCGCCAACCCCAGCGCCTCGGCTTCGGCTTTCATCGCCTCCAGCACGAACTGTAGGTGCTCCTCCAGGGAAACCCCCAGCTCTCGAGCCCCTTGGACGATCCCTTGGCGGTCTACCCGGGCCGCGAAGGCCTTGTCTTTGAACTTCTTTTGCAAGCTAGGAAGCTCGAGGCCGTGGATGCTTTTGTCGGGCCGCACGTAGACCGCCGCCGTGATGAGCCCGGTCAACTCGTCCACGGCGTACAAAGCCTGGGCCATCCGGGTTCTGCGGGGGTATTGGGGATCGTCGGCGTGCCCCATGATGGCCTCCAGCACGTCCTCGGGGTAGCCCATCTGGCGCAATATCTCCACCCCTTTGTGGGGGTGAGTCTCGGGCGCTTTTTCGTAGTCAAAGTCGTGGAGGATCCCGGCCATCGCCCATTTCTCCTCCTCTTCGCCGTACTTGCGCGCATAGGCCCGCATTGCCACCGCAACCGCCAGCATGTGCCGCCGCAGGCTCTCCGAGGAAGTCCAGCTTTGCATCAGCCTTAGGGCGTCCGGGTAGGTCATATAGATCGCCATAACCGCATTGTCAAGAGTCGGAGGAGCAGGGTCAAGTTAGGATAGAACCGTGGCACCCACCCCTTTTCGAATCGGCTACGGTGAGGACGCGCACCGCCTGGAACCAGGCCGGGAGCTTTGGCTGGGGGGCCTCAGGATCCAAAGCGAACGCGGAGCGGTGGCCCACTCCGACGGCGACGTGCTGCTCCATGCCCTCTCTGACGCCCTGCTCTCGGCCTTTGCCCTGGGGGACATCGGCAGCCTCTTCCCCGATACCGACCCTCAGTGGAAGGGCTTGGCGAGCGGGGTGATCCTGGGGGCAGTGCTCGAACAAGTCCGGGCACAGGGCTACCGGGCCGCTCAGGTGAGCGCAACGGTGATGCTCGATCGGCCCAAACTGGGACCTTACCGCTCAGCGCTTCAGCAGAACCTGGCGCGGCTGCTTGAGCTGCCTCCAGAGCGGGTGGGAATCACCTTTAAAACCTCAGAAGGGCTAGCTCCTGACCATATCCAGTGCCGGGTACTGGCGCTGCTCGAGACCCAACACCCCTAGCCATGGAAGGCGCCCTGCACACCCTCGGCCCCACCTTGGTGGACATCCTGGCCTGGATCGGTACGCTGACCTTCGCGCTAAGCGGTGCCTTGATGGCGATAGAGAAGCGCTTCGATCCGGTGGGGATCGTCATTCTAGCGGGGGTGACGGCGGTCGGCGGGGGTTCGATCCGGGATATCGTGGTGGGTTCCTTGCCCCCGCAGGTGTTCCGTAACGAGCCAGTTCTATGGGCCATTCTGGGAGTCTCGCTGCTGGTGTGGTGGGTTTCGCGGCGGCTGGGTACCGGGCGGCTCACCCCCTACCTCGAGCGCCCCATCTACTACCTCGACACCCTGGGGCTGGGCCTTTTCGCCGCTTTGGGGGCCGAACGCGGCCTGGCTTTCGGGCTGGGCTTCTGGGGAACGGTGTTCGCCGGGAGCATCTCGGGGGTTGGCGGGGGTATTCTGCGCGACGTGCTGGCCGGGGAGGTTCCAGGCATCCTCTACCGTAACCGCGACCTGTACGCCTCAGCCGCCGCCGGAGGAGCGGTTACGGTGTTCTTGCTTTACCCCCTCTCCCCTGACCTAGCCCTGCTCCTTGGGGCTCTCACCACCGTCGCGCTGAGGTTCTCCAGCCGCTGGCTGGGCCTGCGCCTCCCTACCCCGAGATGAGCACAAGCCGGGGCGCGTACCCACGCCCCGGCGCGGTGCGTTCTTTACTTAAGCGCAGCCAATTCCCGCTTGGCCCGCTCGAGGTCGTAACGGTCCGCCGCCGTTTTGGGGGCGAGGGCCAAAGCCGCCTCGTACTGTTTGCGCGCATCGGCAGCACGGCCCAGCTTGGCCAGCGCGCCGGCATACTCCACCCGGTGGATGATCACCTCCGGCTCTAGCTTGATGGCCTCTTCAAAGAGCGGGACGATCCGCCCACCGTCGGCCCCGTACAGCCAGCCTACCCCCTTTTGGGTCAGCTCGAGGTTCCACAAGGCCAACGCCACCCGCGCCCCGGCGTGTTTGGGGTTGAGTTGGAGGGCTTTATTGAGGTTGTCGCGCACCGAGGCCGCCAGGTTGAGGCTTTGCAGGATGCCGCGAAACTGCGCCAAGCGCCCGTCGGCGCGGGCCAGTTCGAAGTAGGCCTCGGGGTTGTTCTTATCGGCGGCGATGGCTTTTTGCGCGGCATCCTCAGCGCGGTCATACCAGGAACTGCGCTCATTCTCCTTGGCCTGGTAGCTGGCATAAAAGCTCGCAGCCTTAGCGGCTTGGGTCCATCCCTCGGAGGTTCCCAGCTTGATCGCGGCGGCATAGGCTTCTTGGTACTTGCCCTCGTCGATCAGGCGCGAGATGAATTCCTCCTGCCCCCAAGCTAGAGCTGCCCATAGCAAAAGTAATAGACCCACAAAACTTTTCTTCATTATCTCCTCCGCTTGCCAGCCAAATATTACCAGGCCCAAACAAGCTTGCATGTTAAACTGAACCCCATGAAGCGCGTATGGGCCGTGCTGCTCGGTATCAGTGGGATCTGTGCAGCGGCGGCTTGGGCCCAAACGGGTCTTGGTCCACAAAAATACCACCAGCAGTGCCAAGGGCTGTACGCCCAGGGCGATCTGAACAGCGCCCAGGCTACCTGTGAGCTGGCCCTGGTAGCCGACCCCGAGTACTTGCCGAGCCTGAAGCTCCTTACCCGGATCCACCTCGAGCGCAAAGAGCTGGCCGCCGCCAAGCCCGCGCTGGAGAAGATGGACCGCTTGGCCCCCGACGATCCTGAGGTGCGGCTCCTCACTGGCTGGGCCCGGCTGCTAGAAGGCCGCCCTGCCGACGCTTTGGTCTTTTTGGGCAGCCAGAGCTCCACCAAAGCTCTGGTGCTGCGCGGCCAAGCCCTGGAGGCCCTGGGCCGCTATGAAGAAGCCTTGCCCGTTTACCTACAAGCTACCGCCGATGCGGAGGGTCGCTTGGGAGCCGCTCGTCTTTACCAGCGGCTGGGGCGGCTGCAAGAGGGGATTTCCCTGCTGGGGAATAGCCCCGCCGAAAGCATTTTCCGGGCCGAGCTGCAATGGGAAGCAGGACAACTGGGCGAGGCCGCGGCGGGGCTGGAGGCTACCCTGCCCCGATTAGGACCGCTCGAGCCCGACTACAACCGGGCCTTGGGGCTTTTGGCCATGATCTACTACGGCCAAGGAGACTGGAGCAAAGGCGGGCTGGTGCTGCGGCAGCTCTCGGCGCGGGTGGGGTTGGCCAACGAGCTTTTCTTGCGCACCTGGCCTTGGCTGCTGACCTTTTTGGTCTTTTTGGGCCTCATCCTCTATGGAGAAAGCCGGATCGAGCCGATGCGCACCGTGGAGATGAGCAACGAGCCCACCTATGGACCCGGCACCCTTTACTTGTGGCTGATCGGGAGTCTAGCCCTGGCGGCTATCGCCAGCGGGTGGATAGGGTTCTCGCTCTACCACAACTGGCTAGCCATCTTCACCCCGGTGCAATCCGAATTCATCCGCCCGATTTTCTACCTGCTGCTGGGCGCTCTCGCCCTGCTCATGACCTACTACCGCCTGCGGCGTCGCCTGGCGCTCCATCTGGGCAATCCCCGGGGCTGGATCGAGGGATTATGGGCTGGGGCAGTCCTGCTGGGAATGGCGGGCCTCTACAGCCTGGTGCGCAAACCGCTGGGCCTGGGCGAGATCCCGCCGATGTTCCTGACCTTCGTAGGATGGGCTTTGCTCGAGCCGGTGCTGCGGGGCGTCGCCATAGATGCGTTGCGCGAACGTTACAAGGAACTGGCCCTTCCCCTGGCCCCGCTGCTAGGAGCGCTGGCCGTACCGGGGCCGACCCTCTTCCTGGTGGCCGCCGGGTTCTTGCTAGGCTGGCTACGCAAGCGAGCCGGGGGGGTCTGGGGCGGGGTGGCCGCCTGGGTACTGGTCGGGATTATCCTGGCCCTAATTGGCCATTTGCCGTTGGTACGGACCGTGCTGTAAATCTCGAGCGCACAACGTATAGCCCGGCCGGTGGCCCCGATCCACCGCCTGGCGTCTGGCGTACGCGATATAAGCAGCTACCAGCGCGCTAGCCTATTCCCGGTGGCTCAGCCCGGTGGGAAAAGAGCTCTCGAGTTCCTCCTTGAAGCCATAAGCGGTGTAGTCCATCGTAACCGGGGTGAGCGAGACATAGCCCTGCCTGACCGCCCAGAGGTCGGTACCTTCGTCCTCGAGGCCGGTCTGTTGCCCGGCTACCCAGTAGTAGGGCTTGCCCTCGGGGTCTTCGCGCTTGAGCACGGTGTCTTGCCAGTGGTGGTTGGAGAGCCGGGTGATCTTGAGGCCCTTGGGGGTGCTTTTGGGAAAGTTGACGTTTAGCAGGATGCCGCCAGGCAGGCCCCGTTCCAGTACCCATTGGGCAATAGGAACCGCCAGCCGGGCGGCCTCCTCAAAGCGCAACTCCTCCTCGGAGACCTCCTGGCTGAAGGCGATCGAGGGAATGCCCAGGCTGGTCCCCTCGAGCGCCGCCGCCACCGTACCCGAGTGGGTTAGGTCGAGGCCTAAGTTGACCCCGATGTTGATCCCCGAACATACCAGATCGGGCTTGCCCAGCAAGTGGTAACCCAGCACCACGCAATCGGCCGGGGTTCCGTCCACCCGGTAGGCCGGGATCTCGCCAAACCCCGCGGCTGCGGTGTGCTTGAAACGCAAGGGGCGCCGTACGGTGATCCCGTGCCCGACCGCCGACTGCTCCACATCAGGGGCCACCACCATCACCTCGCCCAAGGTGCGTAGAGCGAACGCCAGGGCCTTGATTCCGGGAGAAAAGATGCCGTCGTCGTTGGTGACCAAAATCCGCATAAGGAATAGGGTACAGGGTTCGGAGGAGTAGGTACAGGGCACTCCCCTGCCTCAAGCAAGCCGGAGGCCTAGCTCGAGCGCCCCCTCTTCTTCCCTACCGCTCGAGCATCGATCCTGGCCTGTTTATGCTGTTGGACCCGTTCGGGCAGGCCAAAGCCCATCGTGCCGAAGACCTTACCGCTGGTGGGCTCGATCAGGTTGCGGTGGTCCCGGTAAAGGCGTGGGGTCTTCCACAGGTAGTAGAGGGCTTTCCAGTGCGGTAGCTCGTTGTAGCGCTGGGGCCAGAGCTCTTTGATCTTGGCCGCCACGATATGGGCGTACTTGGGCGAGAGGACCGGAAAGACGTGATGCTCGACGTGCAGGCCAAAGCCCAGGGTGAGCCACTCGAGCCACTTGGGGTTTCTGACCGTGAGGCTGTTCAGGAGCGGGTCGTTGGTCTCGGTAACCGGGTTGAGGAGGTGATTGGTGGCGATAAAGCTCATGGCGATGAAGTTGGCGATCCCCCAGGGCAGCACGAACACAAAGAGAAAGTCGAACGGCCCCACCAGCCAACACACCCCCGACCAGACTAGGTAGGGCAAGACAGCCTGGAATATCACCACCCGTCGCTCGTGGGGCTTGAACTCGGGCAAGAAGCGCCTGAGCATCATGTGGGCGTGGAAGCTAAACCAGAAGGTGAAGGAGCTGAACAAGAACAGGCTGCGGAAGCCCGGGGCCTGGCGGAAAAACCACTGGAAGATGGGTTTTTGCTGGGCCACCTCGAGGGTGCCCATCGCGTCCGGGTCGTCGTGGGGGTGCTGGGTATGGCCATGGTGCTCGACGTTGTGCCACTTGCGCCACAGCCGGGCACCCACCAGAAGCGGCAGGAAGGCAATCGTGCCGGTGATCGAGCGCACCACCGGGTTCTTGGTGACCGCCCCGTGCAGGATTTCGTGGGCCAGGAAGCCCATCCCGACAAAGGCATACCCCGCTCCAAAAGACAAGAGCAGCTTAAGCGACACCCAAGGGGTGGCCACGATGCCCCAAGCGCACAGCACAAACAGCCCTACAAAAACCGGCAAATACATCATCCGAGCCGGTACGGGCTCAAAAAAATGCTTGGGCAGGATTGCCTTAAGGGCCTTGGTGTACTCGCGTAGATGCTGTTCTTCGGTCATGAACGCTCCTTATCACTACCAAAACTCCCACCCAGCCATGGACGACCCCAGGTAAGGAGAGTGGCTTGGGAGTATTTTGAGGGATTTTACAATGAGGGTGTTGTTATCGCCCCATCTTGGGTACCAATAAACGCAAACCCCCCGACTCGGGGGGTGGATGTGGCTGATTTTGGCCTTAAGCAGGGCGAACCTTGGCCGCCTGGGGGCCTTTGCCGTTCTTGCCCGGCTCGACTTCAAACTGTACCCGCTGCCCCTCCTGGAGGGTACGGAAGCCATCGGCTTCAATGGCGCTATAGTGAACAAATACGTCAGGGCCGTCTTCCTGCGCAATGAACCCGTAGCCCTTTTCAGCATTAAACCACTTCACGGTGCCTGTCTTCATTTACTTCTCCTTACGACCCGCAAAACCTCTTTGGTTTTTCTAGGGACAATTGAGGGTAGCATGGCGCTCGCCCAAAGTCAAATGCCCTGAACCCAAATCAGCTGGGGTCTACGAGTTTTTCTACTCGCTCCACTTGCTGGCCATCGGTGGTGTAGACGAAGCGCAGCTTGGGCCTAGCTCCCTCCAGGGCCTGGGGCAGCCAGTATTTCACGTCGTCCCACATCTGGGTGAGGGGCAAGGTTTTTAGGTCGAACCACTCCGGGCGCATTTCCTCGGTTTCCTGCGGCTCGCCCTCCCAGTGCTCGAGCCGAAACACATGCACCTCCTGGCTCCACTGGGGTTTGCCGGGAAAGACGAAGAGCAGGTGCGCCATGTACCACAGGTTGTGCTCCTGGGCTTCAAGCCTTGATTCTTCCCAAAGCTCGCGCACCGCACACCGAAGCAAGGTCTCTCCCGGCTCGAGCTTGCCCCCAAAACCCTGGTACCGACCCACCCCCAACCCGCGCTTCTTCCGCCCCAGCAGAATGCGCTGCCGGGGGCGGTCCAACACGAACACCTCGGCGCAGAGGGTCATCGTCCTTCGGAAAGAAGCTTGCGTAGGGTGGCATGAAACATCTTCATAGCCCCCAACGCCCTGGGAAACCCCACGAACACGGCGGATTGAATGATGGTTTCGCGGATCTCCCGCTCGGTAGCCCCGTTGCGGAGGGCCCCCTCGAGGTGGGTAGCGAGTTCTTTGGGAGCCCCTAGCCCGATTAGGCTGGTGATGGCCAGCAGTTCGCGGGTCTTTAGGTCGAGGCCCTCCCGGGCCAGCACCTCTTCGTAGGCGAAGTCGCGGATGTAGCCGTAGAGGTCGGGGTCCACCTCGGACAGGTTCTGCTCGATGGCCTCCAGGTGCTCCCCCCAGATCGCTTTGCGCACGCTCATGATGGATACTGTCGAGGCTCGAGGGTCGGACGTCAAGGGTCGCCGCGCGTCCTACCGCAAGGCGTATGACCCCCGCTAGACCCGTTCCAGCACCTCGCGCAAATCGTGGATGGCCTGGGGGTTCTGCCGGTAGGCATCGAACAAAAGCGGGGTGACCCCCGCCGCTTCGGCCCCCGCCACGTCGTCCTGGGAATCTCCGATGTGCACGGCCTCCTCGGGGGCCACCCCCAGCTTGTGCAGCGCCACCTGGAAGATGCGCGGGTCGGGCTTGGCCACCCCTTCCAAAGCCGAAGCCGCCACGTAGTCGAAGTAAGGGGCCAAGCCCACCGCCTTCAGCACCCCTGGCAGCAGCCCGTCCCAGTTGGAGACCACCCCTAGCTTGTATCCCCGTTTTTTGAGTTCGGTGAGCACCTCTACCGCCCCCGGCGTGATCGGCCAGACCTTGGGGTTTTGCCAGTTCTCCGCCAGGTAGCCGCTGATCTCCTCGGCGTGGTCTTGCAGCCCCAACCCTTCCAAAAGCCGCCGATGAAAGGTGCGCCAGACGGGCAGGGCCGATTCAGGGCTTTTGGCTTCCAGATGGCGGCGGTTGTACTCGGCATAGGCCGCGGCGATGGCTTCGCGCAGCCGGGAGGTGTCGGGGGTCAAGCCGCGCTCGAGCAACAGCGGCCACAGCCAGAGCTTGGGGTGGCCCAGGATCAAGGTATCTCCCACGTCGAAAAGTACGGCGCGCTTCATGAAGGTTATAGTACCTTGGAAAGGTTAGAAGGAGGTCATACAGCCCTCGAGATCAGCCTTTGGCTTCCAGCTTCGGAAGCACAAAGCAGAACTCGGCGCCGCCGGAGCTCCGGTTTCTGGCCTCAACCTGTCCCCCGTGGAGTTCTACCAGCGCCTTGACAATCGAGAGGCCCAACCCACTGCCGCCGGTTTGGCGCGAGCGCGAAGCCTCGGCCCGGAAAAACCGGTCGAAGATCTTAGGTAAAGCTTCCTCAGGGATACCCGGCCCGGTATCGACGACCTGCACAGCAATCTCCTTGCCCTTGGCCTCTACCCCCACGGTGATGGTCCCGCCGCTGGGGGTATGGGTCAGGGCGTTATGCAGGAGGTTGCTGACGATCTGAGTAAGGCGGTCGGGATCGGCTTCGACCTCCAACGGCGAAGGCGGGAGGTTCACCTGAAGCTTGATCCCCTTGAGCTGGGCCTGGCCTTGGAAACCAGCCACCGCGTTGCGCACCACCCCTCGCAGGTCAAGCGGGCGGCGCTCGAGGGTAAGCCTTCCGGCATCGGCCAGCGATAGGGTGCGCAAATCCTCCACCAACCGGGAAAGGAGCTGGGTTTGGTTGTGCAATCGGTCAATCTCGCGCATCTCCAACGCGGCTATCCCGTCCTGAATGGCCTCGAGACGCCCTTGCATGATGGTGAGGGGGGTGCGCAGTTCGTGAGCGATGTCCGCAATGAGGGCTTTGCGCTCGGCCTCGAGCTTCTCTAACGCCTCCGCCATGCGGTTGAAGTTGCGCGCCAACAGGGCGGTCTCGTCGTGGCCTTTGGGCGTGGGAATACGGGCAGAGAGGTCACCGCTCGCCAGCCGCGTAGCCGCCGCCGAAACCGCTTCGATGGGCCGAGCCAGGCGGCGAGCAAAGATCAACGCCAGCAGAATCCCCAGCACGCTCGAGGCCAAAGTAGCGATCAACAGGCTCTGCTGTAAGCGGGTGCGAAAGTCGGGCCGGGGGGAGGGCGGCATCTGCGCGATCCGGATGGGCTGGGGGTCGCTGCCCGGTACGCGTAGCCAAAAAACCCGATCCTGCGAACTGTCCATAGGCGTCTCGAGGCGAACCACTACCTCCGTACCGGGGTGCAACAACCCGTTGATCCGCTTGGAGACCACCCAAGGCAGCGCCGCCCCCTCGCCGCGTTCCGTCTGTAACACGTCGCGCAGTTCCCGCGGCAGCTCGCGGATGTTGCGCTGGGTCGAGTAGATGCTAATCCCCAAGGTGATCAGGTTGGTCGCCGCCACCACCAATACGATGAGGCCAATTAGACGAACCTCGATACGGTCAAACCACTGCATATGCGCCCTACTCTACCCACAGCCGGTAGCCCACTCCCCGCACCGTCTCCAAAAGCCCGGTGGCTCCAGCAGCCTCCAGCTTCTTGCGCAGGTTTTTGAGGTGCACGTCTACCACCCGCTCAAGGGCATCCGAATCGGGCAGGGCGGCTTCCAAAAGTTCCTGGCGAGTAAAGGCCCGACCAGGGGTGCGGGCCAAGGTCTCGAGCAACCGAAACTCGGTGGGGGTAAGCTCAAGCCGGGTGGCGCCGACGCGGGCTAGTACCCGCTCGGTATCTATTTCCAGGGGTCCCGCCCGCAGCACCGCAGCCGGGCCCTCCCAGGAGCTCACCCGGCGCAGCACCGCCTTGACCCGGGCCACCACCTCGCGCGGGCTGAAGGGTTTGGTGATGTAGTCATCGGCGCCCAGCTCGAGGCCCAAGAGCTTGTCCAGATCTTCCGAGCGGGCCGTCACCAAGATCACCGGGGTATTGCCGTCCGCGCGGATGCGGCGGAGTACTTCGAGTCCATCCAGCTCTGGTAGCTGGATATCCAATAGCACCAGGTCTGGTTTAGCCGCGCGGTATAAGCCTAGCGCCGCCTTGCCATCGACAGCCCGCTCAGTGCGATAGCCATCGCGGCGCAAGTAGCCCTCCAGGATCTCCGCGATCTCGGGTTCGTCCTCGACCACCAGGACCAGCGCCATCAAATTTAGTGTATCGGCAGAGGCAGGCATTTTCTAAGCAGAAGGTTAGGGGGAACTCATGAAGAAGTGAGGTTACTTTTGTGAAGGTTTTAAGAAGAACCGATGCAGCACCCCGAGCTTCAACCCGGGGCGCCGTAGGGGGTAGGTCAGTTGCCCAAATCGAAGCCAACCGCGCTCACCGTATCCTCCAGCTCATTAAGAGCCGCCTTCAGCCCGTCGCTGTAGTCGCTGGGGGTCATGTTCTTCGCCTGCGCCTGAAGCTGCTCGAGCGCCGGGGCCGGCAAGGTTGAAGCGATAGCCTCGAGGATCTGCTGCGCCTCCACAGAGCTGATAGGGGACGAGGCCGTGTATAGCTCCCTCAGCAGCGCGTACAGTTGCCGCAACTGCTGTGGGCTGAGGGCTTGCAGGTCCAGCGAAGCAGGCATGGCGCTCACCCACTGTTGCAGTTCGGTGAGGGGGTTTTCCGTGACGATGCCCTGATCCAGGGCCACCCCTGAGGCAGATTGGGCATGCACTGCTCCCAAAGTCAGCAAACCGGCAATCGTGGTAATCCAAAGCGAGCGTTTCATGGTCTTTCTCCTTTCGGAACGGGGGTTTTAGTCGGTTCGGTTGGTCTTCCCCGTTCCTGCAACAGAGCATGCCGCCTAACGGTGTAGAGAGGGTGGAGGCGAGATGTAGGCTATGTTTAGGTCACCCCTCGCGCGAGCATCGCGTTTTTCCCGTCCAGCTCGAGGCTAGTCTATCCACATCCCCCTTGCCTTCAAATTGTCTTCATAAAGCCACACGTCCCCTGTCTTGCCCTACGCCATGGCATTTTCCATGTCCGATACTGTAATGAGATTCCTGGAGAACCCTGAAGGTACGCCGCCCTTCATAAAAACTACACATTCCGTACCAGGCGGCTACACATGGCTCCAGCAGATTACTCCTCGTTGGAGGTGATGCTTTGAGACCAACCTTATCCATCCTCAGCATCTTGTTAGCTCTGGCCCCACCGGCACTGGGGCAGAGTGCCCCGCTCAACCTCAACGACGCGCTGCGCGCCTTGCCGAACAGCCCCGACTGGCAAAGCGCCGACCTGGCCTACGAGAGCGCGCTGCGCAGCCTCGAGGCCGCCCAAGCCGCCGCCGGTTTCAAGCTCACCGCGAGCGGAAGCTATACCCTGAGCCAGAGCAACACCCTCATCCTCTCCAGCACAGCCTCCCTGGGGGTGCTGCCCTGGTCGCCCACTCAAGACGCTATCCATAGCGCCCAGCGAGCCCTGGAGCGGGCCGCCCTGACCCGGCGCGATGCCCGCAACACCTTGTATATCAACCTAGTTACACAGTATTTCAACCTGCGGCAAGCCGCCAGCGACCTGGCCATCGCCCAAGCCACCCTAGCCCTGCGCGAACGTCAGTTGCAAGTCACCCAGGCCCGCAACCAAGCCGGAAGCGCCACCCTGAGCGACGTGCTCGAAGCCCAACAAAACCTCGATACGGCCCGTTCGAACCTGGTGAGCGCCACGGCTACCCTGGAGATCGCTCGGCTCGCCCTGGCGGGCACCCTAGGGGTAAACCCCCAAAGCCTAGGACAGCCGGCCACACCTCCCAGCGAACCCGAGCTTCCCAGCGGGACGCTCGAGGCGCTGGTACAACAGGCCTATGCCCGCCGCTCCGACGTACTCAAGGCCCAATCGCAGCTCCAAGATGCCCAGGAGAGCTTAGCCGCCGCCCAGCGCGACCGGCTGCTCCCCGATGCCTCTCTCAGCGTGGGCTACGGTGGAAGCACGAGCAGCGGGGCAGCCTCCGTTTCGGCGGGGCTCAGCCTCAAGAGCGGCACCGCCTCCATCAGCGGGACCCTGCCGGCCGTGAGCTCGGCCTCCAGCAGCCAATCTCCCGCCTGGAGCCTCAATCTCTCGGCGAGCTTTCCGGTCTTCGACCCGGTGAGCGAGGCCAAGATCCGCTCCGCGCAGACCGCCCTAGACGCGGCCCAGCAGGCCCTGGAATCCGCTCGGCGGGCCGCCGAACTCGACGTACGGCAGAAATACCAGGCCCTGCTCACCGCCAAAAGCAGCGTGGCCGCCGCCAAAACTGCCCTGGAGGCGGCCAACCAGAACCTACGCACGGCTCAAGCCCGGCTCGAGGCGGGAACCGGAACCGCCCTCGACCTACAGGCCGCTCAGGTTAACCAGCAGCAAGCCAGCCGCAACCTCGAAGCCGCCACCGCTCAGGCTCAGCTCGCCGCTTTGGCCTTACAAAACGCCCTCGGCACAGACCTAACCCAGGAGAAAAGCCCATGATGCAGCCCAGAAGATCCTCCGCCCTCGGCCTTTTTCTTCTCGCCCTCGGCCTCTTGCCCCAAACCCTGGCCCAGGCGCAGACCACGCTGACCCTACCCCAGGCCCTACAGCGGGCCTATAGCAATGGCCCCACGCTCCAAAATGCCCAAGCCACCCTGCAAAACGCCACCCTGCAGTTGCAGGCGCTCGAGGCCGACCCCAGCACGCTGATCGCGGCGCTAACCCAAGCCCGGCAGAACGCCGAGCTGGCCCGGGTCAACCTCGAGGCCACCCGCCTCCAGGTGATGAAGGACGTGGTGGATGCCTATCTGGGGCTTTACGAAGCGCGGCAGAACGTGGAGCTGCTCCAGGCCCAGGTGGCCCTGAACGAACGCAACCTGAATGTTGCCAAAGCCCGGCAGGCCGCCGGGAACGCCACCCAGCTGGACGTCGCCCGGGCCCAGAACACCCTGGACAGCTCGCGGCAAACCCTCATCAACGCCCAAGCCCAGCTCCCGGTGCTGGCGGCACAACTGGCCACGCTTTTGGGGGTGAGCGATCTGGGCAACGTCACGGTCAGCGCTCCGCCCCCCGCCCCAGCCCTACAGGCCGACCTCGAGGCCCTGTCCAAGGACCTCTTCAACCGCCTACCAAGCGTCGTGCAGGCCCGACAAGCGGTAGAGCTGGCCCAGCTCAACGTCAAGCTCTACGACAACGACTACACCCCCGCGGTCAACCTGCAATCGGCCAAGACCTCGCTGGAGAATAGCCAGCGTACCCTGCAAACCGCCCAGCAAAACGCCCAGACCAGCCTCACCAACACCTACCAGACCGCCCTCAACGCCTACAAGAGCATCGCCTTAGCCCAAGCCAACGTGGCCAACGCGCAGAAGGTGGTGGATCAGGACCAGGTAGCCCTGAAGGCGGGCACCATCTCGGCGCTGCAGCTCCAAACCGATCAGGTCTCCCTCAAAAGCGCCCAGTACAGCCTCGTGCAAGCCCAGGATGCTTATTGGAAAGCCCTGGCGGCCTTCTCCGTAGCGGCGGGGCAGGACTTTACCGGGTTGGTACGGGCGGCCACAGCTCAAAACTAGAGGAGGGCGTTCATGAGTGCAGCCCAGATCAAGCGCAGTCGAAACCGGCGGTGGAGTTGGGGGCGGTGGCTACTCCTGCTGATCGTCTTGGCCGGCATCGGGACGGCGATCGTGCTGTTGCGCCATCCCGCGACAGGGCAAGGCCAGGCCAAGTCGGGCCTGGAAACCGCCCCCGTCACCCAGGGCACCTTCCGCGTTTCGGTGAGCGGGCCAGGCACCCTTGCAGCCCACCAGAGCGTAGACCTCAAAGCCCAAGTACAAGGCACCATCATCTACCTGCCCAAGGTCGGCGACCACGTGAACAAGGGCCAGTTGGTGGTGCAGATCGATCCCACCAGCTACCAACGGGCCGTGGACAACGCCCGGCTAGCCCTGCAAAAAGCCCAGGCTCAGCTCGAGAGCACCCGCGCCACGCAAGCCACCGCCCTGGCCAGCCAGCGACAGGCTATCGCCAGCGCCGAAGCCGCCTACACCAGCGCCCAGACCCAGCTCGAGACCGCCCGCGCCAACCTCGCCGCCACCCAGCGGGTTTACGCCGCTGGCGGGGCCACCCAGCAGGAGCTTTCCAGCGCCCAGCGCGCGGTGGAGCAGGCCCAGGCCCAGCTCGACAGCGCCCGGGTGGCCCTCGAGACGGCGCGAAGCTCGCTCGCCCTCAAGGAAGCCAGCAACGCCCAGGATCTGCGCAACCTGCAACTGGCCGTCGACCAGGCCGCCTTGAGCCTCAAAAACGCCCAGCAAGATTTGGCCAACACCAAAATCTACGCCCCCTTCAGCGGCACGGTATCAGCGGTGAACGCCCAGGTAGGCGGGGTGGGGGTGAGCGCTAGCGTCAGCGGCAGCAGCGCCCTGCTCACGATCATCGACAGCTCGAGCGTGGACCTGCCGGTGCAGATCGATGAAACCGAGATCGGCCAGGTCAGGGTGGGGCAGAAGGTGGACGTGACCCTCGACGCCTTCAACAACGAGGTCTTCCACGGCACCGTCACCGCCATCAGCCCCAGCGCCACAGTGGTCTCGAACATCGCGGTCTTCTACGTGACCGTCAACGTACCCAACCCCGATGGCCGGCTCCGCCCGGGCATGACCGCCGAGGGAGAGATCCTCATCCAGGAGATCCCCGATGCCCTCATCATCCCCAAGCGGGCGGTGCAGACCGTGCGCAAGCGGGCCTATGTGGAGGTGCTAAAGCCCGACGGCAGCACGGAAACTGTCCGGGTCGAACTGGGGCCGGACGACGGAACCAACCAAGTCGTGGTGAGTGGGCTACAAGCGGGCCAGACGGTGATCTTACCCGCCCGCGCCTCGACCACCTCTACCTCTAGCTCCAGCAGCCGCAACGGCCCGGGGGGGTTGCGCATCCCCCTAGGAGGTGGAAGGTGAAACCGGTGGTCTCCCTCGAGGGCATCCGCAAGGTCTACCGCATGGGGGAGATTGAGTTCGAGGCCCTGAAGGGGGTCTCGCTCGAGGTCGCCCAGGGGGAGATGGTGGCGTTGATGGGGCCCTCGGGCTCGGGCAAGACCACCCTGATGCAGATCATCGGCCTTTTGGATAGGCCCACCGCCGGAAGCTACTTCCTGGCCGGAGAGGACGTGACCGCGCTGAGCGAGAACGAGCGCGCCGAGGCGAGAAACCGCGAGATCGGCTTCGTCTTCCAGGCCTTCCACCTGCTGCCCCGGCTGAGCGTGCTGGAGAACGTAGAAGTTCCCCTGACCTACGCCGGAGTGCCGGCCCTCGAGCGGCGCGAGCGGGCGCTGGAGGTGCTGCGGCGGGTGGGGCTGGCGGACAAGGCGAAAAACCTGCCCTCCCAGCTCTCGGGCGGGCAGAAGCAGCGCGTGGCGGTGGCCCGTGCCCTCACCATGCGCCCCTCGCTCCTCTTAGCCGACGAGCCCACCGGCAACCTCGACTCCCACACCGCCATCGAGGTCATGCGCCTCTTCCAGGAGCTCAACGACGAGGGCACCACGGTCATCATCGTCACCCACGAAGCCGATATCGCCGAGTACACCGGGCGCATCGTGCGCATCCGCGACGGGCTCATCGAGTCGGACAGCCCCAACCCGCAGCGCAAGCGGCCCGTGGGAGGTGTGGCGTGAACCCCGCTCGAGAACTCCCCAAAGACAGCCTCCAGCGGCGCTCGAGCCTGGCGGGCATGAACCCGCTGCAGGTGGTGAGCATCGCCTGGAGGGCCATCCTGGGCAACCCCTTGCGCTCGGCGCTCACCGCGCTGGGGGTGATCATCGGGGTGGCGGCGGTGGTCGCACTGACCGGGGTGGGCCAGGGCTCCACGGCCAACATCACCCGCTCGCTGGAGAGCCTGGGCACCAACCTGCTCACCGTCTCCGGCGGGCGCGGGGGCGGCCCGCCCGGACTGGTGCGCTTCGGCGGGCCCCAGACCCTCACCGTCAAAGACGCCCAGGCCTTGCAGGAGCACTTCGCCGCCCAGGTTGCCGGGGTGGCCCCCGTCGCCCAGGGCAATCATCAGGTCAAGTTCGGGGCCAACAACACCAACGCCACCGTCATCGGCACCTGGCCGGCCTACGCCAGCGTGCGCAACGCCCAGCCCGCGCAGGGCAGCTTCTTCACCGAGGCCGACAACCAAGCCCGCCGGCGGGTGGCGGTGCTGGGCTACCAGGTAGCCCAGGACCTCTTCGCAGGCAGCGACCCCCTGGGGCAGAAGATCAAGATCGCCGGGATCTCCTTCACGGTGGTGGGGGTGCTGCCCGACAAGGGCGACTCCGGCTTCGCCAGCCCCAACAACCAGATCCTGGTGCCCCTGAGCACCTATATCCAGCGCCTGGGCCGCAGCAACAACCGGGGTGAAGCCACGGTGAGCCAGGTGTACGTCCAAGGCTTGAGCAAAGACACCCTCAAGGACCTGCAAAACCAGATCACCGAGTTCATGGCCGAGCGCCACAAGATCGCCAACCCCGACGAGTACGACTTCAGCGTGCAGAACCAGGCCGACGCGCTGGCCTCGGTGAACCAGGTCACCCAGACCCTCACCCTCTTCCTGGGCGGGGTGGCCGGGATCAGCCTCTTGGTGGGGGGCATCGGGATCATGAACATCATGCTGGTCTCGGTCACCGAGCGCACCCGCGAGATCGGCATCCGCAAGGCGCTGGGGGCCAAGCCCCGCGACATCCTCACCCAGTTTCTGGTGGAGTCGGTGGTGCTGTCGGTGGGGGGCGGCCTGCTGGGCATCCTGCTGGGGTTGGGGCTGGCCCGCAGCGTGGGCAACCTGCTCCACATCACCCCGATCTTCTCGGCCAGCAGCATGGTGCTGGCCTTCGCCTTCTCGGTGATGGTGGGCGTCTTCTTCGGCTACTACCCCGCCCTGCGGGCCGCCCGGCTCGACCCGGTGGAATCGCTTAGGTACGAGTAACCGACAAGGAGTAGATATGGCAAGAACGATCCTGGCAACGGTTTTGGCGCTACTCTCCTCGCTCGCCTTGGCCCAAGAGGTCATCACCAACCAGCAGGGGCCTGGCGCGCAGCAATCCAACCCCGAACTACGCAAGCGCCTCGAGCAGTACCGTCCGGTCTTCGACCTCATGGGCAGCCTGCGGCTGATGCTCGAGCTCGACCGGCAGAAGAACCTCTCCTTCACCAAGGCCCAAGCCCAAAAGCTCCTGCCCATCCTCAAGAACCTCCAAACCCGCGCCGACCTCAAGCCCGCCGACGCCGAGAAAATCCTCTCGAATATCGAGGACAACATCCTCACCCCCGCCCAGCTCAAGTGGATGGACGAGACCCAGCTCAAGCGGCAGGAGGAGATGCGCCAGCGCAGGCAAAACCGGGAGGGCCCAACCAACAGCTTCGGAGGTGGGGGTGGTCCGAACAATCCGGGTGGCCCCGGAGGACAGGGGGGGCCTCGAGGCGGCGGCCTCTTCCAGGCCATCCAGCAGGGCAAGCCCTTCAACCCCTTCAAGGAGGGCCGGGCCGCCGAGGAGCTCCAACAGCTCATCGCCCTGCTTTCCAAGAGGTAATTGCGGACCCCTCATCCGGCGTGGTAGGCTCGCAGGGTCATCCACCAGGCCGTTCGGTGAAGCGGCGAAGGATGGCGAGTGATACCAAGTGTGCGAATCCCGAGCTGATCTCCTTTCCTGGGAGGAGTGGGCCCGCTGGGTGCGGCTACCCGGCGGGCTGGTCTTTACCGCTCGGCCCCCCCGTTCACGGGCTAGAGCGGGGGTGGGGGCATGATCGAGCGCTACCAAACCCCCGAGATGAAGGCGCTGTGGACCGAGGCCCGCAAGTATGAAGCCTGGGCTAGGGTCGAGCAGTACGCCCTCGAGGCCTGGGAGGAGCTGGGGGTGGTGCCCCGAGGGGTGGCTGCCCGGCTGGCCGAGGGGCTATCGCGCAGGCCCATCGACGAGAGCTTCGCCCGGCGGGCGGAGGCGCTCGAGGAGGAAACCCGCCACGACATCGTGGCCTTCACCCGCGCACTGGTGGAGTGGGTGGGCGACGCGGAGGTGGCCCAGTGGCTGCACTTCGGCCTCACCAGCACCGACGTGGTGGACACCGCGCAGAACACGCTGCTCGTGGAGGCGCTGCGGCTGGTCGAGGCCGAACTCGAGAGGGTACAGGAGGCCCTCAAGCAGCTGGCCGTGCGCTACAAGCACACCCCGGCGGTGGGGCGCACCCATGGGGTCCACGCCGAGCCCACCAGCTTCGGGCTGCGTTTCCTGAGCTTCTACGCCGCGCTCTCGCGCGACGCCGAGCGCCTGCAGCGGGCCAGGAAGACCATCGGCGTGGCCATGCTCTCGGGCTCGGTGGGCAACTACGCCCACCTCGAGCCCACCGTCGAAGCCTACGTGGCGCGCAAATTGGGGCTCGCGGTCGAGCCGGTCTCGACCCAGGTGGTCCCCCGCGACCGCCACGCCGAGCTGATGAGCGCCCTGGCCATCCTGGGGGCCGACCTCGAGCGTATCGCCGTCGAGCTGCGCCACCTCCAGCGCACCGAGGTGCTCGAGGCGCAAGAGCCCTTCAGCTATCGTCAAACCGGCTCCTCCTCCATGCCTCACAAGAAAAACCCGGTGGCCCTGGAGAACATCTCCGGGCTGGCCCGGCTCTTGCGCGCAAACCTCCAGGCCGAGCTGGAAAACGTGGCCCTTTGGCACGAGCGTGACATCAGCCACTCGGGGGTCGAGCGGGTCATCCTGCCCGACTCCACCACCTTGGCCCACTACATGCTGCGCCGCCTGGGGCGGGTGCTGGAGGGGTTGGTGGTCTACGAGGCCAACATCGCGCGCAACCTGGCCCTCACCCGGGGGCTGGTCTACTCGCAGCGGGTGCTGGGGCTGCTGGTGGAGGGCGGCATGGACCGCGCCGCCGCCTACGAAGTGGTGCAGCGCAACGCCCTGAAGAGCTGGGAGGAGGGCCGCGATTTCCGCGAGCTCCTGGAGGCCGACCCCGCGTGCCCGGTGAAGGGCGAGGCCCTGGCTTCCGCCTTCGACCCGGCGTACTTCCTGCGGCACGTGGACGCGATCTATGCCCGTTTCGGGCTTTAGTGGGGAGGGGTAAGATGGTTAAACCTTTCCCTCGTGGTTCAGCTAGGCGGTGAGGCCGATGACGGAGAAAGTGTACGAGGGCAAAGCCAAGATCGTGTATCCAGGCCCCGAGGCCGGGACCTACCGGGTGTACTACAAAGACGACGCCACCGCCTTCAACGCCCAGAAGCGGGGTACCATCGCGGGCAAGGGGGTGGTCAACAACCGCATCTCGGCCCGGCTCTTCCGCTACCTCGAGGCCCAGGGCGTGCCCACCCACTTCCTGCGCGAGCTCTCCGAGCGGGAGATGCTGGTGCGACAGGTCGAGATCGTGCCGCTGGAGGTGATCGTCAGGAACCGCACCGCCGGGACCTTCGCCAAGCGCTACGGCGTGGAGGAGGGCCGCCCCCTCGCCCGAGCGCTGGTGGAATTCTCCCTCAAGAACGACGCCCTGGGCGACCCCCTCATCTACGACGAAGCCGCGCTGGCGCTGGGCCTCTTGAGCGAGGGAGAGCTGGTCCGCATCCGGGAGCTGGCCCTGCGGGTCAACGAGGCGCTCAAGGCCTTCTTCCTCGAGCGCGGCCTCGAGCTCGTCGACTTCAAGCTCGAGTTCGGGCGGCTCCCCGATGGAAACATCGTCCTGGCCGACGAGATCAGCCCCGACACCATGCGGCTATGGGAGGTGGGCACCGGCGAGAAGATGGACAAAGACCGCTTCCGTCGCGACCTGGGCGGGGTGGAGGAAGCCTACCAGGAGGTGCTGCGGCGGGTGCTGGGGGGCGCGGGGTGAAGGCCGGGTTTTTGGCGTTTGGCGCACCGGAGGCGCACTCATGAAGTATCACGCGACGATCCTGATCGAACTCAAAGACGGCATCCTCGACCCCCAGGGCCGGGCGGTGGAGGGCGTGCTCAGGGGCCTGGGCTACCGCGTGGAGAACGTGCGGGTGGGGCGGGTGCTCGAGATGGAGCTCGAGGCCGCCTCCGAGCCCGAGGCCCGCGAAACCGCCCTCGCCATGGCCAAAGCCCTGGCCAACCCGGTGATGGAGGTCTACGCGCTGGAAGCCCTGAGGCCGTTGCAGGAGGTTTTGTGAGGCCAAACGCAAGACGCAAGACGCAAAACGCTGGGAGTAACGACGCGTATGGCGTATGGCGTTTGGCGTTTCGCCCGGGTGCACGGAGCCTGCTCCGTCCCAAAGGGGATCGTCCCCTGCCGGAGGCGCTGTGAAGGTCGCCGTCATCGTCTTCCCCGGCTCCAACTGCGACCAGGACACCCGCTGGGCGCTGGAGCGGGTGGGTCTGCGGGCCGAGCTGGTCTGGCACACCGAGGGCAGCCTCGAGGGCTACGGCGCGGTGGTTTTGCCCGGAGGCTTCTCCTATGGCGACTACCTGCGGGCCGGAGCGCTGGCCAAGTTCTCGCCCGTCATGGGCGAGGTGCGCCGCCTGGCCCAGCAGGGCTACCCGGTGATGGGCATCTGCAACGGCTTCCAGGTCCTCACCGAGGCCGGGCTGCTGCCGGGAGCGCTGTTGGCCAACACCAACCTGCACTACACCTGTAAGGAGGTCTTCCTGCGGGTCGAGCGCACCGACCTGCCCTTTACCGCCGATTACCGCCAGGCTCAGGTGCTGCATCTGCCCATCGCTCACGGCGAGGGCCGCTACTACGCCGACGAGGAGACGCTGGCGCGGCTAGAGCAAAACCGCCAGGTCGTCTTCCGCTACGTCGAGTACCAGGGCCAAGGCGGAAACCCCAACGGAAGCTTGGGCGACATCGCCGGCATCGTCAACGAGCAGGGCAACGTGCTGGGCATGATGCCCCACCCGGAGCGCGCGGTGGAGGAGGTGCTGGGATCGGTGGATGGTAGGGGGATTTTCGAAAGCCTGAAACGTGCTTTGGAGATCGTGGCGTGAGGTAGGAAGGGCAAGCCGCCGGCACGGAGTGTGGGGAGAATCGCTCTCTACCCCGGCGCGCTTAGCCCCCAACCGTACGGCGGGGAGGAAACATGAAACCGAAAGCCATTACTTTCGACTTCTGGGGCACGCTCTTCATGGAAAACCCAAGTTCCGCACAGGATATTTTGAGCGCACGTTATGAAGTGCTGCTCGACGCCCTCTCAGAGGCGGGTACCCCCGCCGACGAGGGGCAGGTTCGGGAGGCCTACCGGCAGGCCCAGATGGCTTTTGACGACGCCTGGAAAGCCCTTCAGGTCATGACCGTTTATGACCGTGTGGGCCACATCTTTAAGCTCTTGGGGGTCAAATTCGACGAGGGTTTGATCGCCCTAACTGCCCGAAAGCTCGAGGAGACCTCCCTAGGCTTTGATCTCCTTCCCCTGCCAGGGGTCAAGGAGGCCCTGCCCCGCCTAGCCAAAACCCACCTCCTGGGCATCGTCTGCGACACCGGGGTGACCCCAGGTCGCCTGCTGCGCGAACACCTACGACGGCATGGGCTTTTGCATTACTTCAGCGGGTTTTCCTTCTCCGACGAGACCGGCGCGGTCAAGCCCCGCCGCGAGGCTTTCATGGTCGCCCTCGACGAGCTGGGGGTCGATCCGCAAAACGCCCTGCACATCGGCGACATCCCCCGCACCGACATCGCCGGGGCCTTTGGCGCAGGTTATAGCTGGGCGGTGCAGTACACCGGCCACCGCACCATCAACGGCGGCCCCGAGCCCACCGCGCGGGTGAAAGACCACCGCGAGCTGTTCAGGCTGCTGCCCGAGGCCTGAGGGTAGGGTCCTACGTCGTACGCAAAACGCGAAACGCCTTGACTCTAGACCCTTGACCTTGACGCTCGACCTCAAACACCACCGATGAACCCTATGGAAGAGACCCTCACCCCCCTCTCCGAGCAGGCCCAGGCGCTGCTCGAGGAAACCGGCCTCCCCCAGAACGAGTACCGGGAAATCGTACGCCTGCTGAGGCGGGAGCCGAACCGGCTGGAGCTCTACCTCTTCAAGGTGATGTGGAGCGAGCACTGCTCGTACAAGAACTCCCGTCCCCTGCTGCGAGCGCTGCCTAAGGAAGGGCCTGCCGTGCTGCAAGGCCCCGGCGAGAACGCGGGCGTGGTAGAGATCGGCGATGGGTACGCGGTGGCCTTCAAGATCGAAAGCCACAACCACCCCTCGGCGGTGGAGCCGGTGCAGGGGGCCGCCACGGGGGTGGGGGGCATCATCCGCGACATCGTGGCGATGGGCGCCCGGCCCGTCGCGCTGCTGAACTCGCTGCGCTTTGGAAAATTGGAAGGCCTCGAGGGCGACCGCACCCGCTACTTGGTGCAGGGTGTGGTGGGGGGTATCGCCCACTACGGCAACGCCATCGGCATTCCCACGGTAGGGGGAGACATCTACTTCCACGAGGGCTACCAGGACAACCCGCTGGTCAACGCCATGTGCGTGGGCCTGCTGCGGGTCGATGAGCTCAAGAAAAGCCGCGCCAGCCTGGGCCGCCCGGTCTACTACCTGGGCTCCAAGACCGGGCGTGACGGCATCGGCGGGGCGGCCTTCGCCTCGGAGGAGCTCTCCGAGGAGAGCGAGTCCAAGCGCCCCAGCGTGCAGGTGGGCGACCCCTTCCTGGGCAAGCTCACCCTGGAGGCCACCCTCGAGGCCATCCGCCTCGACCTGGTGGAGGGCGTGCAGGACATGGGAGCCGCCGGGCTTACCTCCTCGCTCTCGGAGATGGCCCACAAGTCGGGGCTGGGCCTGGAGCTCGACCTGGACAAGGTGCCGCGCCGCGAGGAGGGGATGAGCCCGCTGGAGCTCATGCTCTCCGAGTCGCAAGAGCGCATGGTGCTGGTGCCGCGCCCAGGCAAGGAGCCGGAGCTCGAGGCGCTCGCCGCACGCTTTGGCCTGGACGCGGTGCCGGTGGCGGTGACCATCCCCGAGCCGGTGTTCCGCGTCAGGGCGGGGGGCCAGGTGGTGGCCGAGGTCCCCACCCACGCCCTGGCCGACTCCCCCACCTACGTGCGCGAGGGCCAGGAGAGCCCCGAGATCGGGGCCCTGCGGGCCAAAGACCTCGGCGCCTTGCCGGTGCCGGGCGACCTGCACGGCATGCTGCCGAAGCTGCTGGCCTCCCCCAACCTGTGCAGCCGCGCCCCGGTCTTCGAGCGCTACGACCACCAAGTGGGCACCAACACCGTGCTGGTGCCGGGCAAGGGGGACGCGGCCATCCTGCGCATCAAGGGCACCCGGCGGGCCATCGCGCTCAAGGTGGACGCCAACCCGCGCTACTGCCGGCTGCACCCGCGCCTGGGGGCTATGCACGCCCTGGCCGAGGCCACCCGCAACGTCAGCGTGGTGGGCGCGAAGCCGCTGGCCTACACCGACGGGCTCAACTGCGGCAATCCCGAAACCCCTCACGGCTACTACGAGCTTTCCGAGACCATCGCTGGGCTGGCCGAGGCCTCGAGGGCCCTCTCCGTCCCGGTGGTCTCGGGCAACGTCTCGCTCTACAACGAAGGCCCCAGCTACCGCATTCCCCCCACCCCCATGGTGGGTGTGGTGGGCCTGCTGGAAAACGTGGAGCGCCGCGCCGAGGGGGGCTTTAGGAAGCCGGGCGAGTTCGTGGTGCTCATCGGCGAGCCGCTGGGCGAGCTGGGGGCCAGCGAGTACCTGTGGGTGCGGGAGGGCCTCGAGGCCGGCCACCCGCCCCGCCTCGACCTGGGGCGCGAGGCCAAAGCCCAAGCCGCCATCCGCGACCTCATCGAGATGGGTTGGGTCAAAAGCGCCCACGACGTGGCCGAGGGTGGCCTGGCGGTGGCCCTGGCCGAGATGACCTTCCCCTACGGGCTGGGGGCGACGCTGGAGATCCGCGACCCCGGCCGCCCGGACGCCTTGCTCTTTGGCGAGGCGCCCAGCCGCATCCTCTTCAGCATCGACCAAGGCCACCTGCAATCGGCCATCACCCACCTGCAGAATCTGGGCCTCCCCTACCGCATCCTGGGCCAGGTGGGCGGGGACGAGCTCACCATCCTGCTGCCCAAGCAAGAGCTAAAGTGGAGCGTGAGCGAGCTGAAGCAAACCTGGGAAGCGCCCTTGCGGGAGGTGCTGCCGTGAGGGAACGCCAAACGCCAAACGCCAAACGCCAAACGCTAGAAGAATCCCCTAGAGCGTCTAGCGTCTTGCGTTTTGCGTCTTGCGATTACGACAAACCCCACGAGGAGTGCGGCGTCATCGGCCTCTGGAGCCCGGAGCCGGTGGACGTGGCGGGGATGCTGCAGCTCGGGCTCTTCGCCTTACAGCACCGGGGGCAGGAGGCCGCCGGGATCTGCGTCTCCAACGGGCAGGACCTGGTGATCGAGAAGGATTTGGGGCTGGTGGCGCAGGTCTTCGACGAAGCCCGCATGGCCCGGCTGCGCATTCCCGGGGCCAACTTGGGCATCGGGCACACCCGCTACTCGACCACCGGCTCCAACCTGCGCTTCAACGCCCAGCCCCTCAACGTGCGCAGCTCCAAGGGCATCCTGGCCATCGCCCACAACGGCAACTTCGTCAACGCCAAGGCCATCCGCCAGGAACTCCTGGAGCACGGCGCAGTCTTCCAGACCACCAACGACACCGAGGTGATGATCAACCTCATCGCCCGCTACGCCAAGCTCGACCTGGTCGAGGCCACCGCCCGCTCGATGCGCGAGTTGCAAGGGGGTTTCGCGGTGGTGCTGATGGATCGCCGCACCGTACTAGCCCTGCGCGACGGAAACGGAGTGCGGCCACTGGTGATCGGGCGCTTGGCTAATGGCGGCTGGGTCTTCACCTCCGAGCCCCCGGCCCTGGCGCTGGTGGGGGCCGAGTTCGTGCGCGACGTACGCCCTGGGGAGCTGGTATGGGTGGAGGCGGGCGAACTCAGGAGCCTGCAGGTGCTCGAGCCCCGCCCCACCCCCTGCGCCTTCGAGTGGATCTACTTCGCCCGCGCCGACTCGGTGCTCGATGGCATCGGCACCCACGAGAGCCGGGTGCGCATGGGCGAGGTGCTGGCCGCCGAGGCCCCAGCGGAGGCCGACCTGGTGGTTCCGGTGCCGGATTCGGGCATCGGGGCCGCCATCGGCTATGCCCGCGCCTCGGGCATCCCCTTCGACTACGGCCTCTACAAAAACCCCTACGCCGGGCGCACCTTCATCCAGCCCACCCAGGAGCTGCGTGACCTCAAGACCAAGCTCAAGCTCGCCCCCACCCCTGCCGTGCGCGGCAAGCGGGTGGTGATGGTGGACGACTCCATCGTGCGCGGCACCACATCGGGCCGCATCGTGCAGCTCTTGCGCGACGCCGGGGCCACCGAGGTCCACGTGCGCATCTCCTCCCCGCCCATCAAGTTTCCCTGCTACTACGGCATCGACACCGCCGCCCGCAAGGAGCTGGTGGCCTCTACCCACTCCCTCGAGCAGATCCGAGCCCTCATCGGCGCCGATAGCCTGGCCTTCTTGAGCGAGGAGGGCGTCAAGCGCGCGGTGGGCGCTCCGGTGTGCCTGGCCTGCTTCAACGGGCGTTACCCGGCGGGCGTGCCTGGCGAGGAAGTGCAGAAGGAGGCGCTCGAGCAGGCCTAGCCCTCACCGCCTACAAGCTTGGCCCCCTGCCCAGTCCGGCCATTTGGCAATGTGTGGCAGAGCTATATATCAGAAAACTTGAGTGTTATATTGTTAGGTAGGTATGACGCCGCGCGAGTGGATTCAGCACATGATCGAGGCCAACCGCGAAGCCTTGCAGCAGCTGCCCTTTCCCCCGGACCTGGCGGAATACGTGGACCAGCTGGTAAAGTCCGGTCAAACCGAGCAGATCATCTCGCTGATGAAGATGGGCTATCTGCTGGGAATCCAGCAGGGGGTGCGAACCGAGGCCATCTCGACCATGGCTTCTCGTAGCATCCAGGCGTGAGCAGCTGACGGCGGCGCCGAGCTCTTCAGCGCAAAACTTGCCCCTACCCCTGCAGCCATACTCAGCAGGGGCCAGCGTCCCAGGAGCCTGTGGAACCCCCCGGCCGCCTCGAGCCTATCCATGCGACTCCTTCCCTCACCCTGATGGAAGTCTAGCCCGCGCCGGCGCAGTGCAGGGCCGGCCCTGGCTCTCCACTGAGCCCCGCACGGTCTCGAAAGCTCGCCGAGACCGCACGCTCACGATAAACCCATCTTGTTGCGCTAGCCCTCTAGCCGCAGGATGCCCCGCTCGAGCGCAACCGTTACCGCAGCCGTACGGTCATCGACGCCCAGCTTGCCGAAAGTGTGCAGGAGGTGGGTCTTGACCGTGGCCTCGCTGATCTTGAGCTGGCGCCCGATCTCCTTGTTGGAAAGTCCCTTAGCGACCAGCGAGAGTACCTCGAGCTCCCGGGTGGAGAGGGTCTCGTCGCTGGGAGCCCGCATCCGGCCCAGAAGCCTGGCCGCCACCGGTGGAGAGAGCACCGATTCGCCCTGGGCGCTGGCATGGATGGCCTTGTAGAGCTCCTCACGGGGTACGTCCTTGAGCAGGTAGCCGATAGCCCCCGCCTCGATGGCTCGCACGATTTCAGCGTCGGTATCGTAGGTGGTGAGCACTAGCACCTGCACCTCGGGAAAGCGGCTGCGGATGGCGCGGGTGGCGGCAGTGCCATCCATCCCCGGCATCCTGAGGTCCATCAGCACCACATCAGGGCGCAAGGCGTCGGCCATCTGCACGGCCTCGAGGCCGTTACTGGCCTCTCCTACCACCTCAAAGCCCTCCTGGGTCGAAAGCAATCCCACCAAACCGGCCCGCACGATCGGGTGATCATCGGCGATGAGAATACGCAAGGGGTCCATACGGGTTCCTCGAGTGTACAACTCCACCCACCTAACCTGCTATCAAGTCCTAGGCGGGAACCCCTAGCCCCTCGGCCTTAGCCCGGCCCGCCCTGGGCTTATCCAGGCGGGCGCGACCGGCAACGATACCGCCACCGTGGTGCCTACCCCGCGTTCGCTCTCGATGGCGCAGTGACCACCCAAAGCCTCAACCCGCTCGCGGATCGAACGCAGCCCGAACCCCCCCTCCAGCGAAGGCGTATTGGCTTGCAACCCCACCCCGTCGTCTTGGATATCCAGCAACACCAGGTCGTCCAGGTAGGAAAGGGTTAGGTTGACCCGCCGGGCCTGGGCGTGTTTGCGCACGTTGGCCAGCGCCTCTTGGGTCACCCGCAGCAAAGCCACCTCGAGCGCCGGGTGCAAGGGCTGGGGCTCGCCGGTGAGGGTAAACTCGGTGCGAATCCCGCTCTCCTCGGCCCAACGCTGGGCCAGCCGCTCGAGCGCCTGGGGTAACGAAGCCCCCTCGAGCACCTCGGGCCGCAGCGCCCATACCATTCGCCTGGCCTCGGAGAGCCCTTCCCGAGCCGTGGTGCGGGCTTGGTCGAGATACGCCCGTACCTGGCTGAGCGACCCTGACTGGGACTTCAGCGAACGGTCCCCCCCGCTGTGCGGCGAACGAGGCACCTCGGCCCTGCCGGCTGCTACCGGGGCCGTTTCGCCAGTGATGGCCGCTTCCGCCGCCTCGAGGTGCATCACGATGCTGGTGAAGCTCTGGGCCAAGGTATCGTGGATTTCGCGGGCCAGGCGCTGACGTTCCTCCAGTACCCCGGCCTGGCGGCTTTTCTCCTCGAGCTTGCGCTGGGTGGACTCCAGGGCCATCCGGGCTTGCGATTCGCGCACCAACACCTCCAGGGCAAAAAGCGAGTACCCGGCGAAGAGCATGGCGATGAAAACAAAGAAGCTGGTCTCGAGGTTGGGGTAGTCGGTGCTCTGGGGAAGGGCCCTCCAGGCCAACGAGCCGCCCGGGCCTTGGGTGAAGGTGACCTCGAGGGTCAGCTGCAAGGGCTCGCGCAGGCTCCACCAGCCGGAAAGGGCGACCAAACCGGCGGCCACCAAGAGCGTCCAGCGTAGCGAGAGCCAGTAACGGGCCACCACCGGTACCAGCCCCAGCGCCAAAAGGGGCAGATAGTACTGGGTGAGCATCCATACCGTAGCGATACCCACCCCACCCAGGAGCAAGAACTCCCCGAAGTGCCGCTGGCCTGGCCGCAAAGCCCATAACACGCAAGCATATATGGCCACAGCCAGACCCACCCGCAGCGCCACTTCCCCAGGTTTTAGGATGGGGACCTCTACCGGCAGCACGATCGGACGCGAAGGTACCAGCAGGGTAAAAATCAGCAGCATCAGGAGGTTCAAAGCGGTAAACACCGCCACCGCCTGCGCCACCGGGCGACCGGCAAAAAAGCGTCGCGCTAAAGCCAGCATCGCTTTATTGTAGTCGATGGCTGGCGATTGGCGGCGGAAGCAAAAAGCACTCCAGGGCTTCCCTGGGGTGCCAGGCGCAAAAGATCTAAGGAGTAGTGAGGGTGAAGCTCACCGGTCGGGCTGCGCTGATGCCTAACCCAGTGATATTGTTGTTCCCCGCTCCGCGGAAAACCGACAGCGCCCCGTTGTAGCCCCCTGGCCCGAGGGGGGTGGTGGGGGAGGACGCCTTGGGCGTTGGAATGGGGAGTGAACTCCAACGCCGGGCCGACATAGTAATCGAAGTCGAAGCTGTTGGGGTTAAACCCGCACGTACCGGATGGAAAGGTGGGGGCCACTCCGGGCGGCACACTGGAGGCTGTGCTAGGATGCAAAGGAGTCGGTCCCCCGAGAGTCCCACATGCGTCGACCGATTACAGGCAGAAGCTGCCTCGCTCATGTAACCTCACGCACCGCCCGCCGAAACCCGAGCGATCCCATGGCGGCAATAGCCACCAGGGGCCAGATGCCAACCCCCTGCAACACCACCACGGTTCGAACCAAGCCATACCCAGAAATAAAAACATCGCATACCAGCCATTGAGATAGCGAAACCCACCCCAAGCACTTATCTTCGGTGTGAGCCTGAAGGCCAGGCCGAAGCCTAAGCCAGCATGGAGGCCTGCGCTTCGCGCAAAAGGTGGGTCGTTTCATGCGTCTTCTCCTGACAAAGACGCTCACAAATGACGTTCCACACCAAAGCCCAAGGGACGGGCAGTCATTCGGGATCGCTATGAGACAATGAAGAAACGATCAAAAGAATTAGCTCTAGCGCCAGCCGGGCTAGCAAGATGTTAAGCATGACCACTAGAAACCAAATTGGTAAGTGGGCAGTGAAAAAGGACATCGGATCAACGTGCCTACTTTGTTGCACAAGACTATTTATTTGAGTTACGAATATTATTGCTATCACAAAGAGATAAATAAATTTCATTGTCTGCTTGTTGACTATCTTTGTCAGTAGGAGCTTCCTAAAAGAAAAGTCAAACATGGCATCCACCACATTGTATGTATCTTTCTGAGGGTCTGTCATATCTCTAATCTCGAAGCGATGGGCTAATTTGGACTGCAAGCACTCTCACATACGCAAGTACCAGCGCTGCTCGTATGGCAGTAGTGGTATATGGTGCCAGATACGTATTTCACTGTACAACTAACACCGATTCCACACCCTCCGGGAAGCTGGCGGTTCACAAATCAGTTTAGGACATGCTCCAGCAGTGGTGTAGTTACTGCATGTTCCACCACCTCCGCCTCCAGACCCATCTCCATCGTCAATGCGCTGAATTTGATTACCCGGGGCGTTCCCTGTTTCCTGGGCCTGAGCGAGGCCACCGACCAGGGGCATAGCCAGAGGGATAAGCACAGCCGCAATACCTTTCATCCCTTCACCTCCATCGCTTCCAGCGCCCGAACGACTTCCTCTAGGTCGCTGCGATAGCCCACGTCGATCCACACCATTCGGCCTTGCCGGAGGTACACGTGGGTTGGTGTACCGGGTACGCCAAACCTGCCAAAGAGTTCGGTGTTCAGCTCACCTCTGCAGGCTTCTGGCCACCTCCCTTCGCTATAGATGATCTTCAGGTTTACGGATTGTTGACAGAGCCTTGTCCAGCTCTCCTTCTCGAGTTCGCACCAACGGCACTGCTCGTAACCGAAGATTAGCAGGCCGGAGAAGTCCTGGTAGGGTGCGCGATCTGTCCTAGGGATACTGCCAAGGTATACGCCGGACTGAGCAGCCCCGCCTCGGCGGCATCGACGAGCAAGCCAAGGGTCTTCGCGGAGGGATTGATCTTCCCGGTAAGCCGCTTGACCTCCCAGCCATCCTTTAAAACCACCAGCGTGGGAGCGGATTGAATCCGCAGCGCACGGGCCAGAAGGTCGCCTCGGTCGTGCAAATAGGGGTGAAAAGGAAGCTTTTCGGTCCGGCCGACAAAAGTTAGGGGAAAGCCCTTCATCGCGGCCAAGGATTCACAAACTGCGCACTCGGAGGTGGTGAACACGAGGATTCGGGTACCCTCCTCGAGCCCGTACCCTAGCGGTACACTTTGAGCCAGGCTCCAGCCTCCAAGAATCACAAATAGGAACCATCGCAGAAGCATGGGCCCATGATAGAAGCGAAGGCATCCGCCGAGAAAGGGGGAAAACTCACGCTTAGAGCGTGGGTTCTCCACAAGCCCACAGCCTTGGGTGCATCCCTAGGTAATAGAGGGCCAGCTCAACGCGGTTCCGAACCCCCAGCTTTTCCTTAAGGGCCACGAGCCGGTTTTCGACGGTTCGAGGGCTGATATGCAGCTCCTGGGCGATTTCGCCGTTTTCCATGCCGAAGGCGACCCTGCGAAGAACTGCCCTTTCGCAGGGTTGAAGGCCATCGTCTGCTGAGGGGCCTTCGTAGAAGCGCTCCCCCTCAGCAACCCGTATAAGGGCGCCGAGAACGTCCTGCGGTCCTGCCGGGTGGGCCAGAAGTCCCTCAGGCTCGAGTTCCAGCAAATCGCGTAAGTAGGAAGCCGAACTGACGCCCGTGACTACAACCACTGGACGAGGCAGACTGGCAAGTGTGAGGAGAGCGTAACCCCAGGGTGCGTCCAGTACCAGATGGACATCAGGGCTGTGCCGTAGAGAAGCACAAAGGGCCTGACCATGGAGACGCATGGTTTCATTCCCAGAGAAAACCACTTCATCACCCCGGCTCAGTTATATCCTACATTCCGCAGCTCTCCCACCCCGGGGTAGGATTTTGGGATGCAAGGGACCCCAGGCTTGCAGGTATACGACTTGGGCCTGGTGGCCGGCATAGTGGGCTGGCGCCCCTGGTGGACGAGCGGGTCGGACCCGCCCGGGGGAGTTGGCGAGCACGGGGAAGGCTGGAGGCTCATCCTGCGCTGGGTGTTCCAGCTCTTTCTCTGGGTCCGCGTGGCGGAGCTCAACCTCGAGCCCCACCACGAGCGGGTGGCACGCCTCCTGAAAGTGCGGAATGTAGGGTTAGCCTGAGCTGGGGAAAACCACCTACGCCTAGAAGCCAGGGACAGCGTAGACCGTACCTCTCGGACATGCGCGATGAGGAGTGGGCTTTTTGGACGCAGCAGGGCGCAAGTACACCCTGCGCTGGCTGGTGCGCACCGGCGCTGGATGCAGCGGGGGTGTTCGAGGATTGACCAGCCCCTACGGCAGCTAAAGGGTCGCAAGGCCCTGCCCAGTGCGGCTTTACCGTCCAGCCCCGAGAGCGGAGAGCGGGCCGGGTAAGACACTCCTCCGTTGTTGGGTCATCAGGTACCCCGCCTCACAACCCGAACCAAGTGAAGGGGTAATAACGCTCCAGCTCCTGCCGATAAGGCTCCACCAGCCGCGCGGCAGCCTGGGAACTGGGAGAGCGCTGGAGGGAGACCCTAGGGTTGAAGTCGCCGGAGCCGATCTGACGCAGGATCTCTTGGGGGTTCAGCGCGGGAACTCCGTAGCCGAGAGCCGAATACACCTGACTCCGCACCCAGGCGTACTCCTGGGGCGAGAAATCGTGGCGGTTCAGGGCCTGTACCTGGAGGCGCTTGGCCTCGGTGATGAGCGCCCCTGAGTCCCGGAAGAGGTCAAGGGCGACCCGGTAATCGAGCTGAGCCTGACCGGCCGCTTGCCGGCTGAGCTGCTCGAGGCGCCCCTCCAGCGCGGTGAAGCGAGCCCCCAGCCCCTGGTGCACCTCGCGTGCTACCCGCACGAAGCGCTGCACCTGATCCAGGGTAGGCTGGCCGCTCGCCGGCGGGGTATACGGGGTTTTGTTGTTGATCTCGGCGTCGAGCCGGAAGACCTGGGTGAATTCGTGCAAGAGGGCTTGGGCTGGGCGGATCAGGAAAAAGTATGCCCCTACGCCCAGCGCTCCGGCAACCAGCAACAAGCCGAAGCAGCCAAACATCATCCAGCGCGCCATGGGCTCAGGCTGGCAGATTTTTATCGGTCAGATTATAACCGGGCTCACGCCTTCTTCGGCTCTTCCGGCTGGCAGGTCCCGTACCCCGGCGCGATGAAGTGGGGGAAATCGGGGTTGGGCTTACGGTCGGGGATGCGCGGTACGGTTTCGTGAAAGTAAGGCCGGGGCCACTGCGCGCGCAACTTGCAGCGTACCGTCTTGGCCGGCCTCCCCAGGGCGATCCCGTGGGGGGGTACGTCGCGGTTGACCAGCGCTCCGGTCCCGATCATGGCGTCGTCGCCGATGGTCACCCCGGCCAGCACGGTGCTGCGGGTGGTGATGCGCACCCCGGCCCCGATGATGGTCTGCTTGAGGGTCACATCCGGCGAGTTCAAGACGTGATGGGTGTGGCTGTAGATGTCCACGTAGTCGCTGATCGAGGTACCATCGCCGATCACCAACCCGCCGATGTCGTCGAGCAAGCAGTGACGGTGCACCACCACGTCGTCGCCCAGCTCGAGGTTATACCCCACGGAAAACTCTACGTTTTGGAAGAACTTGGGGTTCTTCCCCACCCGCTTGAAGATGAAGGGAGCCAGCGCCCGGCGGATCGCCACACCCGAGTGCACCGACTGGCCCAGCGGGGTGAGGTCGAGGGCCTTCCAAAACCACAGCAGGGGCTTCACCCGGCGGAACTGCTCGGGGTCGGTGGCGATGTAGTACTCCGCCTCCAGCGTCGCATTGGCCGGGTCCAGGGCCAACGCGGCCATGGGAGCTACCTCGGCCAGCTCGGCGTAGGGGCGGGCGTGCAGGATACGCGAGAGTTCATCGCGCACCAGGGCGTAGCGGTCTACGGCGGGGTCAGCAAGCCGCTCGGAAAGCTCGCCCAACCAGCGCTTGAGCATCTGGTCGGCATCGGGCGTGATGGTCTTGGGCAGTAACCAGGGCATCAAACCACCTAGACCCCTAGGGTATGCCCCCGAGGGCCGGGCGAATGGTGAGGGAACTTACCCCCGGTCTAAAAAACCAGCTTGCGTCCGTAAAAGCCCTCGGCGTAGCGGGTAGCGGCTTCCAGGCCGCGCAAGCGCAGCAAAGCGGTAAAGGTCTCCCTATCAAACCAGTGCTTGCCCCGCTGGCTGGGGAAAGCCTCGAGCAGGATCTCGACCTTGCGCCGGACGTGGTGCTCCTCGAGCCGCACGTACACATTGGGGGTTCCCAAGTCGCCGTCCCACTTGGGGATCTCGTACTCGAGGATGAGGTGGTGGCGCCAGGTGTTCCAGGTGAGGTCGGAGAGGACCCGGTGATCCTGGTGGCGGTCCGCCCGGGCGTGGGTGAAGATCAGGTCGGGAGAGAACTCCGCGGCGAGCTGCCGGAAGGCTTCCTTGAGAGAGGCCCACTGCGCGGGGAAAAAGCCGTCGCGAAACTCCAGCACCCGCAGCCGATAGGACACCCCCTCAAGGAACCGGGCTGCGCTGGAGCGGGCCTCTGCGGCACGCAAGGAATCCGCGCTGAAAACCACCCAGAAGACCTCGAGGCCCCCCCGCTCCACCAACCGCAAAAGGGTTCCTCCGCAGCCGATCTCGATATCATCGGAGTGAGCGCCCAGGCAGAGCACCTTGCGGGGGGAAAGCTCGAGGAGGCTCATTCGTAACCGAGTTCGCGCAGGGCCTCAGGGTCTTTGCGCCAGTTGGGATACACCTTCACCTCGAGCTCCAGGTAGACCGGGCGGGAGAGGAAGACCTCGAGCTGCTTGCGGGCGGCCTGGCCGATCTCCTTGAGCATCCGCCCGCCCTTGCCGATCAAAATCGGCTTGTGTGACTCGCGCTCGACAAAGAGCACGGTGCGGATATAGAGCTTGCCCTTTTCCCGCTCGGTGAACTCCTCGGTCTTGGTGGCGATGGCATAGGGAATCTCCTCGCGCAGCCGCTTCATGGCCTCTTCGCGCACGATCTCGGCGCTCCACTCCTCGGGGCTTTGGTCGCTGCGAGAAAAGAGCTCGGGGTAAAAGAAGGGGCCTTCGGGGAGCAGGGCCAAT
The DNA here is from genome assembly GCF_003226535.1 of Meiothermus sp. Pnk-1. Classification (NCBI taxonomy): domain Bacteria; kingdom Thermotogati; phylum Deinococcota; class Deinococci; order Thermales; family Thermaceae; genus Meiothermus; species Meiothermus sp. Pnk-1. The sequence goes on along the minus strand of NZ_QKOB01000001.1, from coordinate 12,062 downwards.
AGCTCGTCGCGTAGGTTCTTCACCGCACGCTCGTCCAGCGCCGAGAGCATCCGGGGTTCGGCCTGAGGGAGCAAGGAGCGGTATTCCTGCATGGCGTCCTCCGGGCGCTTGGCGGCATCGAGCTTGTTGCCCACCAAGAGAATCGGCGCGTTCTGGATAGGTCGCAGCATCCTGGCCACGAGTTCGTCCTCGCGGGTGGGCGGGTGCCGCAGATCCACCACCCAGACTACCGCGTTCACGTCGGCCAAGGCTTCAGCCACCTGCTGGCCCATGTAGTTGCCCAAGGCGTCCTCAGGCTCATGAACCCCCGGGGTATCTACAAAAACAATCTGTCGGTTGCCCTCGCTGTAGATACCCCGCACGCGCTTGCGGGTGGTCTGCGGCTTGGGGCTGATGGGGGCCACCTTGACCCCCAACAGGGCGTTGAGCAGGGTGGACTTACCCACGTTGGGCTTACCCACGATGGCGACGAAACCGGAATAGGTCGTACCAGCGTTCACCCTTCAAGTATAGGGGCTGTTTAACGGTGGATCGCGATGGGCAAAACGTTAAGGCGCCCGGCTATTGGGTGCTCAGTTCTTGTGCGCCCGCTTCCAAAAGCTGCTTCAGCCCCCGACCGGAGGGCTGGTGTGGGTACAAATGCCCAAACTATGAGGTCCACCCGCCGCAGGGATACCTCGCTCTCGACCTCGGGTGACTACCGATCCAAAACGACGTTCATAAAGCGTTCGGCATCTCGCGTTTGGCGTTTAGCATGATCCAAGTGGACGCCTTAGCCCTAGCCCTTACCCCCAATGTCGGTCCTAAACGCCTGCAACAGGTCCTCGAGCACACCGACCTGAGCCCGGAGGCGGTGGAGCAAGTGCTGGGGCGGGAGATCGGGGCGGCCTACCGCAAGCTGCTCGGGTCTGGCCGGGCCGAGCAAGAGCGCGAAAAGGCCCTGGCCCTAGGAGTGCGAATCATCGGGCTGTGGGATCCGGAGTACCCCGAGCCGCTGCGCCACCTAGCCTCTCCGCCCAGCGTACTCTATCTGAAAGGAAGCCTGCCCGATCCCAGGCGCTCGGTGGCCATCGTGGGAACCCGCCGGGCGAGCGCGTGGGCCAAGGCCTGGACCCGCAAGGTAGCCCGTGAGCTGGCTGAGGCCGGGGTGGGGGTGATCTCCGGGCTGGCCCTGGGGATTGACGCCGAGGCCCACGCCGGAGCCTTGGAGGGGGGCGGGTATACCTTGGGGGTGCTGGGAAGCGCAGTGGATCAGGTCTATCCCTCCGCCAACCGAGGGCTTGCCGAGCGGATGAACCTGCTCTCGGAGTTCCCGCTGGGCACCTCACCCAAAGCCGAGTTCTTCCCCCGCCGCAACCGCATCGTGGCAGGGCTCGCGCGGGCGGTGATCGTGGCCGAGGCCGGGGTCAAGTCGGGGGCGCTCATCACCGCAAAGTTTGCCCTCGAGGGGGGCATCGACGTGCTGGCCGTTCCGGGCAGGCCCACCGACGCCTCCTCCGGGGGCTGCAACCGGCTCATCCAGGACGGGGCCGGGCTGGTGATGAACGCCGAGGATATCCTGATGGCGCTGGGATTCAGTGCGCCACGCAAAGGTGGCGAAGGGGAGCTCGAGGGCCGGGAAGCCCTGGTGCACCGGGCGCTACTGGAGATGGGCGAAGCCCTGCCCGACGACCTGGCCCTCTCCCTCGACCTCCCGCTCTCGGAGGTGCTGGCGGTGCTCAGCATGCTCGAGCTGAAGGGGTACGCCCTGAGCCTACCGGGAGGCCGCTACGGGGTGGGATAAGGGCGCCACTGCGTAAGCGGACTTGCTATGGCGCCGAGGCGACGCGATTAGAATGGCGGGGTGATCGAGCGGGTGTATCTGGCCAAACCCCGGGGCTTTTGCGCCGGGGTGGTGATGGCCATCCAGGCGGTGGAAAAAGCCACCCAAGAGCTAAAAGAAGAGGGCGAGCTGGTGGTCTACCACGCCATCGTCCACAACGACGTGGTGGTACGTCGGCTCGAGCAGCAGGGGGTCCACTTCGTGGAAGACCTGGCCGAGGTGGAAGAGCTGCGCAAGGCAGGGGCCAAGCTGGCCGAGACGGTGGTCTTCTCCGCCCACGGCATCCCCCCCCACTTGCGCAGCGAGGCCGCCCAGCGGGGCTTATCCCAGATCGACGCGACCTGCCCCTTGGTGACCAAGGTTCACAGCGAGGCCAAGCGCTACGCCAAGGAGGGCTACTGGATCCTGCTCATCGGAGACTCCGCCGACCACCAGGAGATCAAGGGCACGCGGGGCGAAGCCCCCGAGCGGACCATCTTGGTCTCGGTGCATACCCACGTGGGCCGCGACCCCCGGCTGGCCGACCCGCGCACCGTGGAAGTCCCCGACCCCGAGCGGGTGGTGGTGCTGACCCAGACCACCCTCTCGGTGGACGACACCCTGGCCACCATCGAGATCCTCAAAACCCGCTTCCCCAAGCTGGTGGTGCCCAGCCGGGACGACCTGTGCTTCGCCACCAAGAACCGCCAGGACGCGGTGAAGCGGATCGCCCCACACGTAGACCTCTTCCTGGTGCTCACCAGCACCGCCTCTTCCAACGGGATGCGGCTGTTGGAGCTGGCCAAGCAGCTGGTGGGCCGGGCCGAGCGCATCAACACCGTGGCCGACCTGAAACCGGAGTGGCTCGAGGGGGTAAAAAGTGTCGGCATCACCTCGGCGGCTTCCACCCCGGAGGATTTGGTGCAGGAGGTGGTGGCCTACTTCAAGGCCCACAACCCCGCCCTCGAGGTCATCGAGCAAGGCGAGTGGGAAAATATCGAGTTTCGCGAGCCGCGCCGGGTGGCCCCGGAGGAAATCCTGCTCGGTTGCTCCAACCTCTAGACCCGCCGCGGCGGGTCTAGCGGCGCTCATACGAGAGGAGCTTAAAGGTGGCTGGTCCACGGTATTGGATGGGCCGTAGTGCTGCTGGTACATTCTCGGCGGTGTTGATGTAGACCACCTCGGATTTTTGGCCTGCGTTACAACTGGCCTGGTTACCCGCGCTGGTGGTGCAAAACATGTTGCTGATCACCGAACCCAACAGCACGTTATCTTTAACGATGCGGAAGGTGCCCCCGGAGTAGACCGGCGCCATTACGTACTGGCCCCGCTGATAGGTATCCCCCTCGGCAATCACGGCCAAGACGTGGTTGGGGAAGTACGCATTCCCCCCAGCCGTATCGGGGAGCAGGCTTCCGTCCAGGTCTAGGTTGCCCCCCAGGGTATCACTGGAATCCAGCTTCTCCACCACCAGCGAAGCGTTTTGCCGCTCGACCAGGGGAATCGCTCCCAGGAGCGCGGTGCGGGCTTGATAATCGGTGTCGCGAGCCAGACGCAGGCTGAAGCCTTTGAGGTTCACCGTGCCGTAGACCTCGAGCTTGGCCGGGTTGGGTGTGTACTTAAAACCACCTCTACTCCCATCGGGCATAATGTAGGAGCAGTCTATTGGCGCACCATCCAATACAAGCTTCTTATCGCTAGAAGCTGCTGCCGCAGCTACGGCGTTGTAACAACTGTCGGGGATAGCGCTGGGAAGGGCCGCCGAAGGCCACTGCACCACGGGGCTCGAGCTGGTTCGGCTGATGAATAGCCCCTGGCCGGGCAAGGTGGCCACATACCGGATGCACTGCCGCCAGGTGGGATTTCCATTACCTGGAATCTGACAGATTCCAGGTCCGTCAAAGGTTGGGAAAGCCGGGGGGTTGGACAAGTCAAACGCCGCAGGTCCGACATCGGTGCAGATCCCTTTGGTTTGCTGGCAGTTGAAGCTCCCGCCATTGTTGACATCTGAGGCTCCGCGACCCACCCAAACGCCTACTACCCGGTTGGTCTCCTCGCCGATCTGGGTACTCCCTCCCACCGAGACCTTGCCGTACTGCACCCGCAGGTTCGCACATAAATTGTTGGCGGAGCGGTTATTGGGGTGAACCCGATTGGAAATCCCCCCGGTGTAGTCCGAAAGGTCATAGTGGTTGAGCATGGAGAAATTGCCGTTGGCATCGATGACCGTAGCGTTGGGGTCGCTTCCTACCACGTAAATGCCCCCCCGGATGGTGGCTCCCCCGTTGATAAACTTGTTGGACTGGCCCTGTCCAGTAAACACCGCTTGTTGCAAAGCCCCGGTCAGTTCGATGCGAAAAGTGGCCCGCACGGTCGAACGCGCCCCAGAGGAGGTCCCGACCGCCTCGAGCGTATACAAGTTGCTATCGTCGGGGTCTTTGTAAATCGTAACTGTATAGCTCCCTAACACATTTCCATCAGCATCGGTCAGTACTTCATTGGGGTAAGTGATGCGGCCATTGTTCCAGGAGATAGGGCTGCCGGTGCGATTGAGATCTAGCCCAGCCCCCAAGCGGTTGAAGCAAGCGGTGCGGGTCGGAGCCGCCGTGCTATCGTTCCCGGGTTCTTGCAGCCAGCGAAAGTACTGAAACAAAGCGGTCTTGTACTTGTTAAGGCCTGCGTCGGCAACGTATTGGGCCTGAGTAGCAGTTACATCGTTGCGGCTTATCCAGCGTTCAATCTGGGTAGTAAAGAATACGCCGAAAACGAGCAGGCCCACCATCAGCAAAACAGCCAGTGTTATAACCAAAGCGATTCCACGTGAGCGCATAGAACTCTCCTACTGATCCTTGAGGCTGGGCATTCGCACTTCCTGGCTCATGGCGTAGCAGAGAAAACCCGCCGGGCAAGCCACTGTCTGACCGCTCGAGGTGAAGTAGCTGCTGGGGGGAACTCCTGCTACAGGCGCACGGGACTGGCCCACTACGCTTACCAAGGCCGAACGCGGATAAGCTGCACCCGTCGGGCAAAGGGTTTCATCGGGATAACCGTTCAGGCGATTACCGTTACTGCACAAATAGACAATATCCAGCGCCAACAGGCCGTCGGCTAAGGGCTGCGGATCGGCCGGGCTCGAACAAGCCACATCGCTACGGCGCAGGGTGTCGCCGCTGAAGTCGAAGATCACCCGCCGACAAGCGTTACTCGCGTCTCGCAGGCCGGTGATGTATTGCACCTGGAAGGAGTCTTTGACCCCACCATCGGCAGCGATCAAACACTGGGTATAGGTGCAGCTCGCCAGCGACACGCTGGTATTGATGTTTCCGGAAGCGTCGGAGTAGCGGCTGGCGCCGGCCATCTGCAAATCTTGGGTCACGACCTGCATCACAATGCGGATGCGATCTTGCAGTTCGCTGCGGGCCTGATTGGTACGGGTTAGGGTATTCTGCTCGGCCAAGTATTCACCGACAATCCCTAGTACCACGGCGAAGATCACCATGGCTGCAAGCAACTCGATAAGGGTAAAGCCCCTCCGCTTCACGGGCGACCTCCACCGGGATTGGCGCAGGGTACAGGCGCATCGGAGGTCGGCGAGGGATAAACGTCGTAGCAGGATACCCGACTGACCAAGTTCACTACCAAGCGCTGGTCGTGGATCGCCGTGACCGTCACCCTCAACACACCCTCGCCCAGAGGTCCGCTCTCTCCGGCTATTTGCCAGTTGTAACGCACAGTTCCCGGTAACACCCTGGATTGAGCGATGGTGCTCCCCGAACAGTTCACCGGGCGTAGTTTGATAAGGCTGTAGGTGCGGATACCAGAGGCGGTAGAGGGTAATACCGGGGTAGGACAGCCATAGTAGTAGTCGATAAACCAGAAACTCCGTACATGGCCCGGACCGCTCTGCCGGTCATCGTCAAAGTCGCTATTATCAGGTACATCGTTGGAAACCCGCAAAACCTCCGAGAGCCGCTCCTCGAGCACCTGGTTAGCCACGGTTTTGGTATCGCTTAGAAAGCGGGCTTGGGTGCTCGAGCGGAGATTGGCCAGTTGATTCATCAGCAAGGCAGTGAATACCACTCCTATGATGGCCAAGGCAATCAACAGTTCAACCAGGGTGAGGCCGCGGCGGTTCATAGGCTCGCCCTCCCCTGCACAGAGATACCCAGTTGCCGCACATAGGTACCTGCAGCGTTGCTGAGGTTCACGGTTACAGCACCGGTCAAGCGCGGCATCCCCCGTGAGTCAAAGCCGATCCAAACTACTCCACTGCCCGCCAGCAAACGCACCCGACTCAGCTCACCTTCCCCGAAGCGAACCTGCTGCAACACCTGATCTCCCGCACCGCAGGCTGAATCGGCGTTGATATCCAGGCAAACCACATATCCCCCGGCTGGGAAGCTCGTGCCCATATAAGTGCTACCGCTAGAAATCAGCGCGAGCCCCGCGTAGGTGTTGTTGCGGATCGCCTCGAGCCGAGTGCGCCCTACCTGGGCAGCCAGGATCTGAGCAGCCTGGTCCACGGCCACTCGATCTGGGCGAAGGTTCCCTACTCCCAACGCTAGGAGAATCCCCAGGATGGCCAACACGACCAGCAGCTCTAGGATGGTCATACCCCTGGATACAGGCACATTCACCTCCTATAACGGAAATACCTCGCTTTCAAAGTAGAAGTCTCAGGTAAATGGCCAATTAATCTCTCACCCCCCCAAATGGGGGGATGGCCACCCGGGCAACCCAAGTACTCCACCTTGCTACAATCAGGTCTGGGTAGTATGGCCGTAGACTCCACCCTCCACCGCCTATCCGTCGCGCCGATGATGGACTGGACGGACCGGCATTTCCGCTACCTGGTGCGCCAAGTGAGCCGGGGGGTGCGGCTGTACACCGAGATGGTCACCGACCGGGCTATCCTCCACGGGAACCGATCGCGCCTGCTCGACTTCGATCCCAGCGAACACCCCGTGGCCTTGCAGCTGGGCGGGAGCGATCCGGCCCTGCTGGCCGAGGCCGCCCGGATCGGCCAGGAGTGGGGTTACGACGAGATCAACCTGAACCTGGGCTGTCCCTCCGAGCGGGTGCAGGGCGGCGGGTTCGGGGCTTGCTTGATGAAGGAACCGGAGCGGGTGGCGGAGTGCTTCGCCGCGATGCGCGAAGCGGTGCAGCTCCCCGTGACCGCCAAGCACCGGCTGGGGGTGGACGACCTCGAGGACTACGGCTACCTGGCCCGCTTCGTCGAGAAGCTGGCCGGCGTTGGGGTGGAGGTCTTCATCGTCCACGCCCGCAAGGCCTGGCTCCAGGGGCTTTCTCCCAAGGAAAACCGCGAGATCCCCGAGCTGCGCTACGGCTGGGTATACCGGCTCAAAGAGGACTTCCCCCACCTGACCTTCGTGCTCAACGGAGGAGTCAAGACCCTGGACGAAGCCAGGGTCCACCTCGAGCGCCTGGACGGGGTGATGCTGGGCCGGGCGGTGTATGAAGACCCCTTCGTGCTCGAGGAGGCCGATCGGCGCTTTTTCGGCCTAGCGCACCGGCCCGAGCGCCGCCAGGTAGCCCAGGCCATGATCGCCTACGCCGAGGCCCGCCTGGAGGAGGGGGTTCCCCTGTGGTCCATCGCCCGCCACATGCTCAACCTGTTCAAAGGGCAGCGCGGCGGCAAGCGCTGGCGACGGTATCTGTCGCAGCACGCCATCCGGCCCGAGGCCAAGCCCCAGGTCTTGTGGGAAGCGCTCGAGCAGGTAGCCCCCACCCCTAGCCCTATCGCCTCTTTCCCCAAACAACCCCTGCCGCAGTGCGGTTAATCTCACGTTTACCCCGGGGTTCTAGGCTTGGGCCCGGAGGTCACCTATGCGAAAGATCGGGGTATTCCTATGCGCCGGTGGGCTGCTGGCCTTGGCCGGGTGCAGCACCTCGCCACAAACCCAAAGCACGGCCCTAGCCGTCTCGGGGGTGGTGGGAGGTAACGCGTCCATGCTCACCCTGAACGGCCAGGTGCTCGACCTGAGCAGCGCTAAAGTGACGCTAAACGGCGAAGACGCCACCGCGGCGGCGGTCAAGGCCGGGATGGAGATCTCCGGGAGCGGGCTCGAGGAGGGCGGCAAGGTCAAGGTGCGCGACCTCGAGGCGCGCTACCGGGCCCAAGGGCAGGCCGATCAGGTGGACCTAGCCGGGAAGTTCGTCGTGGTAGCTGGGCTCAAAGCTTTCGTCACCGACAAGACCCTGATCTTCCAGGAAAACGCCGACGGAACCGAAACCCCTCTGACCCTGGCCGACCTGGCCGCGGGCGATTACCTGAAAGTAGCCGGGATTCCCCGACCCCAAGACCCCGACGATGCCATCGTGGCGACGCGGCTCGAGCGCGAAAGCAGCGATGATCCTAACCGTGTAGAGCTGATGGTTCCGATCCGCAAGCTGAACCCGACCGCCCAGACTTTCACCTACGGGCTACAGACCTATACTGTAGATTACAGCAAGGCCACAGTGCGGGGGACGCTGGTGGAGGGCGCGGTCGTCCGCTTTAGGGGAAGCAAATCCGGCACCATCATCACCGCCCTTCGGGTGCGGGCCATCGAAGGGAACGCGAAGCCGGACGTCCCCGACGGTACCCGAATCGAGCTCCGGGGCTTGGTCGGCAATCTCAATCCTGCCGCTCAGACCTTCCAGGTCGAGGGGCTAAGCGTGGATTACTCCGCCGCCACCGTGATCGGCACGCTCGCTGATGGGATCGAGGTAGAGGTGAAGGGGGCGCTTTCGGGCACCACCGTCAAAGCCATTCGGGTCAAAGTAACCACGCAAGACGACGAAGAACCCGGCAATGCCGAGCTCGAGGGGACAATCGCCAACTTCAACGCCACCGCCAAAACGTTCACGGTCAATGGGGTCACCGTATCGGTGAACGATCAGACCGTGTACCAGCAGGAGAAGGTGGGCGGCCAAAGCTTGGCCGGGGAAAACGGCAAACCCCTCACCGCTCAAGAGTTCTGGGGCAGCGACCGGACCGGCCAGATGGTCGAGGTCAAGGGAGTTCCCAGCAGTAGCACCGCGCTGCTGGCCCGCAAGATCGGGTTAAAATAAGGCCGCCTTTACAGTAGGGGTTTCAGAATGGGGCCACCGCCTAGCCAGCGCCCCTGCTTCCCCGAACCCCCGGCCTGAGATCCCTGTCTTGCGTATGCGAGTTACCAAGAGCCATCGCCAACGTCTTTTCTACGGTGGAGAATCCTGATGCGTATCCTGATCGTCGAAGACGAGGCGGGGCTAGCCCAACCCCTCTTGGCCCTGCTGCAAAAGGAGCGCTACCAGGCCTCTTGGGCCAGCAATCTGGAGGAGGCGTATGCCCATCTCGAAAGCCTCGAGCCGGATCTCATCGTGCTGGACATCATGTTTCCCCAAGGAGCAACCGGGTCGAAAAGCACAAGCTGGGTAGATGCCGGTTTCGAGTTCGCCCAGGCGGTGCGCCGCGCGGGATACAGAGGCAGCATCCTCTTCCTCAGTGCCCGCGACGCCGTGGAGGACCGGGTACGAGGGCTAGACTTGGGGGGAGACGACTATCTGCTCAAACCCTTCTCGCTCGCGGAGTTCCTGGCGCGGGTACGGGCCTTGCTCCGCCGCAACGCCTCCCACAAGCAGTCCACTTTCCAGCGCGGCCCTCTACAGGTGGATTTTGTGGCCCGACAAGCCCTGTGGCACTACAGACGTCTAGAACTCTCGGAAAAGGAGTTCGCCCTGCTCGAGCTGTTCGCTATGCACCCGGAGCGGGTGTTCACGGTCGAGGAGCTTTTGGAGCGCTTCTTTCCAGAGGTTGCCTCCGGTCACCGCATCCTCCGGGTCTATGTGCATCGCCTGCGAGAAAAGCTCGCCCCCGAAGCGATCTTGACCATGCCCGGGGGTTACCGGCTAGGGCTCTGACCCGGCTTGCCATGGGCGACCGTTGCACCTCCCCTCTCCTCGTACACCCCTACGCCCTGGGCGCGGGATGGGAGAAAGGCGTGCTCCATCTGCGCAGCTCACACCCCGAAGCGTCTCCTTTCGGTAGATTGAAAAGGGAGAGGGCAATGTTGGGCTTCCGTACTCGGATGGTGCTGGCCTTTACCGTTCTAGCCGTGATTGCGGTTGGGCTCGAGGGCGGTTTGGGCTACTGGCAGTTTCGCCAGACCCTCCAGCAAAACCTCACGGGGGACCTGGCGCTACGTGCCCACACAGTCGCCCAGGCGATAGACCTGCGCACCACCCCCCCCACCCTCATCCCCGAGCGGCTCTCGGAGGTGCCCGGATGGAACGAGGGGCGCTTTCGGGTACAGAAGGACGGCCTTACCTACCTGGACATCGGGGGCCCCTTTCCCCCACCCGGCCCCGGCTGGTTGCGCACCCGGATCCCGCTCGAGCAAGGGTATCTGCTCGAGGCCGCCATCCCAGCCCACAGCCTGGAATCCTCGCTAGCGGCTTACCTACGTACCCTATCCATCGCGCTACCGATTACCCTACTGCTAGCCGTATTCTTGACGGCCTTACTGCTGGGCTACCTAATGCGCCCGGTACACCACCTTACCAAGGCCGCCCACGACCTAGCCCAGCAGCGCTTCCCTGAACCTATCCCGGTCCCCTCGGGCAACGACGAACTCACCCAACTCGCCCACAGCTTCAACCGCATGTCGCACGCGGTGCGGGGTTTCCTCGAGCGCGAGAAGAGCTTTACCCGCTACGCCTCGCACGAATTGCGTACGCCCTTGGCTACCCTGCGCGCCCAGATTGAGGCTATGCAACAGGGTTTGGTAAGCCAGGCCGAGGCCATGCCCCACCTGGAAGCCGGGCTGCGCCGCATCGAAGACATTCTAAACGGCCTTCTGACCCTCACCCGTAGCCCCGAGCCCGACCCCCACCCCCTCAACCTACACACCCTGGTGGAGTCGGTAGTAGCTGGGATGCCGCCTGCGCGCCGGCACCGGATCGAGGTCACGCTCGAGGGCGCAATCTGGAGCGTTGGCCCCCGCGAGCTAGTAGCCCAGGCCATCGGCAATCTGATCGAAAACGCCTGCAAATACAGCCAGGGGCCGGTGCGGGTTCACCTGGGTAAGGCCGGCCAGGAGGTATTCGTACAAGTCCGGGACCAAGGCCCCGGTGTGCCCGAAGAAGCCCTGGCGCGCTTGGGCGAGCCCTTCCTGCGGCTCAACCCCCAGCTCCCGGGGTTGGGTCTGGGGCTGGCCCTGGTGCGCCACATTGCCCGTTCGCTATCGGGGAACGTACATTTTAGAAACCTTCGCCCCGGCCTCGAGGTCACCCTCAGCCTACCCAAAGCCAACCCTCCACGGGAGGAAGCCCATGCCCGGGCGACGCGCGCTTAGCCACCCGCTCGCCCTCTTGTTGATGTTGGGGCTCAGCCTGAGGGTGTTCGCTCCCCTTGATCCTTGGGGGCTGGCCTTTGCCGAGGAGCGCACCAACAAGAACGAAGACAAAGGGGATGACAAGGGCAAGGGAGATAAAGGAGATAAGGCTGGCAAGGACAATAGCGGCAGCAACAATAAAGACAACAACGCCAACTGGGGCGGAGGAAACCCCCAGGGCTCCAATAACCAAGAGCGCCGCAGCTATTACGCCCAGGTCACCGTCAACGACGGCAAACAGGTCTATACCGGGTCCACCCGCTTGCTGAGCGACTCTCCCTGGCTGCGCCTGGTCGCTCCGGGAATGTGGCTCGAGGCCAGTGGGCGCTGGGAGGGCAACGTTTTCCGCGCCGATGAGGTGCGGATCGTGAGCCCCAAAGCCTGGGCCTTCTACCGAGGGCCGGTAACCCCGCTGCTGCGCTGGCAGAACTCTATCAGCCCCCTTGCCCCATACCAGTACGCAGAGATCTGGCTGCAAGACGATCCCAACGACCGCCTCCTAGCGCTGCGAGCATCCCCCGAGACGAACAACCAAATCCGCCTCGTGGCCTACTTCGACGGCAAAACTTTGGCGGCCTTGCCGCCGGGACTGGCCCCGGTTCCCACAGGCTTCAAGCCCGGTTGGCTGGAGATGCTAGGCGAGTGGAACGGGCAGTCCATCGCCTGGTATAGCATAAAACCCTTCCCCTAAACGATTCGCACCCCTACACCCGCGGGGTGTGTCCTGGATTTAGGCAACTAGGCTGCAGTAGGGAAAGCGCCGTGTCGGACGGCGTGGAAAGGTGTGACGGGGCTGTGGGAGAAGAACCGCGAGCGGACCAGGGCCTTAGCGCTCGCTCCGGATTCGCTCCAGTGGGCCCCGGTGATCTTGAGTCTTTGGCCGA